>WFQQ01000067.1 GCA_015486965.1 Desulfurellaceae bacterium
GTGTGAAGATATTCTATCAGAGGATGAAGAGATTAAAAGACAGAAGGACGAGAATCTCGTTCCACTAACACCAGAAGAGATAAAAAAGAGGCTCGATGAATACATAGTCTCTCAGGATGATGCAAAAAAGATACTGGCAGTTGCGGCATATAACCACTATAAAAGGGTCAATGCTGCAAGCAGCACAAAAAAGAAAAAGGACGATGTCGAGCTTGAAAAGAGCAATATTCTGCTTATAGGACCAACAGGAACAGGTAAAACACTCATAGCCAAAACGCTTGCAAAAATACTCGATGTTCCCTTTGCCATTGCAGATGCCACAAGTTTAACAGAGGCTGGTTATGTGGGTGAGGATGTTGAAAACATATTGGTAAGACTGCTTCAGGCTGCAGACTACAATGTGGCTCTGGCACAAAAGGGAATTGTCTATATAGACGAAATAGATAAAATCTCAAGAAAAAGTGAAAATCCATCGATAACAAGGGATGTCTCAGGCGAGGGTGTACAGCAAGCTTTACTAAAACTCATAGAGGGAAGTGTGGTAAATGTACCACCTTATGGCGGTAGAAAACACCCGCAACAGGAGTTCATTCAGGTTGATACAACAAATATACTGTTTATCTGCGGCGGTGCATTTGAAGGGCTCGAGAACATAATAGCAAGAAGAATAAGCAAAAAGAGCATTGGCTTCACAAACCCCATAGAGGTTGACAAAAAGGAAAAGTACAACCTGTTAAAGCAGGTCACACCTGAAGACCTGATGAAATACGGACTTATACCAGAGCTCATAGGTAGGCTCCATGTGGTCGCAACCCTGCAGGAGCTGTCCGAGGACGAGCTTGTAAGGATATTGACGGAGCCCAAAAACGCACTTGTAAAGCAGTATCAAAAGATGCTGAAGCTCGATAATGTAAAACTAACAATTACCGACGAAGCGCTCCATGCAATAGCCAAAAAAGCCATAGAGAGAAAGGTTGGAGCAAGGGGTTTGAGAAGCATAATGGAACAGATAATGGTTGATTTAATGTATAAGATTCCATCCATGAAGGGCATAACCGAGTGCATCATCAATGAAGATGTCGTGGAAAAAGGGAAACCCCCTATCCTCAAAAAGAACAAGAAGAGCGCATAGATGGAGTTCAAGGGCACAACTATAATATGTGTTAAAAAAGATGGCAAGGTTGCGCTTGGGGGAGATGGGCAGGTAACCTTAGGTAGTACTGTTGTTAAATCGAAAGCAAAAAAAATCAGGAAGCTATACAACGATAAAGTGGTGGTAGGCTTTGCTGGTGCAACCGCTGATGCCTTTACACTGTTTGAGAAACTTGAGGACAAACTAAACGAATATGCAGGCAACCTAACAAGAGCTGCTGTAGAACTCGCAAAGGAGTGGAGAACGGACAAAATCCTGAGGCGTCTTGAAGCTCTGCTTATCGCTGCTGACTCAAGTTCCATATACCTGATTAGTGGCAACGGCGATGTTCTATCACCAGACGAAGATATCTGTGCCATAGGCTCTGGCGGGAATTACGCCTATGCTGCGGCAAAAGCATTGCTGAAATACTCAAACCTTACTGCAGAAGAGGTGGTGAAAGAGTCCCTCAATATAGCTTCCTCAATCTGCATATATACAAACAGCAATATAACTATAGAAACACTGGGAGAATAATATATGGAAGATAGGCTTACACCAAAAAAGATAGTAGAGCTTCTGGATAAATATATAGTTGGACAATCGGATGCCAAAAAAGCCATAGCCATAGCCTTGAGAACGAGATATAGAAGGCACAAGGTCAAAGGAGAGATAAAAGATGAAATAATGCCCAAAAACATCTTAATGATAGGCCCAACAGGCGTAGGTAAAACGGAGATAGCGAGGCGTATTGCAAAAATAACAAATGCTCCCTTCGTTAAAGTGGAGGCAAGCAAGTTCACTGAAGTTGGGTATGTTGGAAGGGATGTGGAATCAATTATCAGAGACCTGGCAAGAATAAGTTATGAGATGGTAAAGCAGGAAGAGTTAAAGAAGGTTGAAGATAAAGCAAAAAAGGAAGCTGAGGAGAGAATCCTCGATATTCTTGTGCCTCCCTTGAAAAAGCGCTCCATCTACGACACAGAGGAGCAGGAGAGAATCCAAAAAACGAGGGAGAAGTTTAGGCAGAAGTTAAAAAATGGAGAGCTTGACGATAAAATAGTTGAGATAACCATAAACCCCCAGAGGAGCGACCAGATGGTTCCGTTCATTGAGGTGGCAGCAGCTCCAATAGATGAGATAGATTCAAGTCTAAAGGATATGCTGGACAACCTGCTTCCAGGTAGAAAGAAAACAAGAAAGGTTACAATAAAGGAAGCCTTAAGGATATTCCAAGACGAAGAAGCCCAAAAGCTAATAGATAAGGATAAGGTTAAGGAAAAAGCAGTTGAGAAAGCCTCCAACGATGGTATTGTTTTCATAGATGAGATAGACAAAATTGTTACAAAATCTGGAGCAAGCCACGGTCCAGATGTTTCAAGGGAAGGTGTTCAGAGAGACCTTTTGCCCATTGTAGAGGGCTCAACTGTAAACACCCGCTATGGCTCAATAAAAACCGACCACATCCTGTTCATTGCTGCTGGAGCCTTCCATCAGGTTAAACCAAGCGATATGATCCCAGAGTTGCAAGGAAGATTTCCCATAAGAGTAGAGCTTCAACCACTTAAGAAAGAGGAGTTTGTAAGAATCCTGAAAGAGCCAAAAAACGCACTCATAAAGCAGTACAAGGCTCTGCTTGAGACAGAGGAAGTGATAATCGAATTCACCGAGGACGCCATAGAGAAAATAGCCGAAATTGCAGAGAAAATTAACAAAGAAACAGAAAATATAGGTGCAAGAAGGCTGCATACGCTGCTTGAAAAACTGCTTGAAGAGATCTCCTTTGAGGCTCCAGATATAGAGGAAAAAGAAATTACAATCGACTCCGGCTATGTCCAGAGCAAGCTTTCAGACATAGTGGAAGACAGGGATTTAAGTAGATATATCCTATAGTGTTGCCCTCTCAAGTATAAAACTGCACAGTTTATCCAAACCCCTTCTCTTATGAGAGGATGTAAGAAAGTAATCAAAATCCCCTATTGTTTCTTTTAAATATTTCAGGTTTTTAGAGATAGTTTTCTGGGTTGAACTGTCTGTTTTGGTTAGCACCACGCTGAACTCCCTTTGGTAATATTTTAGCCACTCAATAAACATAATATCACTCTCCATCGGTAAGTGCCTCGAATCGATGAGGACAAACACATGATATAGAAGGTTCGCATTTTTCAAATAGTCTTCGATAATCTTCCTCCATTTCTGCCTCATACTTTTTGGCCTCTTTGCATACCCATAGCCAGGCAGATCAACAAGAAAAAACATATCGTTTACCTTAAAAAAATTTATCAGAACCGTTTTTCCTGGCGTTTTACTTACCCTTGCTATTTTTCTATTTAAGATTGCATTTATCAGTGAAGATTTCCCAACATTGCTCCTGCCAGCAAAGGCAAACTGGGGAAGTGGAAAAAGGCGGGCAGCCTCGAAACTACCCTCAAAAGAAACCTTTTTTATTAAGGAACAGTCGTTAGAACTGCCCTGTTCTCTTTTGTATTCAGGATTACCGCTGTTCTCTTTTTCGTTAAACATCCACACAACTCACCGGGGTTGATGATGTATCCCCTCTCTGTCTCCCTTAAATCCACCCTGTGCAGATGCCCATACAGAACATAGTCGTACTCCTTCGCAAGTTTGTTAAGACCAAAAGGCTCATGCATCAGGATAAACTCTTTTCCATCCAGTTCAACTTCATAGGGAGGTTTGTGCAACTTACCCTCACTCTTTTGCTGCAAAAACAAAACCTCACCGTCGTTATTACCAAAAATACCCAAAAACGGGCTTTTTAGTTTGTTAAAATAATCAAAACAGAAGGGAGAGACTATGTCTCCCAGATGTATTGTAAGGTCAACACCTTCCCTGTTAAACAGTTCAACTACATATCTTATAGCCTCTATGTTATCGTGGGAATCGGAAATAATCCCAAGTTTCATCTACACATCTCCCACTGCCTTTGCAATCAGGTCTCCCATCTGCTGGGTGTTTACCCTCTTCTTTCCCTCACTCATAATATCTGGTGTCCTGTATCCCATTTTCAGTACAAGGTCAACCGCTCTCTCTATAACCTCAGCCTCTTCGTCAAGTTTTAACCCATACTTCAACATCATGGCAGCCGACTCTATCTGTGCAATGGGATTTGCTATGCCCTTCCCTGCTATATCGGGCGCTGAACCGTGGATGGGCTCAAACATTCCAACTTTGCCACCAATAGAAGCAGAAGGTAGCATTCCTATAGAACCGGTCAACATGCTCGCCTCATCCGACAGAATATCACCAAATATGTTACCAGTAACAATCACATCAAACTGCTTTGGATCCCTTACAAGCTGCATTGCAGCATTGTCCACAAGCAGGTGATTATACTCAACATCTGGGTAATCTCTGGCAATGCGATCAACAATATCTCTCCAAAACTGGGATACATCCAGAACATTTGCCTTATCAACGCTTGTAACCTTTCCTCTCCTCTGTCTTGCAAGCTCAAAGGCAAGTCTGACAATGCGCTCCACCTCTGGCTCTGTATAAACCATAGTATTAACAGCCTTCTTTACACCATCTTCCTCAAATATTCCTCTTGGTTCTCCAAAATAGATACCTCCTGTTAACTCTCTAACAACCAAAATATCTATACCTCTAATTACTTCGGGCTTCAGTGTACTTGCATCGATAAGTTCATCAAAAACCTTGGCTGGCCTTAAATTAGCAAAAGCACCAAGAGCTTTTCTTATACCCAAAAGACCCGCTTCGGGTTTTTTATCCTGCGGAAGATTATCCCACTTGGGACCCCCTACAGCTCCAAAAAATAGAGCATCACACTTTAAAATTTTGTCAACCTCACTTTTGGGCAGAGGCTCACCGAATTTATCTATAGCGCACCCACCAACATATACCTTCTCATATTCAAATTCATGGTTAAATCTTCGTGCCACCTCATTCAGAACCTTCAAACCTTCTGCAACAATCTCAGGTCCTATACCATCACCCTCCATAACGGCTATTTTAAACCTTCCCATTTTACACCTCAAACACCTAAAAGTTCTTTCGCATAGTTAAACAAACCACCGCTCTCAATGAGCCTCTGCATAAATTCAGGTATCACGCTTGAAGAGTAAACTTTACCGCTCTTCAACACCTTTATTTTGCCTCTCTCTGTATCCACCTCAATCTCGTCAAATTTTTCAAGCTCGTCAACCACTCTGCTTTCAAGTATGGGTAAGCCTATATTAAAAGCATTTCTGTAAAAAATCCTCGAAAAAGATTTCGCTACAACGCACGCCACCCCGCTTGCCTTAATGGCTATGGGTGCATGCTCTCTGCTTGAACCGCTGCCGAAGTTAAAACCAGCTACTATAATATCACCCTCTTTAACCTCTTTCGTAAAGCTCTCGTCAATATCCTCCATGCAGTGTTTGGCAAGCTCCTTTGGGTCTGAAGTATTCAAATACCTCGCAGGTATAATCACATCTGTATCCACATTGTCTGGATAGACCCAGACCCTTCCTCTAAATATCATTTTATCACCTCATCCGGATGAACAATTTTGCCCGCAACAGCACTGGCAGCGGCTACTGCAGGGGATGAAAGATAGACAAACGCCTTTTTAGAGCCCATTCTACCAACAAAATTTCTATTAGAGGTAGAAACACATACCTCACCATCTGCCAAAATACCCATATAACCCCCAAGACAAGGACCGCAGGTGGGTGTTGAAATTACCGCACCAGCATCCAGAAATATGTCGAAAAGCCCCTCTTTCAAAGCCTCTCTGTAAACTTCAACAGTTGCAGGTATAACTATCAACCTCACATACTTTGCAACCTTATTCCCCTTTAAAACCTTCGCCGCTTCCCTTAAATCGGACAACCTACCATTTGTGCAAGAACCTATGAATGCCTGGTCAATCTTTATATCTTCCTTTATCTCAGAAATCCCTTTAGTGTTGGATGGAAGGTGGGGAAAAGCCACCTGAGGCTCTATGTTTGAGACATTTATCTCAACAATATCTGAATACTCAGCATCGGTGTCACTTGCTAACATCTCATACTCGGAAGGCTCAACCCCCCTGCTCTTTAAATAGTCAACTGTAACTCCATCTGGAGGAACTATACCGTTCTTAGCCCCGGCTTCAACCGCCATATTGCACATGGTAAGCCTATCTTCCATGGGAAGCTCAAAAATGGCATCCCCAGTAAACTCCATCGATTTATATAAAGCACCTGCAACACCAATTTTTCCTATTGTGTATAAAATTAAATCCTTCCCCACAACCCATCTATTTCTCTTGCCCCTATAAACAAACTTTATGCTCTCTGGCACCCTGAACCAGCTTTTTCCCGTGGCAAAAGCAAAACCCACATCTGTTGAACCCATGCCCGTTGCAAATGCTCCCAAAGCGCCATGTGTGCAAGTATGGGAATCTGCACCAACAATGAGCATCCCCGGCTTAACATAACCCTGTTCTGGCAAAAGGGCATGCTCGATGCCAACCTCCCCCGTCTCCCAGTAGTTGGGTAAGCCCCTTTCTTTAACGAAATCCCTCATGATTTTGCACTGATTGGCTGAGTTTATATCCTTGTTGGGCGTAAAGTGGTCTGGAATTAAGGCAATCCTGCTCTCATCAAAAACATTAACTCCCAGCTTTCTAACAAAATCTATGGCAATGGGTGCTGTTATATCGTTTGCAAACGCCAAATCCACATCAGCCATCACAATCTCGCCAGGCTTCACCTCATCCCTATTCGACTTTTTAGCCAAAATCTTCTGAGAAATGGTCATACCCATATCGCCTTCTCCCCCCTTAAATATTAAAGATGGACACGGTATCAAGCAGTTGCTTTATATGCTCATCCAGTGAATCCACATTCTCCTTCAAGGACTTTATCGCCTCCACAAGCTGCTTCGACTCTTCCGAGTTAAAATTTATCTTCTCAATCATATCATAAGAGCTCTTTTCAATGGCTCTAATAGCATCAGATATATCACCTGTTGCCCTCTGGCTCTTCTCCGCCAAATTCCTAACCTCATCAGCAACAACTGCAAAGCCCCTTCCAGCCTCTCCTGCACGGGCTGCCTCAATGGCAGCATTCAGCGCAAGCAGATTGGTCTGTTCTGCAATATCTCTAATTAAATTAACTATTCCCTCGATATTTTTCGTAGCATCTCCAAGCTCTTTAGCGAGTTTCACCAGCTCATCCTGAGATCTCTGGAATACGCTCTCATTCCAATTTGCAACATCTTCAACACTCTTGGCTGTTTCACCAGATATTTCATCTGCAACCCTTGCGGATTCTTGAATCCCCTTAACAACATTCTGCAAATTCTCTATTATCGCATTAATCGGAGCTTCAAGATCGTGAAGCTCATTATCCTCAGGTATCTCAATCCGCTCAGCTATATCACCATTTGCCACCCTAATCAAAGCGTCCTTTATCAGGGCAACATTCTCCTCAAGAAACCTTTTCTTTTCCTCTATCTCTCTCCTCAAATCCCTCAAAATCACATACACATAAATAACCTTGCCATTCCTCACTATCGGCATGACATTTACCATAACGGGAATCTTCTCACCAAATTTGTTCATAATCGTCGCTTCATCTATCAAAACCTTCTTTTCTCTCATTGACCTAGCAACCAATTTACACACGCTGCACTCTGCAGGGTTTTCAGGCCACAAAACTTTGGCTGCGGAGTTAACACTCAACAAACTGTTCCTATCCCATCCTGTTATCTCTTCAAAAGCCCTGTTGAAATAAATAAATCTCCTCTCTGGGCTGACGGCAAAAACCACGAAGAAATTCTCTCTGAAGAACCTCCAGCAATAGGCATCTATTGAGTAAATTTCACAAATAATTTCAGCCTTGGTTAAAGGGTCGGCAGACTTTAGCTTATCTTTTATCTCCTCACTCAGCTCCTTCTCTTTATCCCTTAAAACCTCTTCTGCTAAAGCCTCAATCTTTTCAGATCTCAAAATCTCTCTTTTCTGTTCCTTGCTTTTAAAAAACATTTTTTTCTCCTTTTCATTTCACAGTGAAAATCTTCTCCCTCAGCAGATTTCCATTACTGTCCAACACCTCAAGCTTCCAAACTCCCATCATTGATGGATAAATAGTTTTATAAGACCAGGTTCTAAACCTTTTATAGGGCTTGACTTTCAGCTTAACATCAAAATGTCTGTCGTCTAAAACCCATCTGTGGATAATGTATGTTGGCTTTTTTATATCTGTCAAAACCGTCAAACAGTAAACCTTCTCTCCCACTTTAAACTCACTTTTAGGGCTCATAATTTTTCTATTCTTCACTCCTGTTCCACACTGGATGCTCTGAACTGTCAAAGAAAAACCCACCAAATAAAACACAAAGACAAACAGTGGGGCAAGAAGAATTGCTCTCTTCATTTTGAGCACCTCCATCACTTATTTCTCTCAAATTTTCCGCTTTTCCCTCCCTCCTTGTAAAGAAGGCAGATTTTCCTTATCTCTATTGCTCTATCGATTGCTTTGCACATATCGTAAATGGTAAGAGCAGCTAAACTGACAGCGGTCAGTGCCTCCATCTCAACACCCGTTTTATGTGTAACCTTAACCTCTGAGTATATCTTAATTAAGTGGTTCTCATCGTCCATTTCGAAGTTGATGTCTATCCCCTCCAGATTTAAAGGATGACACATGGGTATCAAATATGGTGTGTTCTTAGCTCCCATTATTCCACCAACCTGAGCCACAGCCAAAACATCACCCTTTTTCACCCTGCCCTCTTTAACAGCAATATAAGCTTCCTTAGATAAAACAACCTCTCCATACCCCCTTGCAACCCTTACAGTAATATCTTTACCACTAACATCAACCATTTTAGCCCGTTTCTGCTCATTGAAGTGGGTAAAATCCATTGCTATCCTCCAACACTTGCCATACTCGAGTGTATGTTTTCACTTAAAAGCTCATGCTCTTTCGGTTTCTTGAAAACGGCAAGTTTTATCAATCTCTCAAGCTCCTCCCTATCTCCTTTTCTGATAGCATCCCTAACGCCAACCCTGTCCGAATGTCCAAGGCAGGTTAAAATAAAACCATCACTTGTAAGCCTTATTCTATTACAAGCGTTACAGAAAGCAGATGACAGAGGCGTTATAAACCCAACATGAATTCCACCAATCCTGTAGTAAACAGCGGGACCGTTTGTCTTTTTATCATCCTTTTCAAGCTTAAATTCTTTTTCTATCAAAGACCTTATCTCATTTATGGGTATAAAATGGCGCTTCCAGTTTTTTATTAAATCTGTTGGCATGAGCTCTATAAACCTAATATCAAAGCCCAGATCCATGGAAAACTTTATTAAATCAACCACCTCATCATCATTTATATGCCTCATAACAACCGTATTGATTTTAGAGTTTTTAAAGTCCACCCTATTCAACGCTTTCGCCCCCTCAACGACATCATCTAAAGAGCCAAAGCGGGTGATTTCTCTAAATTTATCTCTATTCAGGGTATCAATACTGATAGTAATCCTATCAAGTCCAGCTCTCTTTAAATCTTCAGCGTAAAGCTTTAAAAGGCTACCGTTCGTAGTTAAAGAGATTTCATCGATGCCTCGAATGCTTTTTAACATAGAAACAAGATTGCTCAAACCCCTTCTGACCAGCGGCTCTCCACCTGTAAGCTTAATCTTTCTTATACCCAAACCCGCTGCCACATCAACAAAAGCTGCAATCTCTTCATAGGTTAGAATCTCCTCCATCGGTTTCCACTTGATGCCCTCTTTCGGCATACAGTACACACACCTGTAGTTGCACCTGTCAGTAACAGATATTCTAAGATAGTAAATTTCCCTTCCAAATCTATCTACGAGTCGTTCCATAGCCTCATCATCCTCTCAAAATGCTCTTTATCGTTACTTAAAACATCCCTAACGCTCGCAAACCCCCAAGCTTTAATATCTTTAATCCTGTCTATATTATCAAGCCCTATACCACCAATAAGGAATGCTGGGTATTTAGACTTCTCAACCATTTTCTTAGCCAGCTCCACACCAAGTGTCGGGTGGGGCTTATCCTTTGTGGTTGTTGGAAAGACAGGACCAACCCCAATGTAATTGCAACACTCTGCTTTTTTTACATCTTCCAAAGAGTGAGTACTTAAGCCAATAATAAATTTATCTCTCACAAGTCTCCTTATTCGACATGGCGGAATATCTTTATCCCCCACATGGACACCATCTGCACCACTCATAAGAGCTATATCGACTCTATCATCAACAATAAACAAAGCACCTTTTGAGCTTGTAAGCTCTCTAACTCTGTCTGCAAGCTCAAGAAACTCCCTATCTGTCAATTTCTTACACCTAAGCTGCAAAATTTTCACACCAAAGCTTAACAACTTCACTGCAGACTCTATGCAACCAAATCTATCGTCTGTTATGCCATAAAATCCCTTCGGCAAATCCACATTGCCACCTCATAAATATTTGAGAAAAACGCCCTGGCTTTAGTGTTTTCAAGGAGATGGGCATTATCTTTATTTATTACAAGCAGGGGCGTGATACCAGCATTCAAACCCAACTCAACATCTGTCTCCTTATCCCCCACAACAAAGGATTTTTCCCTGTCTATACCAAAATCACCAATTGCCTGCTCTATCATTCCGGGCTTTGGCTTTCTACAGGAGCAGTTATCCTCAGGTTTATGGGGGCAAAAATAGAAAGCATCAATCATGTTATCAAGCATATCGTTCAGAACCTCGTGCGTTTTTTTAACAAACTCCTCACTAAAATAGCCCCTGCCTATGCCAGACTGATTGGTAACAACTATGAGCTTATAACCACACTCCTTCAAAAGTGCCAGACCCTCTTTGGCAAGAGGCATGAGCTTTATATCCTCAAGCCTGCTTAAATAGTGAACATCCTCTATGATTGTCCCATCCCTGTCTAAGAAAACTGCCTTTACTTCCATCTGTTGTGCATCCAGAAATATTTGTGCGGTTCTTTCCTTATCCACTCCTCAAACCTACTATACACCTTTTTCATAATTTCTTCTACATCCTCTTTAAAACTTTTGCTCGGGTCGGGCAGGATTGGTTCTTCTATAACAACTTCATAACCCCTACCGTTCTCTTTCATATATGCAGGTAAAATAGGCACCCCGAGCCTGTGGGAAAACACCGCTATCCCCTCGTTGACCCTTGCTTTTCTACCAAAAAAATCGAGCTTAAAGGTGTTATCACTTGAAGCCTGGTCAACCAAAACACCCAAAACCCCACCACCTCTCAAAAGCTCTATAAATTTAAAAGCACTTAACCTTTTGGACAAAATTTTATTACCACAGGATGAGCGAACCTCATTAACCAACCTATCAACACTTCTATTATCCAGAGGCCTGACCATAACATAGATAGGCTCATGGAGAAAGGCAAATGCACATACCATCATCTCCCAATTACCAAAGTGTGCGGTGGTAAAAATAACTCCCTTACCAAGAGATTTTGCAAAACGGTAATTCTCTATACCGGTGATTTTTACATGCCTCTCAACAAAGCTCCTATCCCCTAAATACTTTATGTTCACTGCCAGCATCCTGGCAAAATAGAGATAGGTTTTAAAGGCTGTCCTTTTCCAATCTCCTCCGATGGCAAATTTAATATTCTCTTCAGCCAACCTTCTTCTCTTTGGAAGAGCAATATATACAGCAACTAAAGATGAGGATGTAATCAGATTTAAAATGGGAAGGGGTAAACTTCTTAAAGCTTTAAATAAAAACTTCATTTTGAAAGCAAGCTACTGTAAATCTCCTCAAGCTTATCCACCTTTTTCTCAATGGTTAAGTTCTCCTTGGCAAACCTGTATGCCCTTTCTGCCATCTCCTCTCTTTTATCGTAGTTATACACGGTAAGCATTAAGCCTTTCAACGAATCAACATTCGGCTCACAAACAAATCCCCGGCCATCATCAAGAAGCTCAGGCACGCCACCCACATTAGTCCCAGCCACAACAGTTTTAGAAAAAAAAGCCTCAACGGCAACATTGGGAAAACTCTCACCCTCCTTGGATGGAATGACAAGGCAATCAAATCCCTTTATAATCTTGGGAGCATCGTCTCTAAACCCAAATGCCCTAACCCTATCCCCAACTCCAAGCTCCCTTGCTCTATCTTCCAACAACTCTGTATTTTTCCCCACAAAAACAAGCATAACATTGCCTCTGTTCTTTATGCCTGCGAACGCCTCAAGGAGCATATCCTGACCTTTCCATTTTGAATAGTTACCAACAACACCAAACACAAACCTACCTTCAAACCCAAACTTATGCCTTATTTCATCCCTATTGTATCCAGAGACCCTGTTTTCATCAATAGCAGAGTAAACTACAACTATCTTTTTCCTGCTCACAAAAGATTTAACAAGCCTCTCCTTAACCACATTTGAGTTGGCAACAAAGAGATTAACTCTGGGGTTTAAGTACTTAAAGGGGTTTTTTGCAGGAAATATCACACCCCTTTGAACAACCAACCTCTCCCTTTTTCTAAACATCAAAGATAGAAGGCCTATTGTATGCCCTTTGGAGTGGTGAGTATGAACAATATCAACACGGTGTTTTTCTAAAAAAGAGCTGACACACTTTGCAGACTGAATAAACCTCTCATTGTCAATAAAAACAAACTCAACACCAAAATCCTTGAGCTTTTCGTGAACAGGTGAGCCCTTAACACATGCAAGGTAAACCTTATGCCCCCTTTTTTTCAGTTCAAGTGTATTTAAAATGGTTTGGTTAACCCCGCCAGAAAAGTTTGTAGCAGGCTCTATATTAAGAATTACCATGTATTTTAAAAAGTCGCTCTAAGAAAAGGGCAATTCCCTCAAAATCATCTATCCTCAAGGTTGGAACATCAGCATTAATATCTCTGTCTGTAACGATAAGGATAATATTTTTTATACCCTTCCTAAATAGATAATCACCACCAACACCACTCCTGTGCACTTCCACTTTGGGTAAATCCTCAAGCTTATAGCCCTCAACAAATACAATATCACAATCATCAAACAGCTTCTTAATCTCGTCCAGAGGCAATTCACTATCCCTATCCTCAACAAGTGCGAGCTTACTCTTGGATGATAAAACCACACGCTTTGCTCCTGAATGTTTCATTCTGTATGAGTCTTTACCCGGATAGTCTATCTCAAAGTTGTGGGCATCGTGCTTGACCGCCCCCACCCTATAACCCTTTGAAGAAAACCTCTCTATCAATTTCTCGATTAAAGTGGTTTTACCACTACCAGAATACCCAACAAAACCTATGAAAAGCGTCTTCATCTCTTAACAAGCTCACATACAAACTCATAAACCCTTATAAATGACTCTATATTGAGTTTCTCATCGGGCGAGTGTATCCCTTCCATATCAGGTCCAATGGAGAGCATATCAGCACTGTCAAGTTTAGAAGCAAATATACCACATTCAAGACCAGCGTGAATAACCTTAGTCCTGGGTTCCCTGCTAAACATTTCAAAATATAGACTCTTTGCATCCTCAACCAATTCAGAGTTTTCATCAGGCGTCCAGGCAGGATACCTGCTGTGTCTGTTCACGCTACATCCAAAATCATTCGCTATGTCCTCAATAATTAAACAAATTTTATCGAGTCCATCCTCTGTTAAGCTTCTCTGGTTTGTTGAAAGGTTAAATTTGTCAATGTCAAGGTTAACGATAGCCAAATTATTAGAGATTTTGGGTGTCTCGCTGTCATACATTTCGTAAACACCGTGGGGGAGCTTATTTATTAAATCAACAATCTTTCCGAAACTCTCCCTATCAACAGCATCCATAGAAGCCTCTTCATCCTTTATTTCAATATTTATACTATCCTCTCCCGTGAACAAAGCCCGTGCATAGTTTTCAACCTTCTTTGCCACTTCAACAATTTCATTGGGAGAATCTGTATAAACAACTGCCCTCGCAAAATCGGGTATGGCGTTTCTTGCTTTACCACCGCTAAAATGAACAAGCTCAACGGAACTAAACGACCTGTACAAAACCTCATTGAGCAATTTTACTGCATTAGCCCTGTTGCTGTTTATCTCTGTACCAGAGTGTCCACCTTTCAAGCCAGAAACAGTTATGGAAAGAGGCCTACTGAATCTCCTTGTTTGCCTTCTCAAGGGAAGTGAAATATCGATATCCTCTCCACCTGCACAGCCTACAACAAACACACCCTCTTTCTCTGAATCTATGTTTATCAGCCGCTTTGACTTTATGAAGTTCCTCTCAAGATGCGATGCTCCCACAAGTCCTATCTCTTCATCTGCCGTAAATACAAGTTCAAGTTCAGGATGCTCTTTGGTTTCATCTTCAGATAAAGCCATTGCAATGGCAATGGCAACACCATCGTCAGCACCAAGAGTGGTTCCTTTAGCCTTAAGCCATCCATTCTCTTCATAAATATCTATAGGGTCTTTTGAAAAATCGTGCTCTACACCTTCAGCCCTCACACAGACCATGTCCATGTGGCCTTGAAGAGCATAGGAGCCTCTGTTCTCATATCCATCTGTAGCAGGCACTTTAACAATAACATTACCGTATGAGTCCCTTTTACACCTAAAACCATTATTAGAAGCCCAATCGCATATCCACTCTGCTATTCTTTCACAGTGTCTGGAGCACCTGGGAATCCTGGAAATTTCCTTAAAAATTTCTACAACTCTATGGCTCATATCAGCAACTCCTCAATCTCCTTTTTAGCCTGCTTGCATTCATACATCATATCCTCTGCGGTCTTGCCCGGCATAAACTCAGAGAATGAAACATAGTAATCTATAACCCTTTTCCAGCTCTCAAGACCCATCTCCTCTTTCTCAAGCCTTTCAACCACACTATCTTTCACAAGTTTTTTAATGAAATATACAAATAAACCCGCCTCTGTGCTCCCCTCATAAACAAAATAGAAAGCATCTGGCTCTGTCCTTGCAAGAAGCTCAACACCCTCTACTTTCTTTAAAGCCTCGGCTGTAAAGAGTATAACCTTATCTCCTACCTCCATAGAATACCTGTGGTTTATCATAGAAAGGTTCTTTATATCAAAGTAAAACATAACAAAACGCCTATACTGTGCAATAATCTTTTGCACCTCTTCCAAAAACTTCCTTCTGTTCAACAGTCCTGTCATATAATCTTTATCAAACATTGCCCTTCTAATCAAATCAATCTCTTCGGGTAAAAAGTTTCTATGCTCAAACGAGTTTTTCAAAAATGTGTAAGACTCACCTAAAACCTCCATCGACCTTCCCACTATGCTCTGATCCAGCTCTTCTTCCATATCAGCAATAAACCCTAAAGCATCATCTAAAGAGAGTCTCTTTCTGTAAGGTCTGTCTGTGGTGATGGCATCGAACACATCTGCTATGGCAAGAATCCTTGCTCGTAATGGTATATCTTCGCACTTTAGCCCCTTCGGATATCCACTACCATCACACCGCTCGTGATGAAACCGAACACAATCTCTCACATCCCTTAAGCTCTCTATATCCTTAATAATCTGATAGGAAAACTCGGCATGGTACTTCACTACCTCAAACTCATAAGGGGTAAGTTTTCCCGGTTTCATTAGTATGCTATCTGGAATACCTATCTTCCCTATATCATGCAACAGCCCGGCAATATAACACCTCTTCTGCTCATCCATAGGTTTTCCCAAAGCTTCGGCTATTCTTTTGGCATAGTATGCAACCCTCAAAGAGTGCCCTTTTGTATATACATCCCTCGCCTCAATCAAATGGATAAAAGACTCAAGAAAACTCTCCTCCACATCGATAAGTTTGCTGTTTACCAAAGAGAGATTTTTTGCTGCAAGAAGCATAAATGTTAAATGGGTTGCACAATTCTGAAGGGCAAGTCTATAGTCATCATCAATATCGATTTTCCTGTTGTATCCAAAGCCAACAACAACTTTAATCTCCCTGTTATATTTAACAGGAACAAAGAGAGCCGATTTAATCCCTGCCTCCTTAGAAACAAAGGAGGGCTCTATTCCCCACTCCTTAAGCATTTCAAAGCTCAAGATTCTTCCTATGGATTTCTCCCAAATCTTGTAGTGCTCTAAGCCTTTTACCTCACCCGTTAATCTCGTATAAAAGTTCTCTATGATTTTATCTCTATCCTTAATTAGAACTGCAAATATATTCTCCTCTGGAAACACAAAGCCAACCAGGGAAGCGTCTGTTATCTCAACAATATTCCTCAAATACTCAACCACCCACCTTTTTAGACTCCCTCTATCAAAGAAATCGGGGAGTTTCCTTGAATAAAAGAACTCAAACTCCTTTACCATCAAAGTAAGTACTTTCTCTGAAGACTCGGTTTTTTTCCTGTAATAGAGAACAAAGGATATAATCTTGGAAAGCGCTTCAAGAACATCTACATCACTATCTTTTATCTCTCGTTCCGACACAGAAATAATCTGGAGAGCACCAAAAACCTTACCATCAAACATTACAGGAACACTTGCAACCCTTTTTATGCCTTTGTCCAACCAATATTGTTGGGCAAATCTGTAGTTTGAGTAATCGTTTATTATGATAGGTTTTCTGGAGTGGACTGTGGTGAAAGCTAAAGAACTCTCGATTTCATATTCTGGAGGGTCGTAATCTTCAGAATTAAAACATCTAATACTATCTTCGTGCAAAAGCTCAGCAAAGAAAACACCGTCAACTTTGAGAAACTTTTTAATTTTCTTTAGTATGTAGCTCCACCCTCTTTTTAAATCCTCCCCATTATGAAGGTCATTAATTATCTCTAATAGTTCGCTTTGTATCATCTACTCGCTTTCATAGAAAGCCCTGTAAGCTTTAAAGGTCTCAAACAGATCCAGCTTTGAAGCTATCTCAAACGGTGAGTGCATAGAAATAAGAGCGGGTCCACAGTCCACAACATCCATATTCCAGGCAGCCAGGTATTTTGCTATTGTTCCCCCGCCACCTTCATCAACCTTGCCAAGCTCGCCTATCTGCCACTTAACACCAGCATCGTTGAAAATTCTTCTTATTTTCCCCACAAACTCTGCAGAGGCATCATTAGCCATATATTTACCACCATGCCCAGTGAATTTCGTGAGGACAACCCCATGATTCAGGTAGCTTGCGTTATCCTTCTCGTGCACCTCTTTGTACATGGGATTTAAAGCTCCATTGACATCTGCACTGAGCACCTCTGATTTTTTCAAAAATTCGCTCACGCTAATAAAATCCAGAGATTCACCTTTCCTTTTCAGTATCTCCACAACTACATCGAGTAAAAACCTCGATTTTGCCCCAGTATTTCCGTCTGAGCCAATCTCCTCTTTGTCAACCATTAAGGCAACAATAGTCCTTTTAGAATCGGCCTCAAAGAAAGCCTCTTTGGAGCAAAATGCACATATTCTATCGTCATGCCCGTATGCTGCAATTAAACCTCTATCAAACCCAACATCTTTGGGTTCCATGGCTGGAACAACGGTTATCTCGGCAGATATAAAGTCTTCCTCAATAATTCCGTATCTCTCGTTTAACATCTTTAGAACATTCAACTTTACAGCTTCCTTCTCATCACTATTTAAAGGAGTACTGCCCATAATAAGGTTCATCTTTTCGGCTTCAAGCGCCTCTTTAACCTTCTTTTCATCCTGAATTTTATGGGAGAGGTGTGGGAGAAGGTCTGGTATAACAAATACTGGGTCTTGCTCATCCTCACCTATATTTACTTGTATAACATCACCATTCCCTTTAACTATTACACCGTGCAACGCAAGTGGAATATTAAACCACTGATACTTCTTTATGCCTCCGTAGTAGTGTGTGTGTAAAAGGGCAAGCTCTTCATCTTCAAATAGAGGGTTCTGCTTCAGGTCAATCCTTGGTGCATCTATGTGGCTTGCTATTAGTTTCATGCCATCGCCTTCACCCAGCCTTACGAGTGCAATACACTTACCCCTATTTACAACAAAAAAGTCTCCATCCTTCGCTCTGTCTTTGAACTCCTCTCTAACGAAATCTACTGTCTCCCTCTCTGTTTTACACTTGCCTATAAACTGCTTATAGGTTTCGGCAAAATTGAATATCGTATCTCTTTCTGCCTGCAACCATCCATTTTTATTTTCATAAATTAGCTTGTCCTTAAGCTCTTTTATCTCTTCCTTTTTCATCTCCTAACCTCCTCAAGCTCCCTGTAAAGTTTATCTCTCAGCTCTTTCACTCTATCCAGAACGCTATTTTTATCTATTTTCTCTTTATTCCTATCTCGACGGAGAGATAGCTCGACCTTTCCTTCCTCAAAAGATTTTTTACCAACGATTACCCTGATGGGTATGCCTATTAAATCCATATCGTTTAACTTAACTCCCGCTCGCTCATCCCTGTCATCGTATAAAACATCCAAACCCTCTTTTTCAAAAAGCTCATACAGACTATCGCAGTAGTTTCTAATCTCTTCACTTCTTGTATCGAGACTAACAATCTCTATCTCAAATGGAGCAATGGAAATAGGCCAGATAATCCCGAACTCATCGTGGTTCTGCTCTATTGCAGCCTGAGCTGTTCTACCTATTCCAATACCATAACAACCCATATAAAACGGCACGGCTCTTCCATTTTCATCCAAAAAAACTGCATTCATTGCTTTAGAGTACTTCTGACCAAGCTTGAAAATATGTCCAACCTCGATGCCCCTCATCTTTTTCAGTCTCCCCTTCTTGCATTTGGGGCAAATCTCACCCTCTTTGACCATCCTCAAATCGGCAAGCTCACACTCAAAATCCCGACCATATTTAGCACCAACAAGGTGAAAACCGTGCTCATTAGCTCCAACCACAAGATTATTCCTTTTTGTTATTCTATAATCACATAATACCTTTACATCTCTATTGGGAAAGTTCACAGGTCCTATATACCCTTTCTCGAGCCCCAAATTCTCAAGCTCCTCATCCGAAACCATCTCAATCTCTATAGAGCCTGTCGCCCTCATCGCTTTAATCAGATTCAGCTCATCATCACCCTCAACAAAGAAGCAAAAATAGTTCCCTTCATCGTTTCTATAAACGAGAGCCTTAGCCGAGAATTTAGGATCGGCTCCCAGGAACTCACAAACATCGCTTATTGTTTCCTTACCGGGCGTTGCAACCTTTTTAAGCTCCATCTCTTCACCGGGTTCATCCTCTGTTATACTTGTTGCCCTCTCAACATTGGATGCATAATCACATCTATCGCAAACAACTATTTCGTCCTCTCCCGTTTTACTTAAAACCATAAACTCTTCAGAATCCTTTCCACCAATTGACCCTGTGTCTGCCTCAACACTTCTAAAGTTCAAGCCACACCGCCTGAAAATGTTGTTATAGGCATCTCTCATCTTCTGATAACTCAAATCCATTCCCTGTTCATCTTTATCAAAGCTATAGGCATCCTTCATTATAAACTCTCTACCGCGCATCAAACCAAACCTTGGCCTGAGCTCATCCCTGAACTTGGTCTGAATTTGATAGAGGTTCACGGGAAGCTGCTTATAGCCTTTAATAAATTTTCTTACGATGTCCGTAACCACCTCTTCGTGGGTTGGGCCAAAAACAAAGTCTCTACCGCCCCTGTCTTTTATCCTTAAAAGCTCTTTGCCGTACTCATGCCACCTTCCAGACTCTTTCCACAACTCTGCAGGCTGGATAGCTGCCATCAAAATCTCTATGGCTCCAGCCCTATCCATCTCCTCCCTTACAATTTGGGACACCTTCTTTATAACCTTGAGTCCCAGAGGCAGGTAGTTATAAATCCCGCTTGCAAGTTTAACCATAAAACCGCCCCTGAGCAGCAGATTGTGGCTAACTATAGTTGCCTCTTTTTGTTCTTCCTTTAATGTATAGATAAAGCTCCTTGAGTATCTCATAAAACCCCCTATCTTCTTCTAATCTTTCTCTCCCGCTCTGGTGTGTACAGTATAGTCAAGGTTCTGATTACGATGATGGCTATCATAACAAAGGAGTAAGCTAAAGCCATTTTAAACTCTAATTTATGGTAAAATGTGGAAATCATAACCTCCCTCAACACAAAGACCAGCGCTGCATCTGTTATGTATGAGAGTTTAATCCTCTCAAAGTCAAAGTAAGACATGGCACCCCTGAAGAACTCAATTAATACAAACAGGTTCAGAACCTCCTCAACCGATTTTGACATGCTTTCGTTTGAGGGTGGGAAGTGGATGATTATGTCTTTTAGCTCCCATACAAGTTTCATCAAATATATTATTATTATAACAAGGATTAAGACCGATAGCATATAGAGAATAAAGTCCATAGCCTTCTTAACAATGTCAACCTTCATCACCGTGAGGATATATAAAAATGTTTTATTGGTCAAGGAGTTAAACTTGACAAAAACATGGACAGAACACTAAGGTTTCGTATAATGAAACAAGTTTTTTCGAGGAGGTTTCCGATGGAAAAGAAGAGATTAACACTTGGGCACAGTCCAGACCCAGACGATGCATTTATGTTCTACGGACTTAACATAGAGGGTGGAGTTGATACAAACGGCTATGAATTTGAACAGATTTTAAAGGACATTCAGACACTTAATGAGATGGCAATTGATGAAAAGTTGGATATCACAGCCATTTCACTTGCAGCCTACCCCACAATATCAGATAAATACGCAATCCTTTCAAGTGGCGCAAGCATGGGCTATAAATATGGACCCCTCGTGGTTGCAAAAGAAAGATTTCCCCTTGAAGAGCTCAAAAAAAAGCTCATAGCCATACCGGGGAAGCTCACAAGCGCTTATCTTGAACTGAGGCTACTTTTAGGCAAGGAGTTAAACACAACCGTTATACCATTTGACAAAATACTTGACGCCGTCAAAAACGGAGAGGTTGATGCAGGTCTGATTATACACGAAGGCCAGTTAACCTATTCCAAATACAACCTTGAAAAAATAGTTGATCTGGGTGAATGGTGGTATGAGAAAACCAGACTGCCCCTGCCACTCGGCGTTAACGCTATCCATAGAAAGTTTGGCGATGAGATGAAAAAAATATCGAACATCTTAAAGGAGAGTATTCTGTTCTCTTTAAATCACAGGGATGAGGCTGTAAAATACGCCCTTAACTTTGCAAGGGGAATGGATAGAGATTTAGCAGATAAATTTGTTGGCATGTATGTTAATGAGTTAACTGTGGATATGGGTGAGAAAGGAGTTGAAGCATGCAGGCTTCTCCTCAAGGAAGCCTACGACAAAGGATTGATTGAAAAACTACCTGAAATAGACCTTGTCTAAGCTATTTTATGTGGCAATAGTGGGCGCAGGAGCAAGTGGCCTTGCCTGCGCCTATTTTCTTAAAAACAGAAACATAATAATATTTGATAAATACGAGGGGGCAAGGAAGTTATCAATCACGGGAAACAACAGATGCAACATAACAAATATGCTGCCCCTTGAAGAATTCCTTGAACAATACGGTAAAAACGGAAGATTTTTGAGAGACACATTTAACAACTTCTTTAGAGAAGAGCTTATTGAATGGCTCGAAGACCTCGGTGTAAAAACCACTACAGAAAATGGCAGGGTGTTTTTAAAAAACAAAAGCTCGGAACAATTTTCGGAACTTTTGAAATCAAAAGTGGAACATAAAGTTTCACTGTTTAAAAAATTCGAGCCAGTTGTGGATATAGCAAATGATAGAAAAGTATTTCTGATTAGAACACAAAAAGGCATATATAAATCCAAGGTCGTGGTGTTAACCTGTGGAGGCATGAGCTTCCCTAAAACAGGTTCTCGTGGCTCCTGCTACAAACTTGCAAGGAAATTAGGGCATACAATAACAGATTTAGAACCGATGGAAACACCGTTTTGTGCTAAAAACTGCTGCAGCTCATTAAAAGGCACAACCCTATCCAATGTAAAGGTAACACTTACTGTCAACAATAAAAATATTACAGAAAGAGGAGACCTTATATTTACACACTTCGGGGTCAGTGGACCCGTAATTTTTAAACTGTCAGGTAATAGTTTCCAGCAAGCAATCTTGAGAATTGAACTTTTAGAAAACAGCAAAGAGATTATTAAAAAGCTGCACTTTTACAGGGGGAAGGTCAGAAATTTTCTTTCCCAATTCATACCAGCAAGACTCTCACAAATTGCCCCATATTCAGAAGAACTTGCCGCCAACCTCAATAAAAGTCAGCTAAACCTGATAAAAGAGTTTCTATCAAACTTTACATTGGAAGTTAAAAAATGTGGATTTGACAGAGCTTTCGTTACAAAAGGTGGAGTGAGCCTAAAAGAGGTAAACCCTAAAACCTTTGAGTCAAAACTCATCAAAAACCTATTTTTCGGCGGTGAGGTACTTGATATTCAGGGAAACATCGGCGGTTTTAACCTACAGTTCGCATTCTCAAGTGGCTACACAATAGCAAAATCAATCAACGAAAGATTCGGTCAGATAATCGCTTAGAGCATCTGCAACCTTTTCAGGTTCTATAACATGTTGATATATTTTGGTTATTGGTTTAAACTTCGCATTATGATAATAAATAGAGTCCTGTATTATATCCTCAAGCAGATTTATGGAAAACAACGCATATCTCGTTTCTTCTAAAGGACTTTCATCTATCGAAGATGTGTACAATCCCTTCTCAGGGCTATAATAAGATGTTATTAAGTTCATCAATGCATTAATTTTGTTTGTAAGCTCATTTAACTCATTTTCTTCAAATTGCTGAATTTTTGAATAAACAAAATCAATGGAATAAACAAGCTTTGCTATCTCTTTTAACTTTAAATTCATATTGGCATAGCTTAAAAGATAAATTAGCCATAGTTTTGAATTTTCAGGTACTTTCTTCAAATGGTCTAAAATAAAACAAACTTTGAAAAACCCACCCAGCGTTTTAGGAACTATTTTAACTAACTTTTCTTCATCAATAACGCTCTGCAATTCTTTGGAGAGTTTATTCTCCCATATATTTAAAAGCTCATGCTGAAAATTTAAAATTTTTATTTTTACATCCATCCTATTTATAACGGGCTTCAAACTTTTGTCTTCTTTCAAAATGCTTTCAAAAATATCTCTTGGTACTCTATAGGCCTGCCGACTTCCCCACGCAGGTACAACACCAATTTTTCCATGCTCTACTATCCACTTTGGTTTTATTAAAGCATATCTTAGAGATTTTTTAAGGATGTATAAAAATAATCTGTCATCATAAGGCACTCTTTCACCCTTAACTTTCTTAGCCACTTTAGAAATTTTGAAATCAAAAAATGGTAAATCTTCCCTATCAGCATATTGAAACTCAATGAGGAGCTTTTCATCATTTCCAATCTTTACTATAAAATCTGGCTCTCGTGTAACTCCGCCTTTTCTTAAAAACCATAAAAATTTATCGCCTCCGTATTTTTCAACCGAAATATCTTCTCTTTTGTATTCTTCTTTTAATTTTTTCTCAAGCCAATCCTTAATTTCTAACTCGGCAATAGCTTTCTTTTTCATATCCCGTCTATATTCAATATATGTTCTGGCTTTTATATCACTAGATTGTGCATACATTAACTTTGCATTCATCTATACCCACCTCATAATAGCCTTCTTTGATAATTCTTTATTCTTTTTATCGCTTCATTTGCTAATTCTGGGTTTATTTCATAACCAATACCATTCCTTTTTAGATCCTTTGCAGCTACTAATGTCGTACCTGATCCTAAAAACGGATCTAATACCGTTTCTCCAACAAAGCTATATGCTTTTATTAATCTATATGGCAACTCATAAGGGAACGGCGCTGGATGATTTCTATTATTTCCACTTTTCTCTGGCTTCATTACCCAAACATCAGATTTTTTAATTTCTATCCAGAAATCCTTATCTATCTTTGATTCTTCTCTTTGCTCTTTTGTCAGATGAGCATATTTTTTATAATTCTTGGGTGCGGGTTTTTCAAATTCCAGTATAAACTCATGAGCATAGTTTATGAGAATGTTTCCTGGATAAGGATATGTTCCAAAATGCGCTCTAACAGAGTTTGTCTTTTGCCATATTATCTCTCTACGAAATACAAAACCTATATCCTCGCATAAATCAATGGTTTTACCTACTATATTCAAACTTCTAAAACCATTTTCGGTTCTTACAGGTAAATTCATAATGTTGATAAACGCCTTTCTTCCGGGCTGTAAAACCCTAAAAACCTCTTTCCATACTTTACCTATTTCTACAAACCATTCATCTAAATTATGTATATTTCCCAAATCACCCTCTATGGGCTCTTTAGAATAAAGTTTTGCATCAAAATATGGTGGTGAAGTAATCATTAAATGGATTGAGTTATCTTCTAACTCACTCATATCTCTTGCATCTTTAATAAACACTGTTTGGCAAAATTCACCTTTGCAAAGATCAACCTTATCTAAAAAAGTCTTCGATTTCACACTGTTCGTGTGGCTTAAAACAAAGCTATTCTCAACTTTCTTTACATCCCTAATATCAAACCTATACTGCCCGCTTGCTGACTTAAAACCTGCCAACCTTCCAGATTTCAACAGATTATGCACATCCTTAACACCTATTCCTAAGTAGCGGGCAACCTCAATTGCAGATAGATACTTTCTTTTTTTATAATCGTCCATCTCTCTCCTTCCCCAACTCCTTTAGAGTATGAAACAAAAAATACTTAGTCAAATTATTGCTTTTAATATTGCTCTTGATTTTTTCAGGATTAAATTAAATAATTACCAAAAAGGGAGGTAGACATGAAGGGCAGAAAATTTCTGATTGCAGTATTTATATTAACAATTTTTCCTCGTCTTGTTTTCTCAAAAGAGCTCTACTCGACAATCTCAACATCGTTTCAGCTCAAAAAGAGGGTAAGTTGCGATAGACTGATAATGAAATTCAGGGTGTGGGCTAACGGCAACACCTTTCCCGAAGCCCTAAAAAGGTTGAAACCTATAAACAATGAATTTCTTGCATTCCTTAAGAAAATCTATCCCCTGGAGCAGATAAAAACACAGATGGGCTACGGAGGGGAGCGTAGCGCAGCAATAATCATAACAATTGATACAAACATGGTGAACTCAGCGGGAAGGGTTTTAAAGTTTATATCCAACAAACACTTTCCATATCAGACAGGAATAAACATTTCTAAACTAACATACACCGTATCAAATAAAAAAATGGCAAGAGTCAAAGCCCTTATTTTCAAAGAGGCGCTCCTTAGGTGCAAACAGCTACTCAAGATTACAAATAGCATCCTGAAAAGAACCTATTATGTCTCATCAATCAACATAAGCTATGGTGGAGTAAGGGCAATCTACAACGAACCGCAAAGAAACATACTCTTTAAAGCCTCATCCAAACCCATAGGAAATGGCGGCATAAAAACCAATCCGGGTCAAAAGCTCATTAAAGCAACGGTTAGCTTCTCGGCAATATCAAAAATAGAATGAAAATAGCTGTAGTTGGTGGCGGCATCTCTGGAGTTTCAACTGCATACTTACTAAAAAAGCACACAAAGCACGATATAATTCTCATAGAAAAAGAGAAAATAGGTGGCAAAGCTCTATCTGAAAAAAGGGATGGATACCTCATTGAGACAGGACCTAATGGTTTCCTTTCGAACAAAGAGGAGATTAAAAAACTTATAACGGAGAGTGGCTTTGATAGTGAAGTAATTGAAAGCAGAGACGAGTCTAACAGAAAATTTATATTTTCAAATGGCAGATTATGGGAGATACCAAAAAACCCTGCGAAAATCATGTTTAATGGGTTTTTAAGCTCAAAAGCAAAGCTAAAAATACTGAAAGAACCATTCATAAAACCCGTATTCCGAGACGAAACCGTTGAGGGTTTTGTCAAAAGAAGGCTGGGGCAAGAGTTTCTCGATAAAATTATAGGTCCCATGGTGTGCGGCGTTTTCGCTGGAGATCCAAAAATTATGAGTATGGAATCGAACTTTCCTCGCATTAAAGAGATAGAAAGGAGGTACGGCTCACTTATTAAGGGTTTAATTGGCATGATGAAAGAAAAACGGGCTGGTGCAAACTCAATCAGTGGCGGCTTTTCATCAAAACTCCTATCGTTTAAAAACGGCGTGGGCAGTTTTATAAAACATCTTTCAAAAAGCATAGAAATAGTAAAGGATGAGGTGCTTTCCATAGAAACGATAAATGGAAAACAGAGACTGTTGGGGAGATTAAATCACTACACAGCTGACATCGTAATATTTTCCCTGCCAGCTTACTCCTTAAAAAAAATTATAGAAAACTACAACAGAGAGTTTGCCGCCCATTTAAATAATATCCCTTATGCACCTATGGCAGTTTTAGCTTTGGGTTTTGAAAGCTCAAAGCTACCGGAAATAACAAACTCCTTTGGCTACCTATTCGATTTAAACGAAATAGAAGACACAATAGGTGTACTCTTTGACTCATCCATCTTTGGGGGTCGAGCAAAAGCGGGAAAAACCTTGATAAGGATAATGGTAGGAGGGCAACTTGCCAAAGAATCACCCTTTAAAAGCAACCTTATAACATTAGCAATGAAAGAGCTAAATAGGAGTGCAAACATACACTATCCGTTTGAGTTTGCTTATAAAAAAGTACACCACAAGGCTATTCCAGTATACACATTAAATCACAAAAAAGTAAAAGAAGAGCTGTTAGAGTTTGAAAGGAAACATAGAGGAATATTTATAACTGGAAATGCCTTCTTTGGAATAAGCCTAAACGACTGTGTAAAAACTGCCTATAACACGCTTGAGAAAATAAAAAGCGGGCTATAAGCCCGCTTAAAGTGTTTAAACATCGAAATAGAGGTAAAACTCTGCAGGATGCGGAATAGAGTTCACAAACTTTATCTCGTTTTCCCTCTTGTAATCTATCCAGGTTCTTATTAAATCCTCTGTGAACACATCACCCCTTAGCAAGAATTCATAGTCTTTCTCAAGTTCATCCAGTGCTTCTTCTAAGTTTTTGGGCATCTTCTCAACCTTGGCAAGCTCTTCCGGTGGCAGGTCATAGATATTTTTATCCATAGGCTCACCAGGGTCTATCTTGTTGATTATTCCGTCTATACCAGCCATCAGCATGGCAGCAAAAGCCAGATATGGATTTGCTGTCGGGTCTGGGAATCTAACCTCGATCCTCTTGGCTTTTGGAGAGGGTGAATACATTGGAATTCTTATAGCCGCAGACCTGTTTCTCGATGAGTATGCAAGGTTGATAGGCGCTTCAAATCCCGGAACAAGCCTCTTGTACGATACGGTGGTTGGATTCGTAAAGGCAGCAAGTGCCTTTCCGTGTTTCAGGATTCCACCTATGTAGTAAAGCCCTATCTCACTAAGGCCAGCATAACCACTGCCAGCAAATAGTGGTTTTCCATCCTTCCAGAGACTCTGGTGGGTATGCATACCCGTTCCATTATCACCAGAAAGTGGCTTTGGCATGAATGTTACAGTCTTACCATACATGAATGCTACATTCTTTGCCAGATATTTATACTTGAGTACATTGTCAGCCTGCTTAAGGAGTGGTGCATATTTAATATCTATCTCAGCCTGACCGGCAGTGGCAACCTCATGGTGGTGTGCCTCAACCTCAACGCCTGCCTTCTCAAGCTCAAGCACAATCTCGCTTCTCAAATCCTGTAAACTATCCAGTGGAGGAACAGGGAAATAACCCTCTTTATGTCTCACCTTGTAGCCAAGATTGGGCTCCTCCTCCCTTGCCGTGTTCCAAATACCCTCAACCGAATCAACTTCGTAGTATGCAACATTGGACTCTATCTGGTATTTAACATCGTCAAGTATGAAAAACTCAAGCTCAGGACCAAAATAGGCAACATCAGCAATACCTGAAGACTTCAAAAACTCCTCTGCTTTTTTGGCAACACCCCTTGGGTGTCTCTCATAAGGCTCACGGGTAATGGGGTCTATTACATCGCAAATAATGTTGAGCGTCCCAACCTCGGCAAACGGGTCAACAAAAGCTGTATCGGGGTCTGGCACAACAAGCATATCGCTTTCGTTAATGGTTTTCCATCCTCTGATAGAAGAGCCGTCGAACCCTATACCCTCCTCAAAAACCTCCTCAGTTATGACATGTGCAGGCACACTAAAATGCTGCCAGGTGCCAAGCAGATCAACAAATCTCACATCAACAATCTTAATGTCCTCTTCTTGAATCTTTTTTACAACATCTTCAGGTGTCATCATTCCCATACCTCCAAAAATAGATTTGGCGTTTGTTTAGCAACATGAGTTCCCTTACTATTTAAACAGGTAAAACAAATAATTTAATAAAATCAGACAAACCCAGCTTGAATTTTTGTTTACAATTTTGTAAACTTGCTGACAATGATTGGGCAGCAGATTAACATCAAAGAGGGATACCTTTCTATAATCCATGAAACAAGCAAGATACTGAGTAAAAAGAACACATTGAATGAGTCCTTAAAAGAGATTTTAAAAATTCTATACTCATATTGGGATGCTCCCATATCCTTTGTCGCACTTTACGATAACCAGTTGGGAAACCTAAGGATAGTTGAAAGCTTTGGTATGACGAAAAAGGAAGCGGCAAAGGGAATATTTAAAAAGGGAGAGGGTGTTGTTGGCAGCATATTTAAAAACGAAGTACCTGCCATAATTTACGATATAAAAAATGAGCCCAAATATCTCAATAAAACAAGATTGACAAAGAGAATAGGGAGCGAACTTGTTTTTTTAGGTGTTCCTATAAAAGTAGGAGGGGAAAAGTTCGGTGTTCTGTGCACATACAAGGAGAAAACAAGGAGCTTCTCCCACGATGACGCCATAAAAATGTTATCAACTCTTGCCACCTTAATCGGTCTAACCAAAAAGATGTATGAAAGGATGGAAGAAGAAAGAAAATTCTGGCAGGAAGAGAAAGAGATACTCTTAAACACCATAAGTAAAGAGGCAATCGCCCTGAACGATATAATAGGAGTGTCAGATGCCATATCCAATTTAAAAAAGATTCTCCTAAAAGTAGCAATGGCAGACTCAACCATTCTGATCACGGGTGAAAGCGGAACGGGAAAGAGCCTCATTGCCAAAACAATACACAAACTGAGTCCGAGGAGGGATAAACCGTTTGCAACGATTAACTGTGCCGCTATTCCCGAAAATCTACTTGAGAGCGAGCTCTTTGGTTACGAAAAGGGTGCATTTACTGGAGCATCATCAAGAAAAAGAGGTAAGTTTGAACTTGCCAACGGAGGTACTCTATTTTTGGACGAGATAGGCGATATGCCACTGACACTACAGGCAAAACTACTCAATGTACTTCAGGACAAAGAGATATCAAGACTTGGCAGCGAACAGACCATACCAATAGATGTAAGAATTATAGCGGCAACAAACAAAAATATAGAAAAGCTTGTAAGTTTGGGGCACTTCAGGGAAGATTTGTATTACAGACTCAATGTGATACCTATACATGTTCCAGCGTTAAGAGAAAGAAGGGAAGATATCCCCATTTTGATAGACTACTTTTTAAAGAAATTTAACAAAATTTACAAAAAACGACTGACAATAGAAAAAGATGCCGTTAAGGCTATGGTCAACTACAGGTGGGGTGGAAATATAAGGGAGCTTGAAAATACAATAGAGAGACTTGTAATAATGAACGATTACACAATAGGGCTAAAAGACCTGCCACTCTACATAAGGGAAGAAGAGCCAGAAATCAACTTGGAAAATGAAAAGACACTAAAAGATATGCCGATGACCATAGAGAACATCGAAAAGCAACAAATTCAGGAAGCCTTGAAAAAGACAGGATATGTAAAATCAAAAGCGGCACGACTGCTTGGATATACAATAAGACAGTTGGATTACAGGATTAAAAAGTACGACATAAAAATTCATAAACTGTAGATGTAGGCTAAAATCTTGGCAACCGCTTCGTAAAGCTCCTCTGGTATCTCTTCATCGAGTTTGAGCCTGTAAAGGCTATCTGCAAGCTCTGCGTCCCTTTCAATATGTATATCATACTCTTTGGCTATTCTTTCAATGCTTTCTGCAATATAGCCCCTTCCCTTTGCCACCACTTTAGGAGCATTGTCTTCATTAATCTTATATTTTAAAGCAACTGCCTTTTTATCCTCATCCATCAATACTCCCTCTTTATACTGAAAAGCCCTGTAAGGTTTAGTGTTAGCCAGAAACCCCTATCAAGCCGCGTTTGGTAACTCCCATCGTCCTGTTCCTCGGGAGATCTTGTTAGGTAAAAATCAAGACCCACACTCCAGCAATCCTCGCTATACAGAAAACCAAACTTCCGTGATGGGTAGTACGAGTAGTGCAAACTCCTCTCGAAAGAGGCATAAACATACAAACCCTTTAAAGGGTATCCATAAATCTTTGCATTTACACTCTCGTCATTCAGGTTGTAATCACTATCCCTTGACATATTATAACCAGCCGTAAACCCGACCTTGCTATTGCCTACATCCAAGCTTTCAGAAGAGTCTAAAAACATGTGTTTTTTAAAAAAGTAGTGGGCTTTGCTTGTAAGCTTTAGAAAGTCAAATGGCTTAATTGTAGTCTCCTCGTAAATGGGTGGAAACGGTGTATGGTACTCTTTTGCAAAATCGTAATATGCAGTAATTCTGTTGTAAAAAATCTGCCTGTATGAGGCTTTACCGTTATCTATATACTTAGCCGTGAAAATATTTTCCAAATCCAATGTTATCTTATTCGTCTTTGAGTAAATCGGGACAAAATCTGGAAACTTCTGGTTTCTTTCAGGTATGTATTGATATGAAAGCGTTGGCTTTATCGTATGCTTCAAACCTTCAAAACCCTGCTCACTGTTATTGAGAAAAATACCGTACAGAGAAGTACTTAAAGACAGGTCATATTCTGGAATAAACGCCCTTCTTGTGTAGTCTTTGCTATCTGGAGCAATCTCCCATCTTGAGTAAATCTGATGGGCTCCAACCTTGGGTGTAATACTAAAGTGAGAGAGCTTAAACGGATATGAAAGAAAACCCGTGGAGTCGGTGTAAAAACCTCTCTTTCCCTCTATTCTGAAGTCGTTTGAGACCGTCTGTTTAAAGTCAAGAGTCAGATTGCGATAGAGCTTCTTATTTATAACACCAAACTTGACAACGGGCATCTCCTGCAGGGTGGCTCGGTTGTTTTGAGATATCAAATCTTGATAGAACTGGGCGTAAGCGTTAAAGAAATACTCTTTGTAATTTAGATAATAGGACGCCTTGGATGTTGTGTATCTATCTGAAGATGTCTCGATATTACTCATATCTATAACCCGCAGGTTATTTCTATTATTAACAATGTTTACATCGTAAGTTAAATACCCATATCTACCCAGATCTGCATACTGTTTTGCCTTAAAATTAACCCTCGTCATTCTATGGGCTGATGTAATGTAGGGAATTTTCTCTTTGTAAACTGTAATATCCCACTTTCCCTTTGAGTATTTAGTCCAGTAAAACCTATATTGACTCCTTATACCCCTTCCCCTTTGTGTGTAAATAAACGGATAAAAAGTTATATCCTGAGACGGTCCCAGATTTAAGAAGAAGGGCTGTATGTACTTAAAACCATAGTATGAGGAGAGCCCTATATGAGGCATTAAGAAACCAGTCTTCCTTTTTTTGTTAAGATTTCTATGAATAAAGGGTAAGAAAAACACAGGAACAGACCTTACCTTCATTATGACTGGATAGGCATTCAAGAACCTGTCCTTGACAACATAGGTATTCCAAGCCTCTATTGACCATTTTGGGTGGGAATTACCCTTTAAATTAACGAAGTCAGGACAGTAACAGCTGGTTATAGCGCCTTTTTTAATAAAATATCGCTCCTTACCCAACACTATAATCCTTTTTGCCCGTGCATATAGATGGTTGCTCTTTATAAAAAGTACTGCGTTTTCTATATAACCTGAGTAAGTAGAGTAGTTAAATATTGCGTAGCTTCCTTTAACCCAATTACCCGCCTTGTCTTTTATAAACACATGTCCTTTAGCCTCTGCTTCTGAGTTGGTCTCATTGTAGCTGACCTTGTCCGCCTTCAACACATAGTTGACATCGTAAATTGTGCAGTTTCCGTAAGCATAATAGGTCGAAAGCTTTTTGTTGTAAGAGACATGATCGGCTTTTATATGTATAAAAGTCTCTTGAGCTTTTGCTGTAAAACAGTATAGAGTAGCTATAATAACGAAGGCAATAAGTTTCAGCCTGTTCATTTAGGAAAAATATATTAAAAATATTAACGATTGGCAATAAATAAATTGATAAAAAGCGGGATTTAATTATACTGTTTTTAAATTAAATGTTTAAGGAGGGCAGAAGATGAGCAAAACCGTCAGTTTTATTGGAGGATTGCTTGCAGGAGCTGGGGCTCTTGGTGTTGCTGGAATGAAACTGTTTCAATCAAAAATGGTTGTAGAGATAGAAAGTCCCAAAAGCTTTGAAGAGACATGTGAGGCTATAGAGAAAACGATACCTGAGTTCGCAGATGAAGGTTGGGGATTTCCTTTTGACAAGTGGAACTTCTATAAAGTTTTTGAGAAAAATAACATAGAGGTACCCGACATAAGAAAACTTACGGTGTATTTTATCTGCAACGCCAGACTATCCGCTAAGGTAATAAACGAGAACAACGCAATGGCTGGCATAATGCCGTGCTCCTGGGCTGTTATGGAAAAGACAGACGGAAAAACCTATATTGCAAAAATGAACATAGGCTTAATGTCAAAAATGTTCACGGGAACCATAAAAGAGACCATGGAAATCGTGGAAGAAACAGAGAAAAGGATGTTTGAAAAGATTTTTTCGTAATCTATTTCAGGGGCCGTCTGCCTCTTTTTCTTTTTGAACTACTTTTCCCATAAGGTCAAATGGATTCATAAGCTTTTCTACATAAACGGGGACAATCTCTCCTTTTTTGAGATTTTTACCCTCAACAAATACAGCACCGTCAATCTCTATGGCACTTCTGTAGCTTCTACCTATATAATAGCCATCGAGCTCCTTAGCCTCCCCATCCACCATAACATCAACTGTTTTACCGATAAACCGAGAGTTTATCTCCTCACTTACGGAGGATGCTAAAGCCTCTATCTCCATAAGCCTCATTTCTTTGATTCTACTGTCCATGTCTTCAAACCGCTTAAAAGAAAGAGTTCCATCTTCATGGTAGTATTTGAAAAATCCCGCCCAATCCAACTTAAACTCACCAACAAAGTCCACAAGCTCCTCAAAATCCTCATCGGTTTCGGTAGGAAATCCGATTATAAATGTAGAGCGGATAGCTATATCATCTATTTTTTCTTTGAGTTTATACAAAAGCTTTTCAATATCCCGTTTAGAATACAGCCTACCCATATCCTTTAAAACCTTGTCAGAAACATGCTGCAGGGGTATATCGAGATAGTGCACAACCCTTTTTGAGCTTGAAATAAAATCTATAAGCTCATCCGTAATAAAGCTCGGGTATGTGTACATTACCCTAATCCAGTCAATACCGTTAACATCCTCAAGCTTCTCAAGCAACCTGACAAGCTGGTTATTCTTTCCCCTCTCAAACATGTAAGCAGTTGTATCCTGCGCAACAATGTAAAGCTCTTTGGCTCCTTTTTCTGCAAGAATCCATGTTTCATCAACAAGCTCATCCATATCTCTACTTCGAAATCCACCTTTTATTAAAGGGATGGAGCAGAATGTACAGCCGTTGGAACAGCCGTCTGCTATCTTCAGGTATCCAATGTGGGGCTCTTCAATCAACTCACGATATCTATAGGGCTTTTCCTCTTCAAAGCTCCTATCCAAAACCACATCTGTAATTTTATCAAGCTCATTAACACCCAAAAAAGCATCAACCTCGGGAAATTCCTCTTTCAACTCATTCTTATAGCGCTCATAGAGACAACCGCATACAACAAGCTTTCTCAGACCTTCTTTTTTTAATTCAAGAAGCTCAAGTATTGTTTCTATGGACTCTTCCTTTGCTGGCTCAATAAAACCACATGTGTTAACTAAAACAACATCCGCTTTTTCTGGGGTTTTTACAATTTCACAGCCACCAAACTTCAAAAGTCCAGCCATAAACTCACTATCTGCTGTGTTCTTGGGACAGCCCAAGCTCTCAATATAAACTTTAGGCTCTTCCATGTTTTATCATTCTCCTTTTCTGGGCAGAAAGTATTACCTTCCTCAAGCGGACAGAAAGTGGTGTTACCTCAACACACTCATCCTCTCTGATGAAATTAACTGCACGCTGCAGATTCATTGGCAGAACTGGAGCAAGAATTATGTTATCATCTCTACCCGCAGCCCTCATGTTGGACAACTTTTTCTCCTTGGTTGGGTTAACATCCAAATCGTTCTCCCTGTTGTGCTCACCTATAATCATACCCTCATATACCTTTTCTCCTGGCTTTATAAACAGCCTTCCCCTTGGCTCAAGGTTAAAAAGCGCGTAAGGCGTGGCAACACCCTCTCTGTCAGAAACAAGGGAACCGCTGAATCTACTTTTAATGTCTCCCAAAAACTCCTCATAACCCTCAAGGTAGCTGTTCATAATTCCACTTCCCTTTGTGTCAGTCAAAAACTCATCCCTAAAACCTATCAAAGCCCTTGTGGGGACAATAAACTCAAGCCTCACCCTTCCAGAGCCCTTATTGGTCAGGTTTACAAGTTTAGCCCTTCTCGTCTGCAGTTTGCTTGTAATGACACCGACAAACTCCTCACTGCAATCTATAAAAAGGTGCTCTATAGGCTCAAGCAATTTTCCGCCTTCCTCTTTAAAAATCACCTGAGGCCTTCCAACGGTCAATTCAAACCCCTCTTTTCTCATAGCTTCTATTAATATCACAAGTTGCAGCTCACCTCGAGCTTTAACAAGCAGTTTTTCTGGGTCGTCCGTTTCCTCAACCCTTATGGAAACATTCCTCTTCTCTTCAAGGAAAAGCCTATCTTTAATCCTGTTCATCTGCACAATCGAACCCTCTTTACCCGCAAAAGGCGATGTATTTATACCAAACATCATAGACACTGTAGGTTCGTCTATCTTCATTGTTGGGAGAGGGTATGGGTAATCCTTTCGCGTTATAGTGTCCCCTATTGTAATTGATGGAATATCCCCAGCAACAACGGCTATATCGCCAGCTTTCACACTGTGCACCTCTTTCACTCCCAGACCTTCATAAACCTGAAGTTTATTAATCCTGAATGCAGTCTTTTTGCCCTCTCTATCAATCAACAGCAGTTCATCATCCTTCTTAAGTTCGCTATTTAAAATCTTGCCTATGGCAAGTCTCCCAAGGTAATCTGAGTACGATACATCGCTAACCTGCATCTGCGGCGGTTTTGAGCCTTCTACCACTGGAGCATCCACACGACTGACAATGGCTTCAAACAGAGGTTTTAAATCCTTTGAATTATCATCAAGTGACTTTTTTGCCACACCTTCTTTTGCAACGCAGTAAAAATAATCAAAGTCGAGCTGCTCATCACTGGCATCCAAATCTATGAAAAGGTCGTATATTTCATCTAACACCTCGTCTGGTCTTGCATCTTTTCTATCTATCTTGTTCAAAACCACAATTATCGGCAACCTTTTCTCAAGCGCTTTCTTTAACACAAAACGGGTCTGCGGCAAAACACCTTCAGCGGCATCCACAAGCAATAAAGCTCCATCAACCATGGATAGAGCTCGCTCCACCTCTCCTCCAAAGTCGGCATGTCCTGGTGTATCGACAATGTTTATCTTAACCCCGTTGAAATTAACCGAACAGTTCTTAGCCCTTATGGTTATTCCATGCTCACGCTCAAGCTCCATAGAATCCAGCACCCTATCCCTAACAACCTGATTGTCCCGAAATAGACCACTCTGCTTGAGCATAGCATCAACAAGGGTGGTTTTTCCGTGATCCACATGCGCTATGATAGCAATGTTTCTAATACTTGCATTTCTTTCCATTAAATCTCCCTATGTTTTAGTAGATTTTTAACTATTAGCGGTGGGTTTCTGATGCCTTAATATAGCCTCCAACAAGCTCGTCCATTAACTCCTGAACAGAAACAATTTTATCAACCCTGTAAACATTTGCACCCGCAAAGGCAAATCCACCCGCAAACCTGCCCTTCTTTGCATTCACCAAAGCCTGCGTTATGCAGTACGGTGCTTTCCTATAATCACACCCTTTGAGACACTGCCAAATACATTTAAAAGGCTGGCGTTTACCGAGCCACACATCCTCTAAAAATTTATTCTTTATCGCCCTTCCGGGTAGTCCGACAGGGCTTTTTATAATAACAACATCTTCCTTCTTTGCTTTTATATAGGCTTCTTTGAACTTTATATCGGCATCACACTCATGAGTCGCAACAAATCGGGTTGCCATCTGTACGCCATCCGTTCCTATTTCATTCATAAAGTAATAAATGTCTTCTCCCGTGTATATACCTCCTGCAGCCACAACTGGAACTTTTTTAGAGTATTTCTTCTCAAACGGCTTAATAGCCTCAATAACGGGGGGTGTAATCTTTTCAAGCGTAAAGTTGGGGTCGTCAATCTCTTCAAGTTTAAAGCCAAGATGCCCACCTGCCTTGGGTCCCTCAACAACAACCATGTCTGGAATATCTTTATAGTGCCTGTCCCAGTACCTAAAAATTAAAGTTGTAGCCCTTGCAGAGGAAACTATAACGCTAAACTTCGTATGGGAACCTCTCAGTTTTTCAAAAGGAACACCAAGCGGAAGGCCAGCTCCAGCAAAAATAATATCTGCCTTTGCCTCTATAGCAACCTCACACAACTCATAAAACTCGGTCATGGCAACCATTATATTCACGCCTATAACACCTTCAGGCGCCTTCTGTCGTGCCCTCTCTATCTCGTCAATTAAAGCCCTCCTGTTTGTCTCTTGGGGATTCTTCATAAAATCGTTCTCGTAAATCATACCTATCTCGGCTGCAGAAATAACACCCACACCCCCAGCATTGGCGACAGCACTTGCAAGGCCAGAAAGGGATATGCCAACACCCATTCCACCCTGAATTATGGGGAGCTTTACCTCAAGCTCCTGTATCTTTAAAGGCGGTATACTCGTCATGCTTCACTCCCGCTGCTTACGAATATATTCAACAAAAAGCTCACTATACTCATCAGAATAGATGCTGTAAAAGCTGCCCAAAAACCACTAACATCAAATCCCCTTACGATCTGTGAGGCAATCAAAATCATAACTGTGTTTATAACAAGTGTAAACATACCCATCGTGAGCAGATTTAAGGGAAGTGTAAGAACAAGCATAATGGGCTTCAAAGATGCATTGAGAAAGCCAATAACCAAACTCGCAATAACTAAAGAAAATATGCTTTTCACAACAACACCTTTAACTATTATAACTGCAACACCCAGGGCAATAGTGTTTATCGCCCACTTTACCAAGAAAATCATTTTAGAAATTTATAAACAGTGCATCCCTTATCTTCAAAGCAAGGTCTTTCAAAACATCCTTAGATATTTCGCTGCGTGCCTTCTCTGTGGCACTAACCTCGTCTTTAGCATTGTAATCCCTGTAGCTCTCCACCGTCTTCTCTTCTACAACCTTCCCGTTTCTATCCAAAAGCTTAACCTTGACCTCAATAACACACCGATACCTGTTTGCAAAACCTGAGGCATTATACGATATAGGATTTACAGAGTAATCGCTGATTTCAACTTTTAGAATACCATCAGCTAACTCCTTAGACTGAACTACAACAACCCTTCTGTCCAGATCAAATGTATCAACGAGATCACTTTTCAAATATATCTGAAGATTGGGCTCATCGGTGGAGTTTACCACATTTGCTATGTAAAGTTTCTTTATACCACCTGGCAGAGAGTTACTTTCACCAACAAAGTTATAGCTGCATCCAAAAAGGACAAACAGGAAAATAACAAATATATATCTTTTCATCACTTCACCACAATATTCAACAGTTTGTCTTTAACAAAGATCTTTTTCACAATTTCCTTACCTTCAATATGCCTCTTAACCTTCGGACTTTCAAGGGCTTTTTCAAAAACTTCGCCTTCTTGAACGCCACGGGGAAACTCCAATGTATCCCTCAGTTTTCCGTTGACCGTTATTGCAATGGTAGTGATATCCTTAACGGTAAAAGCTTCATCGTATTCAGGCCAGCTTTCCTCAAGTAAAAAGCTTTCATGCCCTGTTAAAGACCAGAGCTCCTCTGTGATGTGTGGAGCAATGGGGCTCAAAAGTTTCAACAGCTCCTCTAACGCCTTCGCATAGAGTTTCTTCTCATCCTCTGTCTTGGGTTCAAAATCGTAAAGGTAGTTTACAAACTCCATGCAGGCTGCTATGGCTGTATTGAAATGGTAAGCCTCAAAGTCGTTGCTAACCTTTTTAATTGTGGAGTGTATCTGGTAGTTTAAATCCTTGAGCCTTTCGTTTTTTACCTCAACACTGCCAGACTTTAAATCTCTATATTTGTAAACAAGTCTCCAAAGCCTATTAAGAAACCTAAACGCACCCTCTACACCCTCGTCAGACCACTCAAGGTCTTTCTCAGGCGGAGCAGCAAATAGAATGAAAAGTCTTGCCGTATCGGCACCGTATTGCTCTATTATGTCGTCTGGATCGACCACATTACCCTTGGATTTACTCATCTTAGCGCCGTCTTTTATGACCATTCCCTGGGTAAGCAATCTCTTGAAAGGCTCTGTAGAGTTAATGTAGCCTAAATCCCTTAAAACCTTTGTGAAATAGCGGGCATAGAGTAGATGCATAACAGCGTGCTCTATCCCACCTACATACTGGTCAACATCCATCCAGTATTCAGCCCTTTTTCGCTCAAAAATGTCTTTATCGTATTTAGGCGAGCAATACCTCAAAAAGTACCAGGAGGACTCAACGAATGTGTCAAATGTATCTGTTTCCCTTTTCGCATCTGCACCACATATAGGGCACTTTGTATTAACAAACTCATCTACCTTACTTAAAGGGGAGCCACCCTCACCAGTTATCTCCACATTCTCAGGGAGTCTAACTGGAAGGTTCTCTATTTTCTCAGGCACAATCCCACAGTGTGGGCAGTAAACTACAGGAATAGGCGCTCCCCAGTACCTCTGCCTTGAAACATTCCAATCCCTCAATCTGTATTGATAGCCTATTCGAGCCAAACCCTTTTTCTCAAGCCACTTAACTATCTCCCACTTTGCCGTCTCATTGTCGAGCCCATCAAACTGGGCTGAGTTAACGAGAACACCAGGCTCTGTGTATGCTTCACTCCACTTGCCTACATCATCTGAAAGCCCGTCTGTATGTATAACTTTCCTTATGGGCAGATTGTATTTTTTGGCAAACTCAAAATCCCTCTGATCATGACCAGGAACAGCCATTACAACACCTGTTCCATACTCCATCAAAACAAAGTTTGCAGCATAGAGAGGCACCTCTTCACCATTAACGGGATTTATGAGGTAAACACCAGTAAATACACCCTCCTTTTCCTTCGAGAAATCCCTGCCTCCCTTCTTAAACTCTTTGACAAACTTTTCAATCTCATCCTTATACTTATCATCAACCAACTCAAGTAGCTTCGGATGGTCTGGAGCAATACTAACAAAAGTTACACCAAACAGTGTATCTGGCCTGGTTGTGAAGACCTCTAAACACTCATCTCTGCCCTTTATCTTAAACTTTACAAACGCTCCCTTAGACTTACCTATCCAGTTCCTCTGCTGAACCAATACACGTTCTGGCCATCCCTCCTCAATCAACTTCATATCATCAAGCAGTTGGTCTGCATAGTCTGTTATCTTTAAAAACCACTCGTCCATCTCTTTCTGTATTACTTCACTGCCACAGCGCCAGCATTTGCCGTCCTCAACCTGCTCATTTGCAAGAACCGTCTTGCACGATGGACAGTAGTTAACTGTGCTCTTTGCACGGTACACCATGCCCCGCTCTAACATCTCTATGAAAACCTTCTGCTCCCATTTGTAGTAATCTGGATCGCATGTTATAACGAGCCTATCCCAATCGTATGAAAAGCCTAACCTCTTTAACTCCTTTATCATGTACTCAATGTTTGAATATGTCCACTTAGCGGGGTGGGTGTTGTTGTTTATAGCTGCATTTTCAGCGGGCAAACCAAAAGCATCAAATCCCATTGGATGAAGTACATTGTAGCCTTTTGCCTTTTTGTAGCGAGCAATGGCATCACCTATTGTGTAGTTTCGCACATGACCCATGTGTATCCTTCCAGAGGGATATGGAAACATCTCAAGTTGATAGAACTTTGGCTTTTTATCAAAATCTAAAGCCTTAAACAGCCCTTTCTCTTCCCACCTTTTTTGCCACTTAACCTCAATTTCGGCTGGATTGTACTTCTCCAATTTTTCCTCCCTCCAAGCTAATCTTCAAATACTGCACCCTTGGATGCAGGACCTACCAACTTTGCATACCTTTTCAGCCAACCACTGTTTATCTTTGGAGGCTTTGGTTTAAAGTTCTTTCTTCTCTCCTCTATCGTTTTCTCATCAACAAGCAGGTTCATGCTCTTCTTCTCAACATTAAACTCAATCTTATCACCCTCCTCAATAAGACCTATCAAGCCACCCCTTGCAGCTTCGGGTGATATATGTCCGACGGACAAACCCCTTGTAGCTCCCGAAAACCTGCCATCTGTAATCAGTGCAACATCCTTGTCAAGCCCCATTCCAGCAATGGCACTCGTGGGCTGCAACATCTCTTTCATTCCAGGTCCTCCAGCGGGACCCTCGTATCGTATCACAACAACATCTCCCTTATTAATCTCCTTTGCAAAAATAGCCTTAAGCGCATCCTCTTCACTGTTAAAAACCCTTGCCCTTCCCACAAACTCATTCATCGATGTATCAACGCCAGACTGCTTTAAAACAGCCCCATCTGGAGCAAGGTTGCCCTTTAATATTGTCAAACCGCCTTTGGGATAATAAGGTTTATCGAGCGGTCTTATCACATCATCCCTGTAGACACGGGAATTTTTGTAGTTTTCATATATCGTTTTTCCCGTTACAGTTATACAATCCCTGTTTAAAACACCGAGAGGGTCTAACCTATTCAAAAGAGCCATCATGCCGCCAGCCTCATCCAAATCTTGCAGATGGTAGGGACCAACAGGAGAAAAGGCACAAAGGTCTGGCACCTTATCCGTCATCTTGTCAAAATCATCAAGAGTCAAATCTACCTTCGCCTCCTGTGCAATAGCAAGCAGATGGAGAACGGTATTTGTGGAGCATCCCATAGCCATATCGGCAGCAATGGCATTTAAGAAAGCCTCTTTAGTGAGTATATCCCTCGGTTTTAACCCTTTATCAACAAGCTCTACTATCTTCATCCCAGCAAGTTTTGCAAGCCTTACACGGGCTGCCATAGGAGCAGGAATCGTACCGTTGCCCGGCAGAGAGAGTCCCAATACCTCACTAATACAGTTTATCGAGTTAGCAGAGTACATACCAGAACAGGAACCACACGACGGACAACCCGCTTCTTCAATCTCTTTGAGCTCCTCCTCTGATATCTCACCGTTTAAATATCTACCAACAGCCTCAAAAACCTGAGCCACATCGATATCAGTACCTGAAAACCTGCCAGCCAGCATGGGACCGCCAGAAATCATAATAGTAGGAATATTTACCCTTGCTGCTGCCATCATCATACCGGGAACAATCTTATCGCATGCAGGCAAAATCACAAGACCATCCACTGGATGGGCATTGACCATGGTCTCCACAGAATCAGCAATCAACTCCCTTGAAGGCAGAGAGTAGTGCATGCCCAAATGACCCATGGCTATACCATCATCAACACCAATAACATTGAACTCTATTGGCGTTCCACCAGCCAGATATATTCCATACTTAACAGCCTCAACAAGCTGCTGCAGGTGAACATGGCCTGGAACTATCGTATTGTATGAATTGGCTATTGCAATTATAGGCCTGTTTAACTCAATATCCGTATATCCATCCGCCTTAAACAAAGACCTGTGTGGTGCCCTTTCGGGACCCCTTAGCATTACATCGCTTCTTCTTGCCATCATACTCCCCCTAAACAAATTTAACCGATTATTTTAAAAATTCTCATCTATGTCAATAAATTGGATACACATTCTGGCAGTTTCACTATATTACCATTCCCATCTGTAGAAACCGAAAGAATCTCCCCCGTAAAAACCGCCTCACTTCCATCTGTAATCTCAAACTCAAGCAGTACGCTCGCCTTTCTTAACTTTTTCACACCCACATAAACCTCGAACTTATCTCCAAGCCTCAAACTCTTTTTATAATTAGCTTTAACTTCCTTGACAACCAAATAGACACCTTCATAGTGTAATTTAAAGAGATCGCAACCGTGCTCTATAAAAAACTCCTGCTTCGCCCTCTCGCAGTATTTTAGATAGTTCGCATAATACACAACACCACCAGCATCGGTGTCATCGTAATAAACAACGCCTTCATAAGATTTCTCAAGCATTCTTCAAAGCCTCTCTTGTAAACCTTTTACTCAACTCAACCCCTGGCTGGTCAAATGGATTAACCCCTAAAACCTCTCCAGCCTTGGCTGTTGCAATCATAAACGATATCAGAAAATTGCCAAGGGTAAACTCGTCAGCTTTCTTGATAAAAATCTCGCATACAGGAATTCCTGAACTCCTTAGCGCCTCTTTAGTTGAACGCTTCTCTATATCCATGAGTGTTGCCGTGTCTATCCTGTCAAATAGAGCAGCCCCATAATCGTTTTTAACTTCAAAATTGCAGCACGATGGCATATCAATAAATAAAAACGCCTTGTCTTTTTTCCCATCTTGATACAGTTGCAGTTGGGAGTGCTGATCCTTAACCCCCAAAGCCAAAACAGGTGTTTGTCCTTTCCCCTCTTTACCAAGGCTTTCAGCCCAGAGCTGTCTAATCCACTCCCCTATACCAAAGAGTCTATCCTTATAGGGAAAAATTACCAGCATCTCCTTTCCTGCGATATAGTTTCCAATGGTAAACTCAACAAGCCTATTGGGGAAACTCCAGCCATTCCTGTAAGCCCTTACACCGTTTTTCCCACCCTCTACAAATGCATCTATATCAAAACCAAAAAACCCTAAAGCTAAAAGTCCCACAGGCGTAAAAACACTAAACCTTCCCACAACCTCATCGGGTATGTAGAACCTCTCTATACCAAGCTTTTCACCAAGTCTATCCAAAAAACTTCCCTTCGAAGTCGTTATTATAAAATTCTCCCTTTTTACACCTACCCTGTCCATGATGACAAAAAACTGAACGAGCGTCTCTGTAGTTGTGCCGCTTTTTGAGACAACATGGAACAAAGTCTTATCCAGATCAAAGGAAAAAATAAGAGCAAGCCTCTCTGGATCTAAGTTATCCAGTGCAAAGTACTTCTTTCCCTCAAGCAGGTTAAAAAAACCGCCCTTTAAAAAAGAGAGGGAGGCTGAAGCACCCAAAGCTGAGCCACCTATCCCAACCTGAACGAAATTCTCAAAACCTCTCCGTTTTTCAAGAAGTTCTTTAACGGAGCTTGTCAAGCTTCTGCTGCACAAACTCCTTATAAACCCATAATGGGCTGTGTGGTTTAGCTTGAACCTATCCTCTTCCTTGTAATCATAATCTATTAAATCTTCTGCTAAAAGAACCTCTTTTACCTTTCTCATCTATTTAACCCTATCTGCACTCCCCAGCACCTCTCTGTTCTTCCTCATGTACATCTTTATCAGCTCTTCCCTTGCAGGACCTAAATACTTCCTTGGGTCAAACTCCTTAGGCTGAGTCCAGAGAACCTCCCTGACCTTGGCCGTCATTGCAAGCCTTCCATCGGAGTCTATGTTTATCTTACAAACAGCACTCTTTGCAGCCCTTCTCAACTGCTCCTCAGGCACACCGACAGCACCCTCTAAATTGCCGCCATACTTATTGATTATATCCACATACTCCTTAAGCACACTGGATGCACCATGTAATACTATTGGGAAACCTGGAATCCTTCTCTCTATCTCCTCTAAAATATCGAACCTCAATGGTGGTGGCTGCTCACCCGGTTTCACCTTAAACTTATACGCCCCGTGGCTTGTGCCTATGGCTATTGCCAATGAGTCTACTCCCGTCCTTTTTACGAAATCCTCAACATCATCAGGGTTTGTGTAAATGCTTTTTTCGGCCTGAACATCCTCTTCAATGCCTGCCAGAACACCAAGTTCACCCTCAACGGTTACATCGTATCTGTGGGCATACTCAACAACCTTTGCCGTTATCTCAACATTCTCCTCATAGGGTAGATGACTCCCATCAATCATAACGGAAGAAAAACCCATCTCTATACAGCTCTTGCACAGTTCAAAGCTATCGCCATGGTCTAAGTGAAGAGCTATTGGTATCTCTTTCAAATTGTTCTCAGCCGCTATCTCTTTCATAAGCTCAACAGCACCCTGAGCCATCCATCTCAACAGCGTCTGATTGGCATACTTTCTTGCTCCTTTGGAAACCTGCAATATAACAGGAGACTGTGTCAGTGTACATGCTGTAATTATAGCCTGCAACTGCTCCATGTTGTTGAAATTATAGGCAGGGACAGCGTATTGATTTTCCATAGCATCCTTAAACATCTCTTTAGTATTGACAAACCCCAACTCACTATAGTGAACCATAGCCAACCTCCCTTACACCGTTCTCTTTTTAACCATAGACCTATTGCCAACAATAAAGCGTTTCCCACCAAAATAATACTCAAAGGCCTGCCCATTTTCAAAAAGTTTCATTAGCTTCTCCTTCAAAGCCCTTTCGGTCAGGCTAAATATCCTTTTTAAATCGGTTTCAGTACACGGTCTAATATTTATAAGTTTAACTATAGCCCGCTCCACATCCTCATAAAATCTATAATTTTCCTTATTAAAGCCACCTATCAACTCAACATCCATATCAAGATGGGCACTCATGTATGTATATATATCCATCATCTCCCTATCACTCAGCTTTTCAACCCAACCATAGGCTGGTGGCCTATCAACACTTCCTATCTGAACCTTGGAGGGTCTTATACGATTTATTGCCTCGACCAAAGCCTCCACATCATCTTTCCCGTCGTTTAAACCCTTAACAAACAGGACTTCAAGCCAAACCTCGCCCTTAAAACTATGTGTAAAATCAGCTATGCCTTCAATAATCCTCTCCAGACTCAAACCTCTATGCGGTCTATTAATCTTTAAGAAAGTTTCTTTTCTTGCGCTATCCAAACTCGGTATTACAACATCTGCTTCCATTAAATCCTCTTTTACCCCGCCCAAAAAAAGCAAACTCCCATTGGTAAGCACAGATGTTTTATAACCCCTACTTTTAACAAACCTTATAAGCTCACCAATATCTTTATTCAAAGTTGGTTCACCACTCCCAGAAAATGTAACATAATCGACATTTCCCAATCTATCTATATTTTCAAGAAACTCTCTCTTTATTGCCTCAGGGTCGTAGAAGCTCTTTCTCTCAACCGTCAAATCTGTGGTTTTTCCAACCTCGCAATAAACGCAGTTATAAGAGCAGGTTTTGTGAGGAACAATATTTATCCCCAGACTCAACCCCAACCTCCTTGAAGGAAC
>WFQQ01000068.1 GCA_015486965.1 Desulfurellaceae bacterium
GTATATAATGGGAGTAAAATCAGTATAATCCAATCCAATTTTGAGTACTTGTTATTTTTGATATTCAATAAGCTATATGTTACCAGTGGTAGTAATGGTATACTGAGTCCCTCCGGCGAGAAAAACGGAATAAGTGCAAAATATAGTGAGGCGGCAAGTAAAATTAAACCGGAGAAAGGATCATTTTTGTTGACAATATATCGTTTTAAAAATATATACATAGAGAAATATGCAACAAAATGAATCAAAACTTGATTTATTATGTAAGCTGTTTTTGGTTCGAAAAAATAATACAACCATAGCATAATATTAAACTCACTACCATAGCTACTGCGTGGAAGGCCGTTCATCATATTCGGAATGATATCACTATTGGAGGCAAATATTTTTCCGCTATGAGCGAGGATTTTTAGGGAAGGGATCGTTGAATCGAGATTATCGAATACTGAAACATAAAGAGGTTCCATGAAAAGGGGGAATAGATATATAAATACTATAGTAAGCCCTAAGTAAAAATAGAACTTGTCCCATTTTTGCTCACTTATTGATTTGATCCTCATTCATAATCCTCTTCGTCAAAATTAATCCGTTCTTTTTCAAAAACGAGTGGTCGGTTGAGCACCTGTGTATAGATCATCCCTATGTACTCTCCCAGTATTCCAATAAAAAAGAGAAGAATTGAGAAAGCAAATGCTGCACCAATAAGCAAGGGTGCAATTCCTAAGCTCATTTGATCCCAATATATTAGTTTTACAATAAGATATCCAAGACCGATAAAGAAGCTTAATATACCGATAATCAGACTTAGAAAGGTGGCAATTCGCAGTGGTACCTTGGAGTTATTGATGATGCCAAGTACGGCCATATCATAGAGGGTATAAAAGTTATTTTTTGTTACACCGTGAAGGCGAATAGGCTGATCATAAGGAATTTTTGTAACTGTGTAGCCTACCTCTGCGATCATACCTCTGAAAAAGGGATAAGGATCGCTCATTTCCTTAATAGCATCCATTACTTTACGGTCATATAGCCCAAATCCAGTAAAGTTTTTATAAACGGGAACTTCTGATAGGCGTGATAGGAGTGCGTAGTATAATTCACGAATTTTATACATAAGTGGACGCTCTTGGCTGGAGCGTTTGATAGCCAGGACAATATCCGAACCTGCTTCCCACTGTCGGAGAAAATCCTCTATCATCTCCGGTGGGTCTTGTAAATCAGCTACAATGGATATAACAGCATCACCATCTGCTTGCTGTAATGCATACATTGGAGAGCGAACATGACCAAAATTCCTTGAGTTTACAATAATTTTAATGTGTTTGTCTTCCTTGGCTACTGACTTTAAAATATGGACTGTATTGTCTTCTGATGCATTATCAATAAAAATATGTTCATAGTCATATTGGGGAAAATTACTCATTGCATTTTGAACCCGCTTTATGAGTAGGGCTACATTTTCTTCTTCATTATAACACGCTGTAACGATACTTATTTTTTTCATTTTCTTCCTCCAAAGACATGATATTTATTCAACAAAAATGATACTATTGCCATAGGTGCAAGCAGTAAAGCTCCTGCAAGATACATATTGATACCAAACAGACCAAACAGTGTCAAAAAGGCGATATTCAAAAGGTAGATAATTCCATAGACCCCTAAAAAACGTAACAGAAACCGATACTGATGTTTTCCGAACACGAAGTGCCCGATGGAATGAAAATTGAACAGTACACCGAGAATTGTCGAAAAAAGGACGGCAAGGGTATAGTGAAATTCCAAGAAAATAAAAAGTACAAAAAGCCCGTATCCTACTATGGTATTTAAAACTCCCACTGCAATAAAACGGTGGAACTGTCGGTCATGAATCAGTCGGTGCATCGAATGCCTTGCAAAATATATGAATAGTTTCGATCATATAATAGATCGCTTCTTTCCTCATACCCGGGTAAACACCCACCCAAAATGCATTATTCATCAGTCTGTCCGTTTGGCTAAGTGTACCTATGATTTTGTAGTCTTCTTCCTCTTTAAGTGAGTTAAAGAGAGGTTGTCGGGTAATATTCCCGGCAAAAAGATTACGAGTTTGAATACGGTTTTTTTCCAGGTAGCCCACAATGTCATTACGGGAAAAAGGAGTATCTTTACGCAATACAATTAGAAAACCGAACCAGCTTGGATTGGCTTTTTCATATGTTTTAGGAAAAATAAAAAAGTTTTTCAATCCTTGAAGCCCTTCTCTGAGTAGTTCGAAATGTTTGCGTCGTGCGGCAGTAAAGTCGTCAAGCTTCTCGAGCTGTGCCACACCAATGGCTGCCTGCATGTCGGTAACTTTTAAGTTATAACCGAAATGGCTATAGACATATTTGTGATCGTATCCTTTTGGGAGAGTGCCAAACTGCTGAGAAAAACGTGCACCGCATGTATTGTCTACACCGCTTTCACACCAGCAGTCACGCCCCCAGTCTCGTATAGAGAGTAAGATCTTTTTGAGCAGAGGATTGTCGGTGTAGACCGCGCCCCCTTCGCCCATTGTCATGTGGTGGGGGGGATAGAAGCTACTTGTACCGATATCGCCGAAGGTTCCTGTCTTTTTGCCATCGTATTCGCTTCCAAGTGCGTCGCAGTTGTCTTCAATGAGCCAAAGATTATGTTTGTTACAAAAGGCTTTGACCTTTTCAATATCAAAAGGATTTCCGAGGGTATGCGCCAGCATGACTGCCTTAGTCTTTTCGCTGAGAGCCACTTTGAGCTGTGTGACATCAATGTTGGCTGTTTCCAACTCTACGTCTACAAAAACTGGTACCGCTCCGTACTGTACAATGGGCGCTATGGTGGTTGGGAATCCCGCCGCGACGGTAATCACCTCGTCTCCACGCTTAACCTGTCGTTCTTTCAGTAGGGGAGATGTTAACGCCATGAAAGCCAGAAGATTTGCAGAAGAGCCGGAGTTGACAAGTAGAGCCCAGCGGACACCGAGATATTCTGCCAGACGTTTTTCAAAAGTTTTTGAGTAGTGCCCGTAAGTCAGCCAAAAATCCAGAGCGGAATCAACGAGGTTGATCATTTCGGATTCATCGAAAACACGTCCCGCATAGTTGACGCGATCAGAGGCAGGATTGAACGGTTTGTGAATTTTTGGTTGGTGTATGTGTTTGTAGTACTCTTTTGTCAGTGCGAAGATCTGTTCTTTGAGCCTATCGCTTTCAGATGTCATTTTTATCCTCCCATAGGGTGTTGCAGTGTTTGATATAGGGGTCGGTACGCACTATTTCAGTATCGAGCCGATCAAGATTAGCAGAAAAATAAGTATAGAGCTTTTTGATAGCCGTTTCGTGAGATGTCATCTTGAATTTATCGCCCAACTCTTGGAGTATACGGCTGCTGTTGGCTGTATATTCATTCCCCATTCCTTTCTTGAGAATCGTAATCGGAACGTGGGATTCGGCAATGGTATTGATGATCTCTGCGAGACTTAGTAGGTCGATTCCTCTACCGCTGGCGGCATTGTAAACGGGATGTCTGTGTTGCTGAAAGAGAAAATGTTCAACCATTCGTATCAAATCATCGATATAGAGATAATCGAAACGGACATTGCGGTTGATTGTAATCGGTATTCCGAGAAGGTTTTTAACGATAGCATTGGTAATAAATTTATAACGGTAATCCTCCCCTTCTCCGTAGCATCCGAAAATCCGTAAGTTGATCATGTTGTCTGTTTTTTCAATATATCGTGAACAGACCGATTTGTAAAATCCATAGTCGTCTTTTGGAAAAGCTGTTAACGCATCATCTTCTTTCGTATTGATAATCGGTTTGTGTTTGCCATATTCCGCACCACTTCCAAGATGGATGATTTTGTGAACTTTTGGAGCCTGTTTGGCGATGTTGAAAAACATGCGAAGGTTGTTATGGACGATATCGGTTGAACCGATACTGTTTCGTCCACCCCCTTTATTAGCAGTATGAATAATAATATCCGGTCGATATTGTTTTATGTAAGTATCGACAGCAGTCTCATCTAATATATCAAGAAAACTTCGATCAGGTGCAAACAGTTCAATGTCATTATCTTTTTTAAAATAATTGACAATCGATTTTGCAATAAAGCCGCTTCCTCCAGTTATAAAAAGTTTCATGATAAAACATTTAATCTTTTTTCAAGATCTTCTATTCTTTGTTCGTCTTCTTCTTTGATTTTAGAGTAAAATCTTCGTTTTGATTTCAGCCACAACAGTTCAAATTCCAGTGCTTTATGTATACCCTCTTCCGGATTGGAAAGAAGAGCATTCGCACTAAAAACGATTTTTCGTGTTTCATATTTGTCAATAAGTTTTTTATGATAGAGGCGTTTAAGAAATGGAACAGAATGTGCGGTGACATTTCCTCCAACGGCAAAATGGATATTTTGGTTGCGAACTGCGTAAGCAACATTTTCGACATGGCTATAAATCGTTTCGTTGTCAACTTCCTTTTTTGTTAAGCCAAGTGAACGAGAGAAGTCGCTTCTTCCAAATGTTATAGATGAAAGAAGCGCTATCTTATCAAGCAATAAGATCTCATGAATATTTTTTAAAGCCGTAATAGTTTCGATATTGATGGCAAAATCTATATCTTCTTGATTGTCCGGTTGTACATAACTGTTGATTACATCTAAAAATTTCGAAGCTGCATACGCTGTTTCTATCATAGGTGAGACCAAGCCTTCAACACCGAGAATCACACCGTTGTAAATATCTGTAACTGCTTCAGCTCCTCCTATTTTTAGTATAATGGGAAGCGGTACGCGAGCGGTTATGTCTTTAAGGCGCATCATTTCTTCGATTCTGCTTCCTTCCGCCTCAAATTCGGCTTTTACGCTAATGACATTGTAGTTTGTTTTTAAATCCTTCAGTAAACGAAGCATTTCGCGTTCTATGACATTCATGATGTTTCCTTTATAAAGTCGATGATAATTTGTAATGTATCATCCATGTTATGTGCGTAAATGGTTAGATCCTTGGGGGAGACATATCCCCAACTTGCTTGAATGGGAATGATATTACGAATATTACGACATTTTTCGATATGTTGTGTTGAATCATCTATAAATAATATTTTTTTCTTTTCTTTTGATTGTTTTTCCATTAAAAATTTACATTTCGAACCATATTTATCAAAAGTTGTTTTATCGTAAATATTGTCAAAGTATTTGGCACTTTTTGGATAACATGCCAATAAATCGGAAATAGTCTTTTTATCTTTGGTTGAAAGAATTGAGACTTCGCAATTCGGATATTTTGATAAAATAGCTGAAAGTTTGAAGAAAAAAGCATAAGGTGTATTGAGTTTTATCCAGCGTTTATATAGATTTCTTTTAAATTTGTAGCGTGTTTTGAAAAATTTTTTTTCAAAATGTACAGATCGCAGAGTTTTACGAAAAAGAAGACCGGACGATGACTTTTTTTTCGTGATAATTTGCATTATTTCATAATAGTTCCATGCGGGACCGACTAAAGGTCTGAGACGGAGAAATTTTAGATATGCTTTATGATTAAAGCGTTTTCGGTTAAATACCGGTGTACGTATACAAACGGAATATGCTTCTTCTGCAGTATTGAACAGGACACCGTCAAAGTCTAAAACCAGTTCTATTTTTTTATGCATCTTTTATAGGCTCGATAATCATATTTGATAAAAATTCTTCTCTTGGTAAAAAAGGTGATAGGTCTTCAAGAGGTTTGGAAACAATCGTACCGTCCGGTTTTTTATACGAAGCGACTTTCGGACCGATTTCTTCATTGGGGTCAAGTAATACCTCGCAGAATACAGGTCCTTTCTCGCGTAGAATTTTTGGAAGTTTTTCTTCCGCTTCTTTATTGTTAGCTATTGTATATACTTTGAAACCGTAAACTTTTGCAACTTTTGTCATATCTGGAAGACTTATACCACTTTGGGCGCTTTCACCTACAAAGTGTCCGGAAAAATAATTTTTTTGTGTAATACGTATAGAAAGATATCCGCTGTTATTATACATAAAAATTTTTATTGGTAATTGATTATGTATAATGGTTTGCATTTCTTGAAGATTCATTTGAATACTGCCATCACCCGTAATACAGATTACTTCTTTTTTGTAAGCTACACAGGCTCCGATCGCAGCAGGCAAATCATATCCCATCGCAGCACAGCCGACATTGGCAAAAAGACGATCGCCTTTTCGTATGGGATAGGCTTGATATGTAGAGGTGTAAGCAATGCCATTTCCTGTTACAATAGTAGAAGGAATAGGCAAATGCTTTGATAAAAGTATCGGAAAATAATATGAACTAACAAAATGATCTTGCAAGTTATGTTTATCAAAAATAGGATAATGTTTTTTGATACGCTTGCAATATTGTAGCCACTCATCATATTTTGGTATATGTGTATATTTGATTCTCTTTAATAAAGTCTCTATAAAAGGTTTTAAATCAGCGAGAATAGGTAAATTTGGCTTAATTGTTTTTTTAGAGAGTTCGTTGGGATCAATGTCTACCATGATTTTGGTTGCTTCTCTGGCAAAATATTCCCAATTAAAGCTTATTATGCGCAAATTCAATCGAGAACCCAGTATAAGGAGTAGATCAGCATTTTGAATAATGAAATTGGCAGCCCGTTCTCCTAAAATTCCTGGTCTTCCGAAAAAAAGGTGATGACTACTTTCTATAAGATCAACTCCAGAAATAGCCGTAACTACAGGAATGTTGAGTTGATCAACAAGCGAATGGAACGTAGAAACCGAAGAGGCAAGCCGCACACCGTTACCTACGATAATGACCGGACGTTTCGCCTGTTTGAGTAGTGTGATGACTTCGTCAATATGCAGATCATATTCCGGCACTTTGGGGGGACTGAAGTGTTTCAATTCATTTGGATTGACCTTCGTGCCCTGGATATCGAGGGGAATATCGATCCATACTGGTCCTGGTCGTCCGTTTTTAGCCTCATAAACGGCTTTTTCAAGATGGTAAAGAATGTCGTTTTTGTCGGTGACCATCACAGCATATTTTGTGATGGGCTTGACCAGATCGACAATGTTGATTTCTTGATCTCCCAACTGACGAAGTTTTAGTTCGGGTTGGCTGGCAATGGTTGTTTCGAATTTCACTTGTCCTGAAATTGTCAGAGTAGGAATGGAGTCAACCCAGGCTCCGTATACTCCGGTAATAGCATTAGTGCCGCCTGGTCCTGTCGTGACCAGTGCAACCCCAATTTTGTTGGTGACCCGAGCATACCCCTCAGCGGCAATGGCGCAAGCTTGCTCATGGTGATTGCAGATATAGCGAAGTTTTTCATGACGGCCAACAGAGTCAATAAGATGCATATTGCCACCACCTGATACTAAAAAGACATCATTGGCGACTTGTGCGTTTGTTGCAAGGAATTCTGCAACGATATCGCTGACTTTTTTCATTGGTTTCTCCATTGTTCCAACTGTGTTTGCGAGAGGATTTCTTTGTTTTCGATATAGTGACGGTACCATTCTACTGTTTTTTCGATTGTCTGGTCAGCCGACCATTTTCCATGCCATTGTAACAAGGTATGCGCTTTGGAGCAATCCAGCTTCAAGGTGGAAGCTTCATGCAGTGTAGGGGGCTCCTCCGCCCATTCGAAACGTGCTGTGGGCCAGAGAGCTTCGAAACGAGCGCACAATTCACGGACACGTAGCGTATCTGTATCTGAAGGGCCGAAATTCCAGGCATCGGCATAAGTGGTATTTCCCTCTAGAAGCTTCTGACCCAGCAACAGATAGCCACTAAGTGCATCGAGAACATGTTGCCATGGGCGTGTTGCTTCGGGGGAACGGATTTGAAGGGTTTCACCTTTTTGGATAGCCCGCACGATATCGGGAATCAGCCGGTCTTCGCTCCAGTCGCCGCCGCCGATCACATTACCCGCCCGGCAGGTCGCTACCAGCGTTTCATGGGTTTTTCCGTAATCTTCGTTATTAAAGAAGGAGCGTCGATAAGCGGCGGTGACGAGTTCTGCGGCTCCCTTGCTGGCGCTGTAGGGATCGTAACCTCCCATGGGGTCGTTTTCGCGGTAGCTCCAGACCCACTCCCGGTTTTCGTAGCATTTGTCACTCGTAATAACGAGGATCGCTTTGACCGATTCATTTTGCCGGCAGGCGTCCAGAATATTGACAGTGCCCATCACGTTCGTTTCGAACGTTTCGGCAGGTTCGAGGTAGGAACGGCGAACCAGGGGTTGAGCCGCCAAATGAAAAACAACCTCCGGCCGATGGTCTGCAATAACCTTTTGCAGCTTTTTTCTATCCCTGATATCTCCCATAATCGAAACACCCTTCGGAGGAATTAAGTCGAAATGAGAAGGTGTAGTCTCGGGAGGTAGCGAATATCCAATCACTTCCGCCCCCAGATTTCCCAGCCAAAGGGTCAACCAAGAACCCTTGAAACCTGTATGTCCGGTAATGAGTACTTTTTTGCCATGATAGGTATCTAGGTTATTCACAGTTGACCTTTATGTAGTATAAGGAAACTTTGTCGTCTTTTTTGAAAATGCAACTATCGTTGATATAAGGCTTAAAGACCTTTAAATCATATCTGCTTAGAAAGATTTTGAGATTTTTCGTATTTTTCATTATATCTATAAGATGATTGAAATCTTTCTTCAAAAACATATCGACTAGTCCGATACTGGTTACCGGTATTGTACCGGTAGCGCTATAAAGAAGCCCTTGTTCATGAGAATCTAGTATCAATACTCTTTCGTTGGGCTTACTATACTTCTTTATAAAGGCGACATCCGGATCGTAAGGTGATATATCTTTCATTGTATTGATCCTATAGTTGGGATCAAAAGAGTATTTCGTTATAAAAATGATAAGGCTGCTTATAAAAAACGATGCGACGAGGCTATATAATATAGTGAAAGTTTTCTTAATGATAGAATTTTTATATCCGTAAAAAAGAAAATCATTGATGACAAATGCCATTAATAGTACCATATTTATAAAAACAGACAAAAAAGTATAGTCATGGCTTCTACCCTGATAATACATAAAAGTTGCGATGCTCCAGCTACCAAATAAAACAAGACCTACGTCTATTTTTTTCTGAATATTTCCCAAAATCAGAGCAAAAGAGAGCATCACCAAAGCCAGATATCCAATGTAGGGATGGATGGGAGGAATTGGAAGCAAAAAATAACCATATTTCGAAAACATGGTTATGGCCTCAAAGAGATTTTCGTAATTTATCCAAGAAGCGTAGATGTAAAAAACCGTTATTTTAAAAGCAATAAATACCATAATTATTATCAGAAAGGTTTTTGCAACATCAAATAAGATTTTATATGTCGACATCAGGATGGCTTTTAATTCTACCCATCTCCAAGTCAGGTAGGTAAACCATACCAACATCGACATGATGCCACTTTCTGGGTTCCATAATATTGCCAAGGAGATCACTATGCCTATGATAAAGAAAAGGTAATGTTTCTTCTCATTGTGATATAGAGAAATCAGATACATAATAAAGAAAGGAAAGATCAGGCGAAGCGGGTTGTATTGAAAATACATATCATAAGATATACTATATACATATATGCTCATGTAATACATATACACAAGTATCATCGAAAGTGAAAGGAGATGATTTTTTATGACTTTATTAAAAAAAAGATAGGCAAAAAGATATGTAAACCCAATGAGGACAACAAATACATTTTTAAATGAGATAACACTCAGCGGCATCTTAGTAAAGATAGTCTCTAGAAAGTATGGATAGAAACCATAAGTGTTACTTACTCCATTGATGCCCAATGGAATATGTTCTTTAAAAAGTTGATATTGACTGTAAAAGAGCGCATTGAAATGAAGAGGCCCGAATTTTGTGCCTGGTGTCAAGAGGGTAGTCGGATAATGTTCTTTGTAGAGTATGGATAGCACTATCAGCATCATGATAAGAAAAATAATGAAATGATATTTGTTGATGAATCTCTCAAATGATTCGCGCTCCCGAGTACAGAGGATACATGGAAATAAGAATGTCAATATGATTATTGAGAGATAATACAGATAACTACCGTAAAACTCTGCAAAAAGATAAAGCTCAGAATAGGGCGAAGATATGTCCTTCATTTTAAAAAAAAATGGAAATATGATTACAATAACAAGAAGAGTGATTAGGGGATAGGATAAAAACTTTGCAAATTTTTTATGGCGTTCCAAAAATAAATCTATAAAAGGCCTCATATATTTAAAATAGATGATACCGAAGATCGGCATCGAGAAAAAAATGCTTATAAAAGTCAATTTTTCTACAGGCTCAGGTTTGAAATTGCCGATATTCAAAAAGGATATTTTGCTGGCTTCCTCCAATAATGCTTTGAGGTTAGGCTTGTAGAACAGAGGGATTGTAAAGTAAAGTGTAAGAGCCCCCACCATTAAAAAGAATGTCATCAATAAAATATTTTGTTCGTAAAATCTCTTCATTTATTTCCAAACTTTCCAGGGAGCGTTGCCGGTTTTCCATAGTGAATTTAGCTTTTGATTGTCTCTTAATGTATCCATACATTGCCAGAAACCGTCATGCTTGTAGGCAGCGAGTTTTCCCTCTTTGGCCATCTGATGAAGAGGAGTCTGTTCGAAAACACAACGATCATCGTCTTCAAGATAGTCGAACACTCCCGGTTCACAGACGAAGAAACCGCCATTGATCCATCCACCTTCACTGCGGGGTTTTTCTACGAAGGCTTTCACGGTACCATCGCTTTCGATGTCGAGATTCCCGAAACGTGCTTCGGGCTGGATTGCCGTCATGGTAATTAATTTTTTTTGATTTCTATGGAATTCTATAGATTTTTCAATATTTACATTCGCCACACCATCCCCGTAGGTTAACAGGAAGGTTTCATCTCCAATATATCGTTGGGCACGTTTGATTCTGGCTCCTGTCATGGCGTCGAGGCCTGTATCTACAAGAGTTACTTTCCAGGGTTCACTATAGTTATCATGTACCTGCATTTGGTTGTTGGTAAGATCGATTGTTATATCGCTTTGGTGCAAAAAATAGTTGGCAAAATACTCTTTGATGTAATAGCCTTTGTATCCCAGTAGAATAATAAAATCGTTATAGCCGTATGTTGAGTATATTTTCATAATATGCCAAAGTATAGGCTTACCGCCAATTTGAACCATCGGTTTTGGTTTTAGATCGGTCTCTTCAGCAATACGGGTACCATACCCCCCCGCTAGAATCACTACTTTCAATACATTCCTTTTTTATTGATGTCAAATTAAAATTATGTTATATTTTATCAATATTATACAAAGAAAGAAGTTATAGATGATAGATCGAAAAGCATTTACCATGATCGAATTAATTTTTATAATTGTTATTATTGGTATTCTCGCGTCAATTGCTATTCCAAGGTTGGTTGCCAGTAGGGATGATGCGGTTCATTCTGTGTTGCTTTCAGACACTAAAACTTGTATAAATGATTTAATTTCAGGATATAAAGGTCAAGGTAATACATTGAATATTAATAGTGTGCCATCGTGTTCGAAAGCCATTAGTGAAGGAGCAAATATTAGTTATACATCTAACTCTGTGCGGATATTGAGTGTTGATCCTGTCATAGATGGTGATTATGTTTTTATGGGGAGTAAAATTTCGATATAATATAAAAGCAAGTTAAAAATACAAGGATATAAATAATGATGAAAAAAGCATTCACAATGATAGAACTGGTATTTGTAATTGTCGTGATAGGTATACTGTCGGCGATTGCCATACCAAAATTTGCGGCGACAAGAGATGATGCGATGATTTCAAAAGCACGTGCAACAGTGGCTGCAATGAGATCTGCCATAGCGACTGAACGTCAAAAGCGTATTCTAAAAGGGGATTTCA
>WFQQ01000069.1 GCA_015486965.1 Desulfurellaceae bacterium
CTCTGTTTGTAATATCAGATTTGTAAAAAACAAATTTGCCGTCAACTTCCTTTAGTCTTTCTAAGTCTCCAGCATAGGTTAACTTGTCAACAACGACCACATCAAACCCGCTTTTGACAGCCTGTTTTGTGAATTCACTCCCTATAAAGCCTGCTCCACCAGTAATTAAAAGTTTCACGCTTCCACTCCATTCTTTCTTTTTAACCATTTAGCTAAAAGTGGTGCCTCTTTGTCTTTCTCGGAAAGTATTGGCTCTCCTTTAATTGGCCACTTTATGCCTATGTTAGGATCGTTCCACCTTATAGATGCTTCGTAATCTGGAGCATATTCATTATCTGAAACCTTATAAATTATCTCAGTATTTTCTGTTAATGTTAAAAATCCATGTGCAAATCCCCTTGGTATCCAGAGCATCAATTTATTTTCCTCACTAAGCTCAAAACCCACCCATCTTTTAAATGTGGGGCTATTTTCTCTGATATCAACAGCCACATCAAAAACCTTTCCCCTTATGCACCTAACAAGTTTCCCCTGTCCGAACGGCTCTTTCTGAAAGTGCAAACCTCTTAACACATATTTTGCGGATTTGGAGTGATTATCCTGAACAAAATTTGTTGAAATTCCTGCCTTTTCAAACTCAGATTTTTTGTAGCTCTCCATAAAAAAGCCCCTTTTATCACCAAAAACCTTTGGCTTAACTATAATGATTTCTGGTATTTCTGTTTTTATAAACTCAAAAGGCATGTAAACCTCCTGTTTTAGCGATTGGTGACTGGAGATTAGTGGTTGGTGAATAAGAAATAGAGAATAGTGGCTGGTGGTTAGTGAATGTCTGAAGAAACAATATAAAAGGTTTCATTTATAACCTTCTTCTTAATGAGCTTATCAAAGAATTAATCATCTTTTTTATTACAGCCAAATCATCTATCAGATTATCTATCGTGTCCATATAACCCACTTCTTTTGCAATTATTAATTGAGTTTCTAACTCGCTTGCACTTCCTAAAGCTATATAAAGAAAGTGAATAAATTCTTTAGTGGAGTTTCTTGTAAACCCTTCTGCAATATTGCTTGGTATAGAAACAGAACTTCTTCTTACCTGATCAGATAAAGCATAAGTTTCTTTTTTGGGAAATTGCTCTACTATTTCATAGAAGTTTTTAACTAATTTTATGGTTCTTTGCCACACATCCAACTCTTTATAATCTTTCACTACTCACCATCCACCAACCACCATTCACCAATCACTAATCACTAATCACTAACAACTAATCACCAACCACCAACTCAATCAAGTACTTCCCATATCCACTCTTCATTAAAGGCTCTGCCAGTTTTCTAAGCTCCTCTTTATCTATCCATCCGTTGTTATATGCAATCTCCTCTATACATCCTATCTTTAGCCCCTGTCGTTTCTCTACCGTTTGAATAAAGCGTGATGCATCCAAAAGATTATCAAATGTTCCCGTATCGAGCCAGGCAAAACCCCTACCCATCAGTTCAACCTTAAGCCTGTCCTCTTTTAGATACATTTCATTAAGCGTTGTAATCTCAAGTTCCCCCCTTTTGCTCGGTTTTACCCCTTTTGCCTTTTCAACAACATCTCCTGGATAAAAATACAGCCCAACAGCCGCATAGTTGCTTTTAGGTTTCTCAGGCTTTTCCTCTATACCCACAACATTTCCCTTATTATCAAATTCTATAACCCCATACTGTTCAGGTTTTTTAACATAGTATCCAAAGATGACAGCCTTATTTTCCTCTTCAACGATTTTCATGCTCTCTTTAAGCATCTTTGTGAATCCGTGTCCATAAAAGATATTATCCCCTAAAACGAGGCACGCTGGGCTGCCATTGAGAAACTCCTCCCCCACCAGAAAGGCATCGGCAAGTCCCCTTGGTTTGTCTTGAACGGCATAGGAAAAATTTAAGCCTAACTGTGAACCATCGCCGAACAACTCCTCAAAACGAGGTAAATCCTTCGGCGTGGATATTATTAAAATCTCTCTAATTCCAGCAAGCATAAGAACGGAGAGGGGATAGTATATCATCGGTTTGTCGTATATGGGCAGGAGTTGTTTAACTATTGGTAGTGTTGCTGGATAGAGCCTTGTTCCTGAGCCACCAGCAAGTATTATACCCTTCATCCAACCTCCTTTAAGTGTTTCTATAACAACAACAAATATATCTTAAATTTGAAGCGGTGTAAATGGTTTAGATAGACTGAAGAGTGGTGCCGGGGGCGGGAATCGAACCCGCACGGAGCATAGCTCCAAGGGATTTTAAGTCCCTTGCGTCTACCAATTCCGCCACCCCGGCAAAATAAAAAATGGAGGCGGCACCCGGACTCGAACCGGGGATCAGGGTTTTGCAGACCCGTGCCTTAGCCAGCTTGGCTATGCCGCCTTTTTTCAGTGTAAATAAAAATGGAGCGGGAAACGGGACTCGAACCCGCGACCCCGACCTTGGCAAGGTCGTGCTCTACCAACTGAGCTATTCCCGCTCTTCGCAAGCCTAATCTTAATGAAATTCTTTGTTTTGTCAATAAAAAAATTGTTGTGTCAACGCAAAATAAAAATGCTTCCTTCAAGGTTAAACCAAAAAAATAGGAGAGACTAAAAATCCCTGTGTTCGAGGCCTAATTCCTCGCATCAGCACTATTTTTATTGTAATGACGGCAACTTAGTGTGCATACTTCCAAAAAATTAATCAATAGAGGCAAGCTTTACTATATCCGCAGTTTTACGGTGCTGATTTCTATTGAAATATATACTGCTTGGTGCAAGGTGTAGAGTTCCCCTTCCAAATTTGCCGTTTATACTGTCTAAAGCCTCGTAAACCCGAATAGCCTTTTTTGTTTTATCCAACCCTCCAAACAGATCATACATCCTTTTTGTTCCCAAATCGGCAAGTATAACACCCGTTTGCCTATACAAAACACCCCTTTTATACATTTTATCAAAAGCCGACTTAATGTGTGGAATCAACATGATTGGTAAATTTGTCTTAGAAGTCAGTTTTATCTCAAAAGACCTTGTAACAAACTGCTGTTCCTTCAAAAAAACCAAAACCCTACCAGCCGCAAGACCATACCTACGGGCTTTGGAGCAGGCACTCTCCAAATTCCCTACGAGCTCTGAAAATATAAAATCCCTGTCTGATGTGGGAGGAAAACTTGCAGCTTTGTGTATACTTTTATACTCTCTTTTAGACAAATTCAAATCTAAAACCGACTCTCCTCTTAATTCGTGCCACACCTGAATGTAAGGCTTTGAAAGAAACCTCCTCAGATAAAACTCATCCCTCAACGCAAAATCCAGCGCCGTGTTTATGCCGATCTTTTTAAGCAAAGAAGCTGTGTTCGGGCCTATTCCCCACACATCCTCTATCTTCACTCTCCCTAAATACCTATGTATCTCTCTGGCTTTAATAGCAAAAAGACCACCGGGTTTTTTCCATTTAGATGCAATTTTAGCCACAACCTTTGTCGGAGCAATACCCACAGAAACACTCAAACCAAGTCTTCTGCCTATCTCATTCTGTATTCTTCTTCCTATCTCCACATAAGAGGCAGCGTGAACTCTCCTTAATCCTGTAAGGTCAACAAAGGCTTCATCTATGGAGTACTCCTCAACAGCGGGAGAGAAGCTCCTCAAAATATCGAACATTCTGACAGAAAACATGCTATACTTTTCGTAATCGGACTCAATAACTATAACCTCTGGACAGATTTTTTTCGCCTCAAATATTCTCATCCCCCTTTTTACACCCTTATATTTAGCCTCATAACTTAAAGCCGTAACTATACCCCTTTCCTTACCAACAACTACACACTTACCCCTAAGAGATGGGTTTGTAACCCTTTCACACTCTACAAAGAATGCGTCAGCATCCACATGAGCTATAGCTTTAGGCCAGGAACGAACTGAAAATGGCTGCATACCATATCACCTGTACTTTCTTATAACCCCTACTACAACCCCTGCTATGTAAAGCTCCTCTTTAGGGACAATGGCCGTGTATTTTTTATTTGCAGGAACAAGTATAAGCCTGCCATTTCTCCTTTTTAAATATTTAACCGTCCAATCTCCATCCACTCTGGCTATAACAATATCCCCATTTTTAGGCTTTAGACTTCTATCAACAAGAACAAAATCACCCGGCAGTATTCCAGCTTCAATCATGGAGTCTCCACTAATCTTGAGCATAAAGGTGGCGTTAGGGTTTTTTATGAGAAATTTCTCCAGCGAAACCTTATCAAGCAACTCCTCTTCAGCGGGAGACGGAAACCCAGCTTCGACATATCCCAATACGCCAATGGAAAAGGGGCTCTCTCTAAAGCTCACCCTGCCTTTTTTGTCTTTCTTCAACAAACCCCTATCAACAAGTTTATTGACTACCTTAAACACAGCGTTCTTGGAGCTAAAACCAAAAATCTCTGCCATCTCAGAGTACGAAGGAGGTCGTCCTTCCCGCAAATAGAACCTCTTTATAGCCTCAAACCGTTCAAGCAGCTTCTCATCCATAGCAACCATATTTTAGTAAACAATCGTTCACCTGTAAAGCAAAAATTTTTTAAGTTTAAAACTCAATAATGCCATTATTTGGTTGAACAAGGTATCCATCGTAATCTTTAATGGAAAAATGGGGGTAGAAGTAAAGCCACGCCTCTCCAAAACGCTTCAATTTAACCTTTTTTCTCCTATAATCGTAAGGGTGATTCTCAAGCCTGTCTATTTTCTTAAGCGTAAACCCATCCACAAGATACACCTCACCCTTTATAAAACCTTTAAACTCGTGCTCCATCCAATCCTCAAAGACAAAAGGAATATAACCAGAAACTGCCATAAAATACTTATTAATAGTAAAATCTTCTCCTATAAACTTGGAACCTTCCAAATAAAAACTGTTATGGTAGCCTCTTTTTAGTGTTCCATACACAAAGAGCTTTTGCATAGCTATTCAATTATACAAAAAATTACAAAATAATAGACAAAATTTGACAATATAGTAAGTTAATGTTAAAAGCATATTGATTAAATTAGGGGGAGGTTAAGATGGATAAATTAGGGCAAACCATTATCGACCTTTCAATCCAGTATGGTCTAAAACTTCTCGGAGCTATTGTAATAGTCATCATAGGAAAATTCATTGTAAACATCATTGCCAAACTGCTCAGGAAAACATTGGATAAGGCAAATGTAGATGAAACTCTGTCGGATTTCCTTGTAGACCTCTCATCGGTAGGTCTTCTCATACTTGTAATCCTCGCGGCTTTAAGCACCCTCGGAATGAAAATGACATCCTTTGTAGCAATACTTGGTGCTGCCACTTTAGCCATAGGTCTTGCCCTCCAGAGCAACCTTTCAAACCTTGGTGCGGGTGTTTTAATTATGCTGCTCAGGCCTTTCAAACTGAACGACTTTGTGCAAATAGCGGGAGTCAGCGGCACAGTTGAGAAAATATCCATTTTCAGCACAATACTCAAAACCCCGGATAACAGAAGCATAATCGTGCCGAACTCAAAAATCATAGGGGACAACATAGTCAACTACTCAGTGAAAGATACCCGTAGGATAGACCTAACCATTGGCATAGGGTATGATGACGATATAAAACTTGCAAAGGAAACCCTTGAAGAGATAGTAAATAGCGATGAGAGAATCCTGAAAGAGCCAAAGCCCCTTATAGCAGTTTCAGAGTTGGGAGACAGTAGTGTAAACTTCGCAGTCAGACCGTGGGTAAAGGCTTCCGACTACTGGGGTGTCTATTTTGACCTGCTTGAAAAGATAAAAACAACATTTGATGAGAAGGGCATATCTATACCATATCCACAGATGGATATACACCTAAAAAAGGAGAGTGAAAATGGTTAGAAAATTCACACTGGTTTTTATTCTTTTGCTTTTTACAGTAAATACAGGAACAAGAGCAAATGCAGGTTGGCTAAACAAAAGCCTGAACAAACTAAATAAAATGGGAATTACCACTAACCATTCGCGCAGCAGTAGCTCCCCATCAAAAAGCGAAATAGCAGCCGCTCTGAAACAAGCCTTACAAATTGGTGCAGAAAACACCGTTTCGAGGCTCGGGAGAATAAACGGTTTTTACAAAGATAAGCATGTGTATATACCGCTTCCCTCGAAGCTACAGAAAATCAAGAATCTTCTGGATAGAATAGGTATGGGTGGGCAGCTTAACAAACTCGAACTTCAGATGAACAGGGCGGCTGAGCTTGCAACTCCAAAGGCAAAGAGACTCTTTTTAAAAGCCATTAGAGAGATGACCATAAAAGATGTTTACAAGATTTATAAAGGACCCGATGATGCTGCAACTCAATACTTCAAGGAGAAAATGGGAAAAGAGCTTAAAGAGGAGATGAGGCCTATTGTGGAGAAAAGTTTAAGGAAGGTGAAAGCTGTCCAAACTTACAACTCCATAATACAAAAATACAACTCATTGCCATTTGGAAAACATGTAAATCTAAATCTCACAGACTATGTATTAAATAAAGCTGAGGATGGAATTTTTTACTACATAGCTCAGGAAGAAAAAGCAATAAGAAAAAATCCAGCTAAAAGGGTAACAGATTTACTCAAAAAAGTTTTTGGCTACCGTTAAGCTACTTTTTTAAAGGGGCAAGCTCAGAAAGGATAACCACAACAAACCACGCCACCATGCCTGTAACTATCACATAAAACCAGGAAAGCGAGCCGCTGCCCCTTCCGTATGAGTGTAAACCTTGAGCTATGTAAAAGTTTACTCCAAAATATGTCATCAATATAAAAGCATAGCTTAAAAAGGCAAGAAGCGGAAATAAAACACTTCTATTATCAGCTCTATACATTATATTTCTGTGAATTAAAAACGCATAGACAAGTATACTAATCAGTGACCATGTCTCTTTTGGATCCCAAGACCAGTAAGCCCCCCAGCTCTGATTTGCCCAAACTGCCCCAAATATCGTTCCAAACGAGAGCAGTCCCAATCCAATAACGAGATAAACATATATAACAGTGTTGAAACGCTCTATTTTGTTTAAAAGCGAGGGCTTGGAGCTTTTCATTACATGAAGAGTGAGGTTTATCAAACCAAGCATGGCGGCAACCGATAGAAATCCATAGCTTATTATAGAAAAAGCTACATGTATTATGAGCCAAAAAGAGTTTAAAACCGGCACAATATTTGTTATTTGGGGATTTATGTTGTCTATACTTGCAACAACCATAAACATACCACCGACCAGCAGTCCACTACCCAGTCCTATAGCAGAATTTCTAAAAAAGATAAGGGTTGAGAAAACAGAAGCCCATGCAATGAATATAATAGATTCGTAAGCATCCGACCAGGGTGCATGCCCTGAAATATACCATCTCAAACCCATGTTGAATGTGTGAATAAGAATGGCAACAATCCCTAAAAACCATAGAACCTTTGCGCTCTTTTTAAACAGCCTGTCCCTTGTTATCTCCAAAAAACCGATAAGCAATCCCAAAAGACCCAAAAGTGTATAAACGCCTATCAGGTGTGAGAATATCTGCATGTGGTTGTATCTAATCTCCCACTCGACCTTTTTCAAAGAGGGTAAGATGGGCTTGGAAAACTCTCTCTGTAATGAATAGATATCTGATCTTGCTTTAGCCACACCTCTCGTATCGTACTTTTTGAGGGAATTAATCAAATTAATATAAAAAGTTAAATACTTTCTGGCTAACTTTTTCTTAATCGCACCCTTTTCAAAAAAATGTTCAATCTCAACAGGGGAATACCATTTGAAGTTTTCAAGTTTAGCTTTTGGCAGGGGAAATATCCTCATAATTTGTGAATTAAACACCAAATATGCAATATAAACCCTTTCATTGAGCTTAAGCCAATCCCTTTGAATCTGGGTTCTTTTAAAGTCGGGAGTGTGCATGGCTCTAAACACAGATTTAAAAAACAGGGGCATATTCTTTTTAGTTAAAAAATCATTGTAAGAAGCGTATTTGCCTTTTATATTAAGCTCCTTTCGTATGTTTGAATTTTCAACATATATAAGAGGAAGCTTTTCAAACTCATCTGGAAAAGATACCATGCCCGCCACTATCTGGTTATAATTCATGCCCAGCAAATGAGATTTAGCTGTCAATTTGTGAACTATATCTAAATCCAGTGTGTCCATAGGCTCCACCCTGCCGTTGTGTTGAACCAAGATTTTTGAAAACTCACTCGCACTCCTTTTGGATTTAACCACATACTCCTTTAAGCTGAATCCATTTGAGTGGGAAGAGAAAAACAATGCAACCAAAGTAAATACAACCGTAGCTTTAGGTGGAGAAATAAGTGTTTTAACATCTTTAAAGAATTGACTCTTTCGGTAGAGAATGGCAAATATAAAGCTCAAAATGAACAGAATGTATCCAAAGTAAGTGACATACATGCCGGGATCATAGCTAACGGCAAGTATGCTCCCCTTTCCATCCATATCATAACTCGCCTGATAAAATCGAAGCCCTTTGTAGATTAGAATATGGTTCATATAGATGTGATATTTGAATGTCCTGTGCGATTTTTTATCTATTATGGTGATATAGCTATCGTACGAGCTTGGTTGCATGCTTCCTGGATAAGTCCTGATGACAAACCTATCAAGCCTAACGCTGAAACCGAGCTCTTTAACCTTTTTATCATCTGGGTTTGCCCTGTTTGTTAAGACAATGTAAGACTTTGTTTGGTTGTCTCGCAAATGCAGGGTTCCCTTAAATCCAAAATGGCGGGTTATTCCCGCACCAATTAGAATTACAAGTATGGAAAGGTGCAAAATAAAAAATGGCATTTTCTTATAAGTTCTATACCTAAGCATAACAGAAATAAGGTTGAGTCCAATAAACCACATCAAACACTCAAACCACACAGAGCCGTAAACATAACCAAATGCTTGAGTCTCAGAAGGCAAGAAGGTAGCAACAGCCTGAGCAATTATAAAAATCAAGATTAAAACTAAAGATAACTTAATCGAGGAGATAACCTGCCAGACTTTAACCATAAAACCTCACACTCTACCCCAATTTCTTCCGCACATTGCAGAAGTCTGATGTTTCGGGGGCAATTGTATTATATTTACTAAAAAAAACAAGCAACTAAAAATTTCACCTGCTTTTATGAAGATTTTGTTTGACAAGAGAAGGTTGAACTGGTATAAACAGCCATCTTCATTGACTAACCATAGGTTGATGAAGAGCTGAATGCTTTTGTGTTCAGCAATAGATTTTTTGTAGAGGTGTGTTTTTATGGTTAAGACGCTTTATGTAGGGAACCTACCCTACCAGACAACAGAGGATGAGCTCAAAAAACTGTTTGAGGAGTATGGAGAGGTTAGCTCAACCAAGATTATCACTGACAGAGAAACGGGCAGATCGAGGGGTTTCGGTTTTGTCGAAATCGATGAGGAAAATGCCCAGAAAGCCATCGACTCTTTGAACGGAACCAACTTTGGTGGTAGAAATCTCAAAGTTAACGAGGCAAGGGAAAGAAAACCCCGCAGATTTTAAAAAACCAAACGGGCGGCAAGTCCGCCCTTTTTAGATATTCTAAAGTTTTCTTCCTATTTTTAGAGCTATAAAGTTTGTTCGGCTAAAGCTTTTTATAAACTTGAGTTTATTATGCGCATAAAGGGAATAAAATAGAAAAAGAGGGCTAATGCCCTCTTTTAAATCGATAAATCCGAATTTTACTCTACTTTCAATACCTCTTTTATTGCCTGCTTGAAAGCCTCTTTCGGTAGAGCTCCAACAGCCATCTGTGGCTGTTCTCCTACGGGGACAAAAAGCAGAGAAGGTATGCTCCTTATACCGAATACTTGAGCGAGTTCCTGTTCTTGGTCGGTGTTTACCCTGTAGATTTTCAGCTTGCCTTCATACTCCTTTGCAAGCTCCTCTAAAATTGGTTCAACCATCTTACATGGTCCACACCAGTCTGCATAAAAATCGATGATACAGGGTAAATCTCCCTTGTAATTCCACTCCTGGCTCTCTTCATAGTTAAATATCTTCTCTTTAAACTCTTGAGTAGTCAAAGTCTCAACCATTAAAAATCCTCCTAAACAAATTTCAGCCTTGAGCCTAACATAGAACACAACCAATGTCAACAACACTATTGTTTCTGTCAGCACAAAAATAAAAATATTTTTTCACAGTTTTTTCACTAAGAAACTTTATAAATTCTAAAGGGATATGTTGAATTTCTTTGAGCAAAATGATAGCCTAACAAAAGAAAGGGGGTGAGAGGAGAGTGATAGATTTTGCCATTCAAAAAGAGAAAAGAAAGGGAGGTGATATTATGCAGAAAGTAAAGGGACAGAGCGGTTTTACACTGATTGAGTTGATGATTGTTATAGCAATCATTGCGATCTTAGCAGCTATAGCTATTCCACAGTATATGAAATACGTAAATAAAGCTGCAGCAGCTAATGTTCAGTCAACCCTCTCAGCATGTGTAAGTAAAGCCATGGCTGATTGGGCAGACAATGGAACAACAACTTCCACATGTAATGTTAATGATGATGATAACACTTCAGCAACTATAACACTAACTGATAACGGTACTCTACAAAATATAAGCCCGCTAACCTTTACCGTTAAAGGTCACAGTGTAACTTGTACCATCGATACAACAAAGAATACAGTTACTTGCAATCCTAGTTAAAGAACACAGGGGGCTTCCCTGTGTTCTTTAACTGTAAATATTATTTAGTAAAATTCTCTTATAAATAACGATAGAGGTGGATTTTAGATAAAAATAGTATTTTGTGGGTACGGTGTGTAAATTCTAATTTCTCGGTACAAATTACATAATCAAAAATATATAAAAAGATTTAGCCTTGATTCTGGAAAAACCGCAAAGATAAGTTGTCGCTTAAGCTAAATTCTGATGCCACTTATTGTCCTGTTGGCTCTAAAATTTTGAAGAAAACCAAAATCAACGGAAATTGAACAGAAATTAGGACAATCGGTCAATATTTTGACATTGTTAATTCTATCAAATCCAAAATAGGCTGTTTGACTTTATTAGTCGCTAATTTACCAAATTACCCTTTTTACATCCGGAGGGTTTAAAGGTTGGTCAATCCACAATCCAACATCCAAAATCCAAAATTCCATCTACCCATCCACTCATTTCCCTATTAGCCCGTTAACCCATTCACTTTCTCAATTTCCCACTTCCCAATATTCCTCTCCTTCGAGCTAAACACTATGCCAATCAGATATATGCTTTTATTCTCGTTTAAGTATTTCTCATAATATTTTCTCTCTTTTATCTGCTTTATCGGTTTGTCTTTCTCTTGGTCCACTTTGAACTCTAAGATAAGGATCTTATCTTTCATCTTCAGAGTTAAATCAATCCTTCCCCTGTTTGTTATATCCTCAGGTACCACATCATAACCCAGAGCCATCAGATAGACAAAGATGACGCTGCTATAGTATCCCTCATACTTGGATATGATGTTGTTTGCATAGTTCTGGTAGGGGATGGTTGCAAAGATGGTCTTTAGGTGGTTGATAAAGGAGGAAAAATCGTTGGTCTTCAAAGCGTTCTTTATGCCGAGCTCATACCTCGTCTTTTCCATCCTTTGGTTTGTCAAGTAATCCACGAAGAGTCTGTTTAGTGAGAGCTGAACTTCAAGGTTGGGGATAGAGAGTCTGTATAGATTACCCCCTGTATCATCTGTAAATCTGTCCTTTATCGTCAAATACCCTGTCTGCCAAAGGAGTGCCCTTAGGTCAATATAGTCCACATCAAAGGCTTCCAAGGTCTCTTCTGATATAAGGGCATTCTCAAGTTCAGGGATATAGTAGTTTTCTTCTTTTAGCTTCTCTATTAGAAACGATGGGTTACCTGTCTGCCACCAGTAGTTTCTAAACTCATGGTCTTTGGAGAGAAACAAAAGTATGTCAAACGGGTTATACAGGGGTTTGCCAAAGTAGTTGTATCCGTTATACCACTTTCTTACTAACTCCAAGTTTGCACCCTCTATTCTGTCTTTGAAGACAGTTAGCAGATCGTCATGTGTATAGCCACATATCTCTGCATAGTTCTTGTCAATTGTGATGTCTTCTAAGTTGTTCAAACCACTGAAGAGATTGAGTTTTGAGAACTTGCTTACTCCAGTGA
>WFQQ01000070.1 GCA_015486965.1 Desulfurellaceae bacterium
ACCTTTTTAAAAAGAGCTATTTCATTGAGAAAAGCAATCAAATCTACATATCGATTCATGAGTGAATTGTAAAAAACATCACTAACAAATGTCAACATTTTTATATCTCTTATTTTGCTTGCTTCATCTTTATGATTTTTTATATCTATATTATTATTGATTTACTATAAAGCAAAAATTTTTAAGAGGGGAAAGGCTTTAGAAACGCCTTCCCCAAGTGTTGTTTAACATCCTTCCAAAGCAGAACTCTCTTCGCTCTCCTCAGAATTCTGCTGTGTTGCCATAAGTACTTTGTCGTAATTGTTCCATGCTGCATTTGAATAAGGGTCTGCCTGAACAGCTTTTCGCGCATACTCCTTTGCCTTGGCCAAATCACCGTTCTGCACACACTTTTGAGAGAGTTGGATCAACTTTTGGACCGAAGCTTTGTTTTGACCTGCATAACTGTAGTTCACAAAGCCATTGCTCAACAAGAAAACACCCAAAATGAGTGTGATCAAACCAATTAGATAAAATCTCCTCATACAGCACCTCCTTTTAGTGGTTTTCAGAATCAATTTTAACTTCTATGTATTTTCTGTATGTGATATGGTTCACAAATAACCATTTGTTTTTTGGGTAAAATTGGATTGATGGTAAAATTGAAGTGGTTCAAAATAGCAGTTGTCATATCTTCCATAATTATAATGTTTGTATCCTTAAGAATTCTTCTGAATAACAAAGAAAGAGGCAAAAGTTTGAATCCAGACTCATGCGTATATTGCCATAAAAACATAAAAACTGTTGGCAGAACTCATCCCATATCCATATTTGGGTGTGCAAGTTGTCATGGTGGTGATAAATATTCATTTAATAAGAATGAGGCCCACAGGGGAATGGTGCTGAATCCAGCGAGGCTTGAGTATGTAGACAAATACTGCGGAAAGTGTCACGCAGATGTGATAGAAAGAGTGGATAACTCAATTATGGTAACAGAAAAAGGTGTTTTGGGTGTACTTCACGAGAAATTTACAGGTAAAGGTGAGTTCTTAAGCGTGGATAAAGTAAAGGATATTAAAAACCCTGATTTAACAACAAACTACTTCAAGAAGATGTGTGCTGCATGTCATGTTAATCAACTGCAAACAATTTTTAAAAATAGAGAAAGGATTAGAGGTGGTGGATGTGTTGATTGCCATGGTGTTAAGGAAAAAGGCAATTCACACACAATATTGACAACTCTGATACCATCTTCAAACTGCCTCAAGTGCCACAATAGGTCAAACAGAATAGGTCTTGCTTACTTTGGAGAATATCAATCAGCTGGATACGGTACGCCCTATAAAAACGGAAAATTCTCACATGTTATAAGGGGTGGTGGCAGATATTACCTAAAACTGCATGCAGATATACATTGGAGATTGGCAAAGTTAGAGTGTATAGATTGCCACACAGAATGGGGATTGATGGGGGATGGGCTCAACCACAAAAGATTTGAAGAGCAGGTTGTTATTCAGTGTATAGATTGCCATGAACCTATGTTTGGCAAGCCCGATAAGCAGGCATATCTTTTGGCTGAAACCAATGGCAAAATAAAGCTGAAGAAAGGTGTAGAAATAGCATACACTCACAAGGATTTTAGACCCATTTACAACCTTCAAAAGGATAGAGATGGGAAGATATATTTTTACAGAAAATTGGATGGAAAAAGGTTAAAAATAAAATTGCTCAATGATAATACAGCTTACCACAGCTTGAAAATTCACAAGAGACTATCGTGCCAGGCGTGTCATTCGGAGTGGTTGCCATCATGCTATGGTTGCCATGTTGCGGCTTTTAAAGATAGGAAACAGTACGACTGGCTGTTGCATAAGGCAACATTGGGTGCTTTTAGAGAATACAGCTCTTTTAACAGATTTGCACATCCTACATTAGGAATAGGCTGGAAAGGAAAAGTTATGCCTTTTGGACCTGGGTGTCAGTCATTTGTATCTGTCTATAATAAAGGCAAACTTATCAAGCAGTTCCACAGGATGTTTATGGCTACCTGGGATCCACATACAACACAGCTCAAATCAAGGAGTTGTGTCGATTGTCACTTTAATCCAATAACTTTGGGCTTGGGTAGAGGAAGTTTGCATATAAAAAACAATAAACTAATATTCAACCCAATATATAATTCAAAACTATCAGGTCTTCCGATTAGCTATCCTCTTGATGCCTTTGTTGATGTTCATGGAAAAGAGCTGCAAGGAGTTTCATACAAGGGTGAAAGAGCATTCAATGGAAAAGAGCTTAGAAGAATCATAGCGGCATATAGCTGTATATTATGTCACTCTAAATATTCAGATAAAATCTATAAAAACTTTGAATTGTCTAAAAGGGAGTTTTTGGAGAAGAAAACGCCATGCTCAAAGTATTGATATTGTTTATTTTAGTATTTTCTGCCGTTTCACAGGCTAAAGA
>WFQQ01000071.1 GCA_015486965.1 Desulfurellaceae bacterium
AACCAGAACAATCTCTGCAAAACCCACAAGAATAAACAGCTCTTTCATAACTTACCTCCCGTTGCATAAAAAACGACAATAGCCAAAAATGCAAATGAAAAGGCGACAGCCACATACTCAAAGTTTTTGAACAGCTTATATTTAGATATCGTTGATTGAATTATGGCAAAAATTAGCACAAGAACGAACAATTTAACAAGATGGATTAAGCCATACAAAAGCACAGCCACAAAAGAAACCTTCATAGGAACGAAAAACGGAAACAGAAAGTCATTTAAGAATACACTCATAAGCAAAAACTGTTTTATGTATCCACCCCACTTCATTAAGGCAAGCTCACGCCCCGAATACTCCATCTCAATTGCTTGGTCTATCATTCCAAACTCATTTGATGTATGGGATTCGACTGGCAGTTTTCCTGTCTCTATAATTAAAGCCATAAAGAAGGCAAAAACCACGAACCAATGTATAAGCGACAAATACCAATCGGTTGAGGTCTGTAAAACATTGTTAACCACATAGGGATTGTTCGTGTGTGTAATAACACCAAAAGTTATGAATATTAAGACAATTATAGGCTCGGACAATGCACCGATACTTGAAGCCCTTGATACACCTAAATGAGAGTAGTTGTTCCTACTATCGATGGCAGAAAGCTTCTTAAGTCCAGCTATGGCACCAAAAATCAAACCGCCACCTATAAAGTCAACAACAGGGCCAAATGAGAGTGGAAATCCCGTTATTATGGGAAGCACAAGCGTTAGAAACAGATACATAGCAAATGTAACATAAGGGACGATTTGAAACATTGGCGATGCAACCTGAGGAACAACGCTCTGTTTGTGGAATAACTTGTAGAGGTCGTAATACGGCTGAAAAATCGAAGGACCTTGCTTAGATTCAAAGATCTCACACAGTTTGTTAAACACACCAACAACAAGCGGAGCAAAAGCAACCACAAACAGTAGCTGTAGCACACTCAACAGATACAGCATTAGACACCTCCCGCAAAAACTATATAGACCCTCATGCAGGGGTTATCGGCTCTTCTGGGAATTAAAAGAAGAGCGGTTTAAGGCGAACCCCACCGCCTTCAACCTTAAGTGGTAATTATATAGAAAAAATACGCAAATTCAACTAAGTAAAATTTAAAAAATAGTAATATTTATTATTCTAAAAAATGAAAACGGTCAGATAAATGTTTTGACTTTAAATTTATAAGGTGATATCTAATCAAAGAAAAACTCGGGAGGGATTTCCATGGATGTTATTGGCATCAGTTCTGCTATTTTTATTCTATACTTCATAATTATGCTTATTGTGTATTTTACAGCCAAAAGCATGGTTTTAATTGCTTTCATTGTTCTATCCCCACTATTTTTTGGTATATTTCTGTTTTACTACTATAGAACTTTTATAAAGCCGCTTAAAGACCTAGATAAATTCTGCAAAACAAGACTTTGTACGACATACGATTTAACAGATAGACTGCCAAAACCTCCAAAACCATTAAGCTTCCTAAATCTCATGAATTCATTTATCAAAAATGTGCAAGAAGCCCTGAAAAAAACACTCAAGGTGGCAAATAGAGTGGCTACAGAAGCTGCTAAAGTAAGTTTCAATATAGAAAAAATTTCAGGAAATGTAAAAAGTGAAGCTGAGGGCATGGAAGAGATTAAAGCAGCCATGGATGAAATAAAGGACACTATAAATAGCGTTGCACAGAACATTGAAAACACCTCGGACTTTATGCAAAAGGTAAATGATTTAGCAAAAGATGGCTCTGATAAAGCTCTACTCGCCATTCAAAAAATAGAAGCAATAGCAGAAGAAGCCAAAAACAACGCAGAGATGATGAAGAAACTTGGAACATCATCAGAAGAAATCGGAAAAATAGTTGAAGTTATTACTGAAATCACGGAGCAAACCGCTTTGTTATCGTTAAATGCAGCTATAGAAGCGGCAAGAGCTGGTGAGGCAGGTAGAGGCTTTGCTGTGGTTGCTGATGAAATAAGAAAGCTTGCCGATAAAACTTCCCATTCAACAGAACAGATAAGGCATATTGTTTCAAAAACACAGAACGAGACACAATCAACTATAGATGCAACTTTGAGCTTAATAAACATAGTGGATGAAGGAAAAGAGTTAATAAAAACTGCTTCTGACTCCCTAATAGAGATAGCCAACGGTGTTCAAGAAGCAAGTAGAATGATAGAAGATGTAGCCACAGCCGCTGAAGAACAATCCTCAGCAATTGATATGATAGCTGAAAAAATAGACAAAATGGCGGAGGATGTAACAAAATCTGCAGACAGAATAGAGAAAATAAGAGAGGATACTTACAAGATTTCAAAAACAGCTGAAGAACTATTCACATTCATGATTAAATTTAGAACCGGCTCCTATATTGATAAAGTATACTCAATACTTCTGAAAGCCAAAAAAGAGATAGAAAATACATTTGAAGAGGCTGTTAAAAAAGGCATTATTTCTTCTTCTGATCTGTGGGATAGAAATTACATACCAATACCTAATACCAACCCACAAAAATACAAAACAAGATTTACCGACTTTGCCAAAAAGTACATACAGCCGATAGAGGATAAATACCTTGCCATGGATCCAAATTTCAAATTCGTAGTCTTAGTGGACGACAATGGATATCTGCCAGCTCACAACACTATATACGACAAACCATTAACAGGAGATTATGAAAAAGACTTGGTCGGTAATCGCTCTATGAGGATATTCAACGATCCAACGGGACTTGCTGCTGCAAGGAACACAAACCCAGTGCTTTTACAAACATACATGAGAGACACAGGCGTTGTTATGAACGATATATCTGTTCCAATATACTTTGAGGGAAAACACTGGGGGGGCTTAAGGATAGGCTTTATCTGGGAAAACGGAGAATAAAAGCAATTTATGAGCCAACACCCACCTGATAATATTCAAAGCCAAACTCTTTAAGGAACTCTCTGTTATACTGGTTTCTGCCATCGAAAATGATGGGTCGCTTGAGTCTTTTTTTTATTTCGTAAAAGTCGGGGCTTCTAAATTCCTTCCACTCTGTAATCAATATCATGGCGTCCGAACCGTTCAATGTGTCATACTTGTTATCCAGATACTCTACATTGCTATTATCTTTCAGCCAGAAATTCTTGGCGTTCTCCGTAGCTTCAGGATCGTATGCTTTTATTTTAGCACCCCTTTTCGTGAGCTCATTTATAATGGTAATGGATGGAGCCTCTCGCATATCGTCTGTCTGGGGTTTAAAGGCAAGTCCCCAAACGGCAAATGTAAAGCCTTCCAAGTTTTCAGAAAACCTCCTGTAGATTTTACTCAAAAAATAAAACCTCTGCTCGTAATTAACCTCTTCAACCGCTTTTATAATCTTGGGCTCCACACCAACCTCTAAAGCCATTCTCTCTAAAGCCCTAACATCCTTAGGAAAACAGCTACCACCATATCCAACCCCAGGGTATATAAAGTGATACCCAATCCTCCTATCACTCCCTATGCCAACCCTTACCTTATTAATATCAGCCCCTAAAGCTTCAGCTATACGGGAAATCTCATTTATAAAAGAGATTTTTGTTGCAAGAATGGCGTTAGCCGCATATTTTGTAAGCTCAGCGCTTCTCACATCCATTGGAATAAAGCGCTCATGATTCAGAGTAAACGGTCTGTAGAGCTCTTTCATTAACCTCATGGACTTCTCTTTGTTAGCTCCAACAATAACCCTATCAGGTTTCATGAAATCGTTTACCGCATCTCCCTCTTTTAAAAATTCAGGATTCGAAACAACATCAAAATCAAATGGAACCTTTCCATCAAATCTTTTTCTTAGTTCACCTTCTATAACAGCCCTAACCCTATCTGCAGTTCCAACTGGAACTGTTGATTTGTCCACAATTATGAGCTCATGGTTCATGAATTTGCCTATACTTCTTGCAGCATCCAGAACATGGTTTAAGTCTGCACTTCCATCTTCGGATTGCGGTGTTCCCACAGCTATAAACACAATGTCACTATTTTCAACGGCATATTTAGTGTTGGTTGTAAAATTTAGATTACCTTTTTCCAAATTCTTCTTTATGAGCTTTTCAAGACCTGGCTCAAATATCGGGACTTCCCCTTTCTTAAGCCTCCCAATCTTTCTTTCATCTATATCAACGCATATAACAGTGTTGCCCATCTCGGCAAAACAAGCACCTGTAACAAGACCCACATATCCGCTACCAATTATAGCAAGCTTCAACCCATCCCTCCTTTAAGTAAAAAGCCTCTTTGTGGCATTGTAATACTCATCTTCTGTCTCTCTTACCTTATTCAAATCTATATCAACCACTGCATCTATAAGTTCTCCATCAAATATTCCCAGCTCCTTAAAATTCTCAAGTCCTTTTTTTATGCTATCGTCACTCTTTGCATCCCTGTAAGGTCTATCCTGCATTATGGCAGCAACAACTGTTGCTAATGCCAAAACTGCAGACTCACCCTCAGGTTTTACTCTGCACGGATAACCCTCTTCAAGGTTGTTTTCATGATGTAATAAGACAAGCTCTGCCTCCCTATCGAAACCCATTCTATTTAAAATCCCAAAACCCTCAAAAGTGTGAGACTTAATAATATTGTAGTTCTCTTCATCCAAAGAAGGGAGAGAAAAGAGAGTATATGGAATCTTTAAATTACCCACATGGGAGAGTAAAGATGCCCTGTGAAGAAGCTTCGAATCCAAACCAAGTTTATACCCCATGTTCACAGCTATATTCTTTACAAAGAGTGTGTACCTGTCGTAAAAAGGTGCAACATTATCGCTCATAAAAGATAAAAGGTATATCAAAGCCGTTTCAAATTTCTCATCAGCTCTATCATCTGGGAGCTCATCAATGATTCTTCTTACTGAATCATCAACATGTTCCTCAAGCAGTGAAAACCAGAAACACTCCCTCTTTGCCACTCTTTTTAAAGCATCAAATACACTGGGATCAAAAATCCTCTTTTTCTGCTCCAAATAGCCTATCAAATCATCGTAGGCAAATGGATTTGTCAAACTTCTGTAAGCGATCTCAACATTGTCAGCAAGAAAAAGTATATTACCCAAAACCGAAGAGTTTTCTTCATGGGGTGTATGGTGCAAGTTTATTGCATTAGTGATGTCCAGATGCAGATTTAAAAATCTGGCAACCTTTCCCCCTAAAACAGCGTGCCTGTTTAAACTGCTAAACTCTTCATAGGCAATCTGCCTGAATGTTTCCGTTTTATCGCTGTCTGTTAAAAGTCCAATGTCGTGTAATAGTGCACTTCTAACCAAAAGGCTGAGAGCTCCCCTATCGAGCCCTATCTCTCTGGCAAGCTCATACGATATGATACAAACCCTTCTCTGGTGAAATGTATCGTCTCCCTCTAAGGAGTCGGAAAGTCTGCAAAGCTCAAACAAAGCCCTATTAACCAGCATGATACACCTCCGTTTGCGATTTTACCAATCTCTCCTTGCAAATTCCAGATAAATTGATAATCTTTCCTGATTGGGAGGTAAAGGTGGCAAAGGTTGCGATAGTCGGTAAACCCAATGTGGGTAAATCTACAATATTTAACGCTTTAACAAGGAAAAACAAAAGCCTCATCCTGAATGTCCCAGGAACCACAAGGGATAGGGTTTTTGAATATGGAAAGGTGGGCGGTAAGGATGTGCTGTTTATTGATACAGGCGGTTTTGAAAAACAAGGAGAGTTAAGTGAAAACATTAATGAACAGGTTAAACACGCAATAGACTCAAGCGATCTTGTGATAGTGGTTTTTGATTTAACCACTCCAATAAGCCTCGAGGATGAGGAGATATTCAAATATGTGCTTAAAAGCAAGAAAAAATACATACTTGTGGCAAATAAATCCGATGTCAAAAAGAGGGATTTCGAGTATGAATACTACAAATTTGGAGATATTCTAAAGATATCTGCGACACACAGGAAGAACTTAGAGACATTAAAGGAAAAAATAGAGCAACTCATAGACAACAGTGAAAAAAGAGTTGAATGTGATGCTAGGGTTTCAATCGTTGGTAGAGCAAATGTTGGAAAATCTTCTCTTATAAATGCCATTTTAAACGAAAAGCGTAGTGTGGTAAGTGATAGTGTTGGCACAACAACGGACAGTACAGATACACCGTTTTACTATAAAGACAGATGTTTCTTGCTTGTTGACACCGCTGGCATAAGAAAGAAAACAAAGACAAAAGGAGCTCTGGATAAGCTCTCAAGTATTTTCTCGATCTATGCTATAGACAGAAGCGATATCTGTGTGGTGGTTCTTGATGCCAGCGAGGGGCTTACCTCAATGGACAAGCAGATAATAAATACCGTCATTGAGAAAAACAAAGGCATTATTATTGCCCTGAACAAATGGGACCTTGTTAAAGATTTAACTTTAGAACAGTTTAAAAGAAAGCTAAAGAACCAGATACCAACGGCTGAATTTGCAGAGATGGTGGCTGTTAGTGCTTTAGAGAAAAAGAACATAAACAAGCTATTAAACAAACTCGTTAAGGTTGTAAAAACCTGTTCAAGGAGAATCCCAACACATGAGTTGAACGAAAAACTGCACACAATCATAAAAGAAAATGCACCGTTTTCCAGAAAGGGTAAGGAGGTAAAACTCAAATACATCACCCAGGTCGCAATAAACCCACCCCATTTCGTCATATTCACAAACAGGGAAAAGGAGCTTGAGGAAAACTACAAACGATATGTGAAGAACAGCCTGTACAAATTGTTTGGCTTCAAAGGTTGCTCTATAAAAATAACATATAGGAGTTCATCAAATGAAAGAGTTGATTGAAAGGGTTAAAAGGCTATACCCAGAGCCAAAAATTGAGCTTGATTTTAAAAACCCCTTCGAACTGCTTGTCGCTTTAATATTATCAGCCCGTTGCACAGATACAAGAACAAACACCATTACAAAGGAGTTATTTAAAAAATATCCCACACCCGAGGCACTATCAAGGGCTTCGATAGAGGAGATAGACAAACTTATATCATCATGTAGCATGCACAACACAAAAAGTAAACACCTAAAGCAGCTATCAGAAATACTACACCAAAAATACAACGGAGAGGTTCCAAATAGCGTGGATGAGCTTGTTAAACTTCCAGGTGTAGGTAGAAAAACTGCCAACATTCTTGTCTCAATGGCATACAACATACCAGCAGTCGGGGTCGATACCCATGTGGCAAGGGTTGCGCAAAGGCTTGGAATTACCAAGTCAAAGAAATCTGATGAGATAGAAAAGGACATCATGGATAAAATTCCCAAGGATGAGTGGATAAGATTCTATACTGGATTGATTCTACACGGAAGGAGAATATGTAAAGCGAGAAAACCAAAGTGTGATGAGTGTCCTTTAAACGACATCTGCCCAAAAATAGGGGTAAAATGATTAAAAAGGACGGTTTTCATTACTGTTTCGATGAACAAAAGTGCAAAATTTGTAAAGGAAAATGCTGCATTGGAGAGGGATATGTCTTTCTAACAGACACAGACATCATAGATATATCAGGGTTTTTAAAGATAACAAAAGAGGATTTCCTGAGGCTATACACAAGGAAAGTAAACTACAAAATAGCCCTTATAGACCTTGCTATAAACGGAGAAAAGAGGTGCGTATTTTTGAACGAAAGGTACCAGTGTGAAATATACCCAAAAAGACCAAAGCAGTGCAGAGAGTTTCCCTTTTGGGATAGCTTAAAAGACAAACCCATAGAATCTGTAAAAGAGCTGTGTCTGGGCGTTTTAAAATGCTAACAGGCAAAAACCAAAACTCACTCAGCATAAAAACATCGAAGGGTTTAAAAGAAAAATTTAAAATTGGCCAGATAGTAGATGCAGAAATTATAGAAAAAAAAGATAAGCAACTTCTGGTTAAAATAGACGGAGTTGTTTACGAAGCTCTAACAAACCAGAAACTCACTCAGAAAAGAGTTAAGCTCATGGTTAAAAAGCTAAACCCCCAGCTTATTTTGAAAATTATTACGTCAGAAAACATAAAAGTAGAGTTTACCAAGCTCAATAGACAGTTTATCGTTGAAGATAAAAGAGGAGTTATTTTGGAAACCTTAAAAGCCATAGAGAGCGCACTACAAACCAACGATAGATTGAAAGCAGTTAAAGGAGCTTTAAAGCTCAATACCATCTCACTGCCTGAAGAAATCAAAGCTGCTCTGAAAGATGTCGAGAAAAAGCTCATAAGGGAGCGTGTATTTGATAGAGAGCCACTCGCCAAACTACAAAAAGGGTTGGAAAATCTGATTCATGATAGAAGCTCAGAAAAACTAACTTTAATTTTTAAAAATATCCTTAAAACAATAGAAACAGGTAATAACGATAAGGAGAACATCTATACAAAGGTACCACTACTGATAAACTCAAAGAACGAAGAGCTATACATTAAAAAAGAGCCAAGCAGCCTTTCTTTGGTTATAAAGCTAACAGATTTAGGTATAGTTTTTATAGAAGCATCGTATAAAGATAACCCTTCGATAACGGTACTGTTCAACAAACACTCATTCTATAAACGCCTGCTCTCAAAAGAGGAAGAGTTGAAAAAACAGCTTGGAGGGATAAATTTATCTCTGGATTTAATGGATAGTGAACCAATTTTTATTGAAAAACGGTTAAACATCAAAATTTAATTGCCTGGAGATAGAATTTATGTTAACCTTCCTGAGGAAATTTTAGAAGAAAAGGGGTGTAAGCTGATGAGAAAAGGTATTCATCCAAAGTATGAAATTACAACAATCAAATGCGCTTGCGGCAATGAGATAGTCACACGCTCAACTGTTCCAAACTTAACCGTTCAGGTATGTTCAAAATGCCACCCTTACTTTACTGGAAAACAGAAGATAGTTGATGAGACGGGAAGAGTTGAAAAGTTTAACAGGAAATACAGAAGGGGTGCCTCAAATTAGAGTGGAGGTATGATATGGACGGCAAAAGCGATTCCTTCAACATTGACAAGGAACTCGATCTCAGAGGCCAACCAGAGGACACCATAACAGAAAAGGTGCAGGCTGGTCTGGAGTCAGTTAAAGAGGGCAACTTTATGCTTGTTTATGTTAACAAGTATAGCGATATATCCATTGTAGCCAAAGCTGCTTTTTCACACAAGGCAACAGTTGACAATGTCTTGAAAAAGAATGAAAAAGACTGGGTTGTGATGGTTAAGAACGAGGTGCCCGTAGCTCAAGCAGGATAGAGCGTAAGACTCCGGATCTTAAGGTTGGGGGTTCAAATCCCCCCGGGTACGCCATGATTAAAAGCATTGGGCAGATTATATTTGACGATCTTGCAAAGAGTGGTGTCTTTGAAAAGCTTACAGTAAGTCAATGTGTTTACGAAGTTTTAAAGCATGTTTTAGGGGAGCTTTCAAGCCATGTTAAAATACTGGGGTTTAGAAACGGAATAATAGTGGTAGGAACTCCAAACTCTGTATTTAAACAGGAGCTCTCTTTTATGGAAGAGTTGATAGTGAACAGGGTAAACGAGATTATGGGGGATGAGATTGTTAAAGGTATAAAATTTAAAGAGGTTTTTTAGTATGGACGAAAAAGAGAAACCTGAAGAGGTTAAAGAAGAAATAAAGAAAGCATCTGAAAAAACCTGGGACGATAGCGATTGGGAAGACGATCCCAGTGGTATTTCACCGGGATGCGGATAAAACCACACTGTTATGAGGTGCTGATAAGGTGAGAAAATCAATAGCAATAAGTGGAGGGGTGCTTTTGGCATTTTTATTAGCTGGATGCTCCTCCCACAAAAAAATTATACCCCATGAAAAGGAGAAACCAGCGCTTGAATGGTACAACGAGGGTGTGCAGGACTATATTAATCACGACTACAACGAAGCCGAACACGCCCTAACAATGATAAACGCACAGCATCCTGGAAGTATATACGCCAAAAGGGCAACCCTGATATTGGGAGATGTTTACTTTGCCAAAGGGGACTATCTCATTGCAAGGGACTACTACAGGAGATTTATAAAACTATACCCTAAAAGCAAAGAGGTGGTTTACGCAAAGTATAAAATAGCCTTAAGCTACTACAAAGCGAGAAACGGGTATAAACTGGATGCGACACCTGTGAGAAAGGCTATAGAGGCATTCTTAGAGCTTCTAAAAGAGTACCCAAACAACCCATACAGAGACAAGATTAACTACTACCTTGAAAAATGTGTTGTAGAGCTATACAAACATGAGCTTTTTGTTGCAAAATTTTATGCTGACCTTGACGATTTTAAAGCTGCCAAAAACAGACTTGAATATATGTATAAGCATTTCAAAAATGTGAACTTTAACGACGATATGCTCTACCTTCTTGGAAGGGTTTACCTGGCGCTTGGGAAAAAGAAAGAGGCGGAAGGCTTCTTGAAACAGCTAAAAGAAAAATATCCCAACAGCAAATATACAAAAGAGTTAGAAAAAATAATCAATGAGTACCATAAGTGAGATTTTGATTTTACTGCTCAAGCAGGATTCTGCCTTTGAACCTCTGTGTGATGTTAAAGATGAAGGACGGCATATTTTCGTGGAATTAGAGATAACCGATCTTGACCTTAACCGTTTGAGTATTAACATTATTGACGGATTTATGGTCGAAATAGTCGGCTCTAAGAAAAGAAAAGCCGGCAAAGAGGCCGTTTACTTAAGGGCAGAAAGGGTTTTTGGTGCTTTCAGGAAAAGGCTTGAGCTACCCTGCCCTATAGATAGAGTTAAAGATGTAAATTACCTTAATGGAATATTAAAGATTACGCTTGAAAAGAGGTGAAAGCATGGCTGAGAACGAGAGTCAAGAAATAATGAAACTACCAGATACTCTACCCGTTTTAGCTTTAAGGGACATGGTGGTTTTTCCATATATGATAATACCGCTATTTGTGGGAAGGGATTTTTCCATTAAAGCCATTGACGAAGCACTTTCTAAAGACAGAATAATCGTTACATTGACACAGAAAAAACCCGAGGTTAACGAACCCAAGGCTGATGACCTATACCATGTAGGAACTGCTTGCTTAATATTGAGAATGTTAAAAATGCCTGACGGTAGGGTAAAGGTTTTAGTCCAGGGCTTAAAGAAAGTAAGGGTTAAAGAGTTCAAACAATTTGAACCGTTTATAGAAGCAGAGGTAGAGGAAAAAATAGAGAGACAGCCCATAAGCGAATACGAAGAGATGACAACAGAAGCCCTGATGAGGGCTATAAAAGACCAACTGCAACAACTTACAGCTTATAACAAAAATATACCGAACGACATTGTAGTCATAGCAAACAACATAGACGAACCAGACAAATTTGCAGATATCATAGCAAGCAACATACAGTTAAGAACCCATATAGCACAGGAACTACTCGAGATAGACTCAGTAGAGGCAAAACTAAAAAGACTAAATGAGATATTGGATAAAGAGCTACAGCTTTTAGCCCTCCAAACAAAAATACAGAACCAGGCAAAAGAAGAGATATCGAAAACACAAAAAGAGTACTTCTTAAGAGAACAGATAAAAGCCATAAAAAAGGAGTTAGGTGAAAGCGATGTAGCCGATGAGATAGAGGAGTTCAGAGAAAAGATAAAAAAAGCTGGCATGCCAGAGGTAGCTCGAAAGGAAGCAGAAAAACAGCTAATGAGGCTTTCAAAGATGCACCCAGACTCGGCAGAGGCAAATGTAATCCGAACCTACTTAGACTGGATGGTCTCAATGCCCTGGAACAAGCGTTCCAACGAAAAGATAGACATCAAAAAAGTGCAAAAGATACTGGACGAAGACCATTACGACATAAAGGAGGCAAAAACAAGGATCCTTGAGTACCTGTCCGTAAAAAAATTAAAGAAGGATATGAAAGGACCCATACTATGCTTTGTTGGACCGCCAGGGGTTGGCAAAACATCACTTGCAAAATCCATTGCAAGGGCTATCAACAGAAAGCTGGTGAGAATCTCCTTGGGTGGAGTCAGGGATGAAGCAGAGATTAGAGGACACAGGAGAACATATGTTGGGGCTCTGCCGGGTAGGATCATTCAGGGCTTGAAACAGGCTGGTGTGAAAAATCCCGTTTTTGTACTGGATGAGATAGACAAACTTTCAAGGGACTTTAGCGGCGATCCAGCAAGTGCACTGTTGGAAGCCTTAGACCCTGAGCAGAATAGCGAATTTGAAGACCACTATCTGGGTGTCCCCTTTGATCTGTCTGAGGTTTTCTTTATAACTACGGCAAACACCACAGAAACTATACCTCCGCCGCTACTTGATAGAATGGAGGTTATAAGGCTATCTGGCTATACAACAGAAGAGAAGATGAAAATAGCCAAAAGATATATAATTCCAAAACAGATAAAAGAGCACGGGTTGGAGAAGTATAAAATCACATGGACAGATAACGCTATCAGAAAGATAATTGAGAACTACACAAGGGAAGCAGGCGTTAGGAATTTAGAAAAAACCATATCAAAAGTTCTGAGAAAAATAGCAAGAAAGATAGCCGAAGGAACAAGGCAGAAGGAATTTCACATAACGGCAAATCTTATAACAAAATACCTCGGTGTCCCACCGTTCAATGTGGAAGAAAAACTTGATAAGGACTATGTGGGTATTGCAACTGGCCTGGCATGGACACCGTTTGGAGGAGAGATACTGTTCATAGAGACCCAAAAGGTAAAAGGGTCAGGAAAGCTAATACTAACAGGCTCTCTGGGTGATGTAATGAAGGAGTCAGCCCAAGCGGCTGTAACATTTGCAAGGAGCAGGTATAAACAGTTGGGTCTTGAAGAGGATTTCTATGAAAAGTACGATCTACATATACATGTACCTGAAGGGGCAGTCCCCAAGGATGGACCAAGCGCAGGTATTACCATTGCAACTTCGATAATATCCTGTCTAACAGAGATACCTGTAAAACATGATATTGCAATGACAGGCGAGATAACTCTAACTGGCAGGGTGTTACCCATAGGTGGACTGAAGGAGAAAACGCTTGCAGCTTTAAGGGCTGGCATCTTTGATATAATAATACCCTACGACAACAAAAAGGATGCAGGTGAAGTTCAAAACCAGATAAGGTCTAAAAAACTAAAGTATCACTATGTAAAAACCATGGACGAGGTTCTGCAAAAAGCTCTGTCCAAACCGATACAGTGAATTTTGAAACCTTCTTAGCCTTAAAGTATATAAAGTCATCCAAGGGAAAGGAGAAGTTCATCTCCTTCTCCTCCCTCATGTCTGTTTTAGGCATTATCATAGGTGTGGCAGCCCTTATTATCGTTATGGGAGTGATGAACGGGTTTGACAATGAACTCGAAAGAAAGATAGTGGACATAACACCCCATGTGTTGATAAAGAATAGTTCAGGTGTTTTTCCCTTAAACAGAGCATTAATAGAAAAAATAAAAAAATTCAAAGGGGTTAAGCTTGTGTACCCCGTCCTCATAACACAAGGAATGGTCAGCGCAAATGGGTTTTCAAGTGGAGTTGTCATAAATGGATTAAAACTCACAGGGAAAAACCCTATAAAGAGGTACATTATAAAAGGCTCACTAAAAAAAGGTGGTGTGGTGGTGGGCTATGAGCTTGCAAAGATGCTCAATGTAGGAATAGGAGAGAGTGTAAGGGTCATCCTGCCATTCGGGAAAACCACGCCCTTCGGATTTGCTCCTCTATCCTTTAAGGAAAAGGTAACGGGTCTATTCAAAAGCGGTATGTACGACTATGACTCAAGTTTCCTATATATTCCTTTGAGCGAGCTCTGGGCAAAAACTCCACTGAAAGGACTTGTTAACACCATCGCTGTGGAGCTTAAAAATCCATTCGCCGCAGACAGGTTTGCACGCAAAATCAACGGAGAGCTCCCTTTTAAATTTTACGCATCGAGCTGGATGGAGTTAAATTACAACTTCTTTACAGCCCTTAAACTTGAAAAGATAGCCATGTTCATAATACTTCTGCTCGTTGTAATAGTGGCAGCGTTCAACATTACGAGCTCTCTTATGATGCTTGTGCTTGAGAAAACTAAAGATGTGGCAATACTTAGAAGCTTCGGGGCAACTCCAAAAAACATTAAAAACATATTCATCAGGCAGGCTATCATCATAGGAACAATTGGTATATTTACAGGAGATATCCTGGGTGTTGTTTTGAGCTTTCTTTTAAAGAAATACCACTTCATCGAGCTTCCTAAAACGGTCTATTACATCACAACCATACCTGTCGATATTGATATAAAATACATAGCTGGCATCACCCTTGTCTCTTTCGTACTTGTTATTCTATCAAGCCTCTATCCAGCTCACAAGGCATCAAAGGTTAATATAATTGAGGTGCTCAGGCAGTGATATTAAAGGCGGTTGGCATAAAAAAATCCTTTATTAGCGGAGACAGGACCATTTCCGTTTTAAACGGGGTGGATATAAGCATTGAAAAAGGTGAAACTGTCGCCATTATGGGTGTCTCTGGAAGTGGAAAGAGCACCCTGTTGCACATCTTGGGGCTTCTGAGCGAGCCAGATAGTGGTGAGCTCTACTTTCTTAACAAAAAAATAGACTTTTCAGATGAGACAAATCTTGCAAAAATAAGAAACAGACATATAGGTTTTGTGTTTCAATTCTACTCCCTGATTGGCGAGCTTACCGTTCGAGAGAATATAATGCTACCTGCTATGATTTCAAATAGAAAGCCAAGAGAGAAAGAGGTGGAGTTTTTGATGGAGCTTGTGGGTCTCTCACCCGATAAAGCTGAAAGATACCCATCAACTCTTTCTGGAGGGGAACTGCAAAGGGTTGCGCTTGCCCGTGCAATGATGAATGAACCAGACATAATCATAGCCGATGAACCCACATCCAATCTTGACAAAGTTAGTTCAATTGATATAGTTAACAGCATGGAACAAATTAACTTCAAAACTGGACAGACATTTATAATTGCGACCCACAACGAAGAAGTTGCGAATAGATGCAAAAGGGTTTTGTACTTGAGTGGGGGGCGGCTTGATAGTTAGAAAAAGGTTTGTAGCTCTGCTACTGGCTTTTCTGTTTCTCTCCGCAAGCTCATTTGCCCAGCAGATAGTCTCCATCAAGGTGGAAGGCAATGTAAGGACGGACAAGGAGACAATTCTCAGTGTTATAAATTCAAAAGTTGGTGAACAACTAAACATAAAGACTGTCGATAGTGATATCCTGAACATATACGACCTCGGTTTCTATAAAACGGTTTCAGCATATGCGGAAGAGACAAATGGTGGTGATATCCTGATATTTAAAGTAAAAGAGAAACCTTCTGTCAGGTACATAATGTTCGAGGGAAACGAGGAAATTAGCGACAAGAAACTACAAAAAGCACTGAAAATTAAACCTTACAACATCTTAAACAAAAAGCTCATAGAGGAAACCATAAACAACATAATAGGCATGTACGCTTCAAAAAAAAGGTACTTAACAAGTGTTAGTTACACACTAAAAAAAGTCCCGGGGAATAGGGTTGATATAATCTTCCACATAAAAGAGAGCAAAGAGGGAGTAATCAGAGACATAAATATCATAGGAAACAAACACATATCTACATCAGAGCTCGAAGAGGGACTCTCTAACCATGTTAAAAAAGGACCCTATATATTAACATTCCTTCCATGGTTCTACACGGGAAGTTTAAGAATAAACGATTTGGAAAGCGATAGACAAAAAATCATAGATAAGTACCTAAAGAAAGGTTATCTTGATGTTAAAGTGAGTGAACCACTCGTAAGTATTGAACCAGATACGGGAAATGTACACATAGATATACACATTAAGGAAGGTCAGCCGTATATTCTTAAATCTATAAAATTCAAGAATATTGAACCACTAACTAAAAAAGGGCTACTTGAGGCTTTAAACCTAAAGCTCAACAAACCATTCAATATGGTTCAACTGAGGAAAGGCATTAGAAAGATAACCGATATGTATGGAGACAGGGGGTATGCATTCGCCGACATAAACCCAATCATACACAGAGATAGAAAAAACCACACGGCTACCCTGGAGTTGGTCGTTAACAAGGGACCCAAAGTCTATATTTCAAGGATAGAGATTACCGGCAATGTTAGAACACACGATAATGTAATAAGAAGGGAACTTGAGCTAAAAGAGGGAGACATCTTCTCGACCTCTAAAATCAGAAAATCGAGACAGCACCTGATTAATCTTGACTACTTCAAAGATGTAAAAATTAAAACCAAAAGAGTTGGCAAAAACAAGATTAAGATGATAGTCCATGTAGATGAAAAAAGAACAGGTATGCTTTCCTTCGGAGTGGGTTATGGAACATACACAAAATTCGGAGTACAGGGTTCAATCAGTGAAACAAACCTGTTTGGCAGCGGAATCCATGCAAAGCTTTCGGCAAATCTAACAACAAAATCGAGCTATTTTAACTTAAAATTGGTCAATCCTTGGTGGAAAAATAAACCAATCGCTCTTGGACTAAACATCTTTCACGATGAGTTTGAGAGCTATGACTACACAGAAAGAACAACTGGTATAGTGCCATCTATCTCAAAAAGGTACTGGGATCAGACATTGACAGTTGGAATTAAATATTCACTTACATCTACCACCATAGATTTAGATACTGACAATCCGAGCTACTACCTTAAACAACAGGAAGGTAGTTATATTGAAAGTGCCTTGATGCCATTTGTCACATACAAAACCCTTGACAACTACATACTGCCAACCCGGGGAGTAAACGCAAGCTTAAAAACAACACTTGCCGGTCTTGGAGGGGACAGAAAATATATAAAGGCTGTGCTTTTCGGGGAATACTTCCATCCACTGTTCTGGGGCTTAGTGGGTCATATAAAAGGTCAGATTGGTGCTGCTCAAGGTTATGGGGGCAACGATGTTCCTATTGACAAAAAGTTCTTCCTGGGTGGTATTGATAACATGAGGGGTTTTGAGGTGGACAAATTATCACCAGAGGACAATGAAGGTAACTACATAGGTGGCGATAGAGAGCTCTATGGCTCCACGGAACTAATATTTCCTATAATGAGTGGATTAAGGCTCTATGGTGCCCTGTTCTTTGATGTGGGTAATGTATGGACTGACAGCTTTGACTTTGGAGATTTAAGGTACGACTCAGGTTTTGAGATGAGATGGATATCACCTCTCGGGCCCATTAGAATCTCCGTAGCCAAAAACCTCTCTCCAAGGGACGATGAACAAACCACAGTATTTCAGTTCTCGATGGGAGCTCTATTTTAAAAATAAATTCAGGAGGATAGATTTATGAAAAGATTATCTGTTTTTGGTTTGGTTGCACTGCTGAGTTTAATCATTCTAAGCTCTAATGCCTTTGCTACAAAGATAGCCTTTGTTAACTTAAAAAAGGTCATGCAGGAAAGCAACTTGGGAAAGCAGGCGAAAGAAGAGCTAAAAGCACTGATCGAAGCAAAAAAAATGGTTATAAAAAGGAAAGAGAATAAGATTAAGAGCATTATAAAAAAACTAAAGAACAAGAAATTATCGAAAGCAGAGAAGGGAAAACTTCAGAAACAGTACCAAAAGCTTATGGCAGACCTTCAACAGTATCAGGCTCAAGCCTCAGAAGAAATCAGGCAAAAGGAGATTGAGGAGACAAACAAAATTTTATCAAAAGCTGTGAATATAATTAAAAACTATGCAAAGCAACACGGCATTGATGGTGTGTTTGAAACGAGCCAGGGTAATGTAATATACTGGAATGATAGCATGGATATAACGAGTACCGTGATTAAGCTTTTGAATAACTCCAAGCCAAGTAAGAAATGAAGATAGACCAGATTGCAAAAATTTTAGACTGCAAACCGATAATCAGAAAAGATGTTGAGATAACCAACATCTCACCCATAGAGAAAGCCAAAGAAAACGATCTGGCATTTCTCTCAAATCCCAAGTACGAAAAATTCTTGGACACCACAGAGGCAGGTTGTATAATTATTTCAGATAAAATTGACCCGAATAACTACCCCAATTTGAACTTTATAGTATGCGACAACCCATACTTAGCCTTTGCAAAGATCTTACGCTTCCTATTCTTGCCAAAACCCAAAGAACCACTTATAGGCAAAAATGCGATGATTAGCAAAGATGCAAAGATAGACAAAACAGCAAGAATTGAAGACTTTGTCTATATTGAAAAGGGTGCTACCATAGGAAAACAAACACATGTAATGCCATTTGTGTACATAGGGGAAAATGTTAAAATTGGCAACAACTGCATCATATACCCTAATGTAACAATCAGAGAAAATTGTGTCATAGGAAACAATGTAATAATCCACTCAGGTAGTGTAATCGGAAGCGATGGGTTCGGGTATGCAGACACAGAAGATGGAAAGCATCTAAAAATCCCCCAGATTGGCAATGTAGTTATAGAGGACGATGTGGAGATAGGAGCCTGTACAACAATAGATAGGGCAGCTCTGGAGAGTACAGTTATAAAAAAGGGGACAAAGATAGACAATCTGGTTCAGATAGGGCACAATGTTGTGGTTGGTGAAAACTCAATCCTCGTGTCTCAAACAGGGATATCTGGCTCAACGAAATTGGGTAAAAATGTTATACTTGCCGGTCAAAGCGGTATAGCAGGCCACCTAACCCTAACCGACAATGTTATAATAACGGCTAAATCAGGGGTTGGTAGAAGTATAAAAAAGGCAGGTGTTTACAGTGGAATACCTGTGTATGACCATAAAGACTGGCTGAAAAATTCGGTTATCATGCCTAAATTACACGAGATGTATAAGAAAATAAAAGAGTTAGAAAAAAGGATTAAGGAGCTTGAAGATGCTAACGATTGAAGATATCAAAAAAATGCTGCCGCATAGATACCCGTTCTTGCTGGTAGATAGAATAATTGATTACGAAAAGGGGAACTGGATAAAAGCCATAAAAAATGTAACCTATAACGAACCGTTCTTTCAGGGACACTTTCCTAATGCTTCTGTAATGCCTGGGGTTCTTATAGTCGAAGCCATGGCTCAAGCGGGTGGAATTCTGGCTTTCTTATCAATGGATAAGGAAGATTTTGAAAGGTCTATCGGTGGTAAAAGAATGGTATATTTTGTGGGGATAGACAAAGCACGGTTTAAAAAACCCATAACCCCAGGCGACCAGGTGGTTTTAGAGGTTAAAATTCTCAAACACAAACTTGATATCTGGAAAATGGAAGGAAAAGCATTGGTTGATGGCAGTATAGTAGCAGAAGCCATCATGGCTGCAAAGATAGACAGGGAGAGTGAGTAGATGGCCTGTGAAATACACCCAACAGCAATAATTGAAGACAAGGTCGAACTTGGTGAGAATGTAAAAATAGGTGCCAATGTAAATATTAAAAGCAATGTTGAGATAGGGGACAATACAAAAATTGAGCCAAACGCCTATATAGGTTCATACACAAAGATAGGTAAAAACTGTAAAATCTTTCCATCCGCCGTGGTTGGCACAATTCCCCAAGATTTAAAATTTAAGGGAGAATTTAGCGAACTCGTCATAGGAGACAACACCACAATCAGAGAGTTTTGCATGATAAACAGAGGAACAAAGGGCGGCGGTGGAATTACAAAGATTGGAAATAACAACCTGATTATGGCTTATGTCCATATAGCCCACGATTGCATACTTGGAGATAACATAATCATAGCAAATGCGGTTCAATTTGCAGGACACATAATAGTCGAAGATAACGCTGTTATAGGTGGCATGACAGCAATACATCAGTTTGTGCGTATTGGTAAGTTTGCAATGGTGGGTGGGATGAGTGGAATAGCTCAAGATATTGCCCCCTTTTGCCTTGCAGCCGGCAGCAGAGCAAAACTTCACGGGCTCAATTTGGTGGGCTTAAAGAGAGCAGGCTTTTCAAATGAGGAGATAGAGCGTCTGAAAAATGCCTACAAAATCATCTTCAAAAGTAAACTCAGATTTGAAGAGGCTTACGAAAAGCTAAAAAACAGTCCTTCCAAAAATGTCATACACATGATAGAGTTTCTAAAAGCCTCCAAGAGGGGATTCTGCAGGGATAGATGAATGTTTTAATTGTTACTGGCGAAAAATCTGCAGAAAACTACGCCTCTCTTTTGATTGACGAGTTCAATCGGCTGGGTGATTTCAGCTTCTTTACTATAAGTTCAACACTTCTTGAAAATAAGTCCAAAAAGATTGCTGATTACAGGGAGATATCCATAATCGGGGCAAGGGAAGCTCTACCCATACTCAAAAAAGCACTTACCATTCTTAAAGAAACAAAAAAGATTATTAGAGAGCAAAACATTGAGTTGGTTGTACTTATGGACTTTCCAGATTTCAATATGAAGATTGCCAGATTTTCAAAAAAGCTTGGCAAGAGGGTTGTGTACTATATAACACCACAGGTCTGGGCTTGGAGAAAATACCGAATATCCCAACTCGAAAAGTACACAGATATGATTATACCCATACTGCCCTTTGAAAGGTTTTTCTTTAAGCTGCACAGGCTGGACAAAGTTTTTTACTTTGGCCACCCAATAATTGACATCCTGCATTCAAAAATAGGAGTACACAAAAAGGAAAACATCATAATCTTGATGCCCGGCTCCAGAAAGAGCGAGATCGATTTCAACGCAAAGGTGATGTTCGACGCTGCAAAATTAATAAAGGAAAATGTAAAGGATTTCAGGTTTGTGTGGGTTTACCCTGAGCACCTTACAGAAGAGTTTTCCCAAATTTATTTAGAAAAGTATCCATTCATAGAACTCAAACACAACCCGCATGAGTGGATGGATAATGCCTTTTTTGGCATCGTTAAAAGTGGGACAACAACACTGGAAGCAGCTCTCTTTGGCCTTCCTATGGTAGTAGTCTATCGAATGAGCCCTACAAGCTTCAGACTTGGGAAAATACTGATTAAAAATATTAAACATATCTCACTTCCAAACCTGATTGCTGGGGAAGAGATTGTTAAAGAGCTTATCCAAAAAGCGGCAAACCCAGAAAATATAGCTAAAGAGTTTTTTAAAGTTTATCAAGACGAACACAGATACAGTGAGATGAGGGAGAAACTTAAGGGTCTAAAAAACATTCTTGGCGAATACCCCATAACCAAAAAAATCGCAGAAAAGATAGTGTCTGTGCTGTGAAAATTAAAGCATTGATACTTTACACCCTGATACAGCTGTATTCCAATCTCTGCACAATCGAGGTAAAGTATGAAGAGACGGTGCCCGACGAGCCTGTAATATTCGCATTCTGGCATGAGATTATACTTTTTTTGCCTTTTGCCCACTCGAAAAAGAGAAAACTAAAAATTCTAATTTCGACCCACAGGGATGGACTACTCGCAAGCCATACTATAAAATACTTTGGACTTGGCACTGTTGGAGGCTCAAGCAACAGAAATCCTGAAAAAGCTTTCAGAGAGATGCTTAAAGAGCTCAAAAGCGGCGTCAGCATTGGTATTACACCTGATGGACCAAAGGGTCCAAGAAGGGTAGCAAAGAGGGGAGTTGTAGAGCTTGCATACCTTTCAAAACGGCCTATTTACCCGGTTGTAGGAAAGTACTATGGATGCTTTACGCTCAATAGTTGGGACAGATTTATCATACCCAAACCACTATCTAAAATGGAGTTTATATATAAAAAACCTATCTATGTTAACAATAAGAGCGAGTTTGATAAAAAAACAAAAATACTGGAAGAAGTCCTAAATGAATCCGGTTGCTTTAAAAAAGCTACAGAAAAAGCTTAAGCCTGCACTTTTGCCGGCTTCTCTTATATATGGAACCTTCTTAAGTTTAAGGGACATATACTACTCAAACAGAAAACCGAGGGAGTTTGAGGGCGTAAAAATAATAAGTGTTGGGAACATCGTAGTTGGTGGAGTCGGGAAAACACCGCTTGTAATAGAACTTGCAAAATTTTTTAAAAACTACGGCAGAACCTGCGTCATTACAAACAACTACCCACTGAAAGACAAACTTATCCACATGGTCTCAATTGATGGGAACATCTTTAAAAAACCACCCAAAGTGAGTGATGAGCCCTATATGATAGCAAAAAAGGTCAATACAACCGTTATAGCCTCTAAAAACAGGGAGGCTGCCATAGAACTATCGCTGGGTTTAAAGGTCAAATACATTATTCTTGACGATGCCCTTCACAAAAGAGGAATTAAAAAAGACTTAGAGATTTGTGTGCTTGACAAACATGAGCCATTCGGAAATGGATTTTATCTACCCGCAGGCACATTGAGAGACTCAAAAAAAGCTATAAGTAGATGTGATGTTGTTGCATGTATAGATAAAGGTGGAGAAGAGGATACCAAAAAAAGGAGAAGCATAAACTGTATTGATGTTAAGATGAGGGTTGAAGGCTTTTTCAACAAACATGGAAAAAGAGTTGATGCCAGCGGTAGAAAAGCCATAGCATTTGCAGGGATTGGAAACCCTGAGAAGTTTAAAGAAACGCTTGAAAGAGAAGAGGTTGAGATATTGGGTTTCTATGCATTCGAAGATCACCACTTCTATACAGAGGAAGAGATTGAGTTTTTGATAAAAGAAAGGGAAAGGACTAAAGCGGAGCTCATAATAACCACCTTCAAAGATTTCGTGAAACTTGAGGATCGTGAAGAATTCATCTACCTTGACATATCTTTAGATATAGAGAACCTAAAAGAGCAGCTGCTAAGGGTTGTTGATGAAAAAAGAGATACTTAAAAGGCTTCTAAGCTACCTGAAACCATACTGGAAGAGAATACTATTCTCTATATTCTGCATGGTTGCCATAGGAGCTCTTTCAGCTTTGGCTGCATACCTCGTCAAACCAGCATTGGACGATATTTTTATATCCAAAAACAAAAAAATGCTCTATCTATTGCCCATTGCCATCATGCTCACCTATTTCTTCAAAGGTCTTTTTACATACCTACAGGGCTATCAGACCCACTACATAGCAGAGAAGGTTCTGTTTAACATAAGAAATCAACTTTTTGAGAATATCCTTTACCTACCCGTTAAATACTTTGACATTACACACAGCGGAGATTTGACCTCAAGGCTGCTCAACGATACAGAGCAGGTTCAGGATAGCATTGCAAATGTCATACCGGGTATGATCAGGGAAGGGTTTAAAGCGATTAGCTTGCTTGTGGTTCTATACATAGATAACTGGAAACTTGCCCTTGTTGCAACAGCAGTACTGCCATTGGCAACATATCCGATTGTGCACTTTGGTAGAACGATGAAAAAAATAGGCAGAAAGAGACAGTTATCAATTGCTGGACTGACAACGAAGATGCAGGAGGCATTAACAAACCTTAAATTGATAAAAGCATTCTCAACAGAAAAAAAAGAGTTTGAGGAGTTTGAGAAAAAGAGCGATGAGCTTTTGAATATAAAACTCGAGGCGATAAAGATAGACGAGGCAACAAGTCCACTGATGGAGTTCATAGGCTCAATAGGTGTAGCTTTCCTGATATGGATAGGAGGCTACATTGTGTTTGAAGGCATGCTAACAGTGGGAGGGTTTTTTTCATTTCTCGCCGCACTGTTTATGCTTTATAGACCCATTAGAATCCTGGCAAAATCGAACAACAAGATAAACAGCTCTCTTGCCTCTGTGGAGAGGATATTTGAAATCATAGACTCCCAGAAAGAGAAATACGAGGGTAAAATCGAATTCAAAGGTGTTAAGGACAAAATAGAGTTTGAGCATGTATATTTTTCTTACGAAGATGACAATAACAAGGCTGCTCTTAAAGATATAAATCTAACCATAAAAGCCAAGTCCGTGGTCGCACTTGTTGGAGAAAGTGGTGGAGGAAAGACAACAATCCTTGAACTGATACCAAGATTTTACGACCCAACGAGCGGAAGGATTCTGATTGACGGTATAGATTTAAGGGAGTTCGACCTGAAAAGTTTGAGGAGAAAAATTGCCATTGTTTCCCAGAGAGTCCTTCTCTTTGCAAAAACAGTTAAAGAAAATATAGCATACGGCAGAGAAGACCTCACCATGGATGACATTGTGAAAGCTGCTAAAGACGCATACGCACACGAGTTTATAATGAAGTTGAAAAATGGCTACGACACAAACCTCGGTGAACAGGGTGTAATACTATCTGGCGGTGAAAGGCAGAGAATAGCCATAGCAAGGGCGATAGTCAAAGATCCGGATATACTTATTATGGATGAAGCTACAAGTGCACTCGACCTTGAAAGCGAGCAGATAGTTCAAAAAGCCCTGAACAACTTGATGAAAAACAGAACGGTAATTATGGCAGCGCATAGAATATCAACAGCTCTTTCAGCAGATAAAATAGTTGTTGTAAGAAATGGAACTATTCTGGGTGAAGGTAAGCACAAGGAATTGCTTGAACGCTGCGAATACTACAGAAAGCTCTATAAACTTCAATTGGCAGATGATAGCTCTTTATAACATTTTAATAGCTCTTTTTTTGATAGTCTTCTCACCATTTATACTCTTAAAATCCGCAGTAAACAGAAGATTTAGATATCACCTCCTGGACAGGATTTTTCCAAAACCAATAAAGGAAAAAAACTACCTTCTATTTCATGCTTCAAGTTTTGGCGAAGTCAAAACTGCTTTATCGTTCCTTGATATATTTGAAAAGGAGCTTAACTCAAAGGCAGTGATAAGTGTATTCACAGATACAGGATACAAACAGGCTAAAGGCAGGGAGAGGTTTTTGATGCCTATAGACCTAATTCCTTTACACAAAAGAGTTTTAAAAAATCCACCCACTATTGCAATTTTTTTTGAAGCCGAGATCTGGCCTTCTTACATACACACACTAAAAACTAAAGGCACGAAAGTTATTCTTATCAACGCAAGGATGTCCGAAAAGAGCTTTAAACAATACAAAAGATTTTCATTCTTTTTCAGAAAAGTACTATCCCGGCTCGACCTTATAATTGCTAAATCAAAAATAGACGCAAAGAGGTACAGACAGTTTAGCGATAGAGTTATTGTCTGCGGAAACATCAAATCCTGTGTACTCAACTTAAAACAGAGAAAGTGTTCAAAAAAAGAGGATTTTTTAATTCACTCAGATAAAGACATAATGGTTCTTGCAAGCTTTCACAAAGAGGAGATAGATATTGCAATAAAGATTGTCTCAAGTTTCAAGAATAAATTCTTTTTTGTAGTTGCCCCAAGGCATATGGAAGATGTTCAACTGTTTGAAAATTTTTTTAAGAAAAATGACATAGAGTTCACAAAAAGAACAGAGTTTAAAAGCTCTGATTCTGTGCTTCTCCTCGATACACTGGGGGAGCTTACAAAGATTTACTCCTTCTCAAAAATAACAGTTCTCGGCGGTAGTTTCCATAACAGTTTAAAAGGACACAATCCCCTTGAGCCCATTTTCTACAACAACATACTAATCTGTGGCCCATATATGGAAAGCTTTAAAGAAGAGGTAGAAAGATTGAAAAAGCTAAAACTCATTAACCAGATAGAGGGAAAAGACATCGAAAAAGAGATAGAGATAGTCTTAAAAACAGCAAATAAACCAAACTCAGATAGGTTGTTTGAAGATTTGTCATATATATTAAATTGTCATCTTTTTAATACTATCCAGACAAAATAAAAAGCTAAACATTTGATTTTTTACTTGAAATTTAGAAAAAACTATCTATAATAAAATTAGAAAGTTAGTTTATCGCCTCACTCCCCCTTAGGTGGGGCCTCCCCCCTG
>WFQQ01000072.1 GCA_015486965.1 Desulfurellaceae bacterium
AGCCACATCTATATTAGGGTTATTAACGTAACTATCTAAATTGCTGTCAAATGCAACGTTTATACCGTTTGGTTTCAAAATTTCCAATATAGCGTCTTTATAGGAAATACCCTTTGCAAACAAAGTTACGTGCTTCAAATCCAAAATGCTTATTTTTTTGACTATTGGCTTTATGGATGCCAAGTTTATATTTCGCCTGTTTAAATTCTCAGTCTTTATGGGTTTTAGAATTCTTTCAACGGTTTTGGGCTGTTTTATGTTATCTGTACAACTCGTCAAAAGTAAAGCTATAACAAACAAGAATAAAACACTAATCCTTTTGAGTTGCATAAACATCCAACTTTAACCACTTTCTTTTACCGTGAACATCCACAAGAACCCTATCTTTCTCTATTTTTGTAACCTTGAACCCTTTTAAGCCCTGGCCAACCTTCAACAGCTTGCCATTAATCTTACAGTAACCCTCCCCATTAACAAAATATATCATACTTAAATTCAATCTCAAACTGTTATTTTTTTCACTTTTTGTGTTTAAAATTTTAACAAAGCACTCATTGGGTTTAAATGCAAACGGATTTATATTGCAAACCTTGAATTTCTTTAGTTTTTGCACTTTGGGCAAAGACAAAGGTTGAACTTCAGGTATATAAATTTCTTTAACAAAACTTTTGCTAAAAAAATTTGCAATAAGTATAGCCACAACCAAAATACCAAACACAAAATACTGTTTCACCGTGTAAAAACAACAACCTTTTTACCTGTGAGATTTAACTGAACAGAACAAGTTAGAGAATTGTTATCACTTTCCAATTGCTCAACACTAAAACTGCCCAAGAAGAAGTATCCGTCCCCAGAGTACGTAGAGTTTATGACATCGTTCATTCTTTCCACTTGCGACATAGAGTTAAAATCAGCCGTTATATTAACGGGTTCTACCCTAATACTCAACACTTCGCCACCTAACTTCTTTTTAAAGCTCAAAAAACGCTGGATCTCTGCAAGATTCTGACGGGCGATAAAGATCTGTTTGTCTATCTGAGCTAATTCAGATTTCCTCTGTTGAATATTTCCATTTATGTTGGGAATTGCTATCAAGGGAACAACTAAAAGCAAGGATGAGAGAAAAATTAAAAGAACTTTTTTCCTTTTCATAATCTTTCACATTCACAAAAAACTACCTAAAGAAATGAGGTAGATGTGACAGTATCCCCCTGCTACCAAATATTAACAAACGTTGCTTTGCCTGTAAATGGATTATAAATTATTTTAGCTACACTATTTTTATACCTAAGAGTCACTATACTATTATCAATTTCTTCTGCCTTAACTCCTTCGGGCAAAATAGAGTTTAATTCTTTCTTCGTGGGAACTCCATTAAATTGGCTCAATATCTGAGACACAACGGATGCAAGTAAAGCCTTTGGTGGTAAATTCGAACCGCCGCCATTTCCACTTCCGCCACTTCCACTCTGAAAACCAACATTATTTTGACACCACTGATATAAATCCCCAAATGTCTCTACAGCTACTATATCATCGTAGTTTTTGCTATAAGGATGGCTTGGTGCATCAAAAACGGCCTGATTATTATTCGCCTTTGCAGCATTTGCATTCAAATCGTCAAGTCTATAATTAATACTCTTACTTAAAACAACAAAAGCAACAGATGTTGTCTTGCCATCGCTGTACTCAATCTGAGGATAATCATTTTTTGTCATCTCTGTTGCTACATTTTTACAAAACGTTTGAAGATTACCGCCTGTAGCATTGTCAGTAAGATAGGGATTTACATCATAAATCAAAGGATTTGCATTCGCATCTGTAGCTCTAACACCGAGTTTAAAATATGGGAGAAGTTTAAGTCCATTGCTTTTATATACATCTGGAAATCCACCATGCGCATAAGCATAGCCAATTAACGCCTGTTTTGCCTCTTTGACAACAGCTCTATCTTCTGTTAATTTGTTCTGCTGAATAAGCATTCTAAGCATGGGAATACCAAGCCCAATGATTAAGCCCAATATAACCAAAACTATAGCCACTTCTACCAACGTAAAGCCTTTTTGTCTCATCAGTACCTCAAAACAACAAAAACTACTATCGCAACTATTATAGCAAAAGCAATTCCCAAAGCTACAATTTTCAAAGCGTCCTTTTCCCTTTTTAAACCCAAAGATTGAGCGGCTTTGTCTATATCGTCCTTTGTAATGTATTTCCTTGATTCGGAATATGCCATAACAAGCGCCCTTTTCATGACGCTGTTTATCAATCTCGGTATACCATCCGTAATCTTATAAAGTTTATCCAACGCATTCTTCTCGACTTTTACAGAGCCGTTTGCCTTTGCCATTCTGAACATTATGTACTCTTCCGTTTCTTTCCTGTTTAAATGTTCAAGATAGCACCTGACCGTTATCCTGTGATTCAGTTGCGTTATCTGGCTTTCAACCATCTTTTCAAGCTCAGGTTGACCAGAAAGAATTATCTGTAAAGGTTTCTTGTCTTTAAACTCTATATTGGAAAGCAACCTTATCTGTTCCAACGATTCAACAGGTAAACTTTGCGCTTCATCTATAATCAAAAGCAATTTCTTTCTTTTTTCAGCAAGTTCTATTATGTGATCCTGAAAAATCTTTAAATTCCTCGCAAGGTCTCCAGATACGTCTTTTATCCCTAAATCCGTCAAAATTAATCTCATTAACTCTGAGGGTGAAAGCATCGATGTAACAATCAAGGCAAATTCCCAATCATCTGGCATTTCCTCAAGAAATTTTCTCAAAAGCGTAGTCTTGCCCGTGCCCGGTGCACCAATGAGCATGGCAAAACCGTCGCCATCCTCTAAAAAGTAGTTCAGCAACCTTATGGTTTTCTCATGGGTTGATGATGGATAATAAAAATCGGCATCGGGGGTGAGCCTGAATGGCTCATCCTCGAAGCCGAAGAAAGAGAGTTTTTGTTTCATGAAAAAAATTACCTTACTATCAAACCAACAGCTACATAAGTATTTCCAGAAGAAGTCACATTATCAGGCCAAGATGAATCACATTCAGTAACACTACTAGGATCATTCACATTATTTCCACAGTTTCTAAAATCTCCACCACTTCCATTATCTTCACCGTCAATTATAGTATCCAACGCTAAAGCCACATCAGTTGGCACTGGAGCAAAGACTATAACATTTTGTTTATCTCCTGCACTATCTACCGTGACATATTTAAAAGCAACTTTTGCGGTGCCAGAGTAATATTTACCCCTTATAAAGTAAGTGGTAGGAGGAGGGGTTAAACCAATATTTTCCAAATCACTTTTAACATCACTTGCACTATCACCTTTAAAAGTGCCATTATCGTAAGAATCTAATAACTTACCTGTCCTATCTTGATATTTCAAAACCGCTAAATCCCAGGCTTCTACAAACTTTGTGTAAACCTTCTTAATCCTTGCACTCTCAATCAAATCCCTTCCTTTTAATACAGCTCCCAAAATTAAACCTATGATGATTAACACAATGGCAAGCTCAATCAGTGTAAATCCGCCTTTTCCCTTTACGTCTACATCACCTAACATTTCTAAACCTCCTCAACTTAATATCTTCCAATGTTTCCTATCATGTTGTAAATTGGCTGAATCAAAGCCAACACAAAGAATATAAAGATAACCCCGATAAATCCCAAAATCACAGGTTCAATCAGCTTGCCTATCACCTCAACTAAATTCTGAACCTTCTCAAAGTACATGTCGGCCAACTTCTTCATCTGTGTATCCATGTTACCCGTTACTTCTCCAACAGCAATCATCCTGACCACTATGCGGTCAAAGATGCCCGCTGCTTTAATTGTCTCCGACAAGCTTCTTCCTACCCGTAGCCTCTCATTTATACCTCCTATTGCCTTTAAAAAGTAGTCGTTCGTTACTGCATTTTCCATTGTTTCCAATGATTCAGTTATTGTCACACCACTCGATGTCAAAAGGGCCAAATATTGAAAGTAAAAAGCAATCTGAGAGTTCCTTACGATCAAGCCAACAATCGGCGCTTTCCATAAAAATTCGTGTACATAATATCTAAATTTCTTTATCCTCATGAGAAACGGAAAAGAGACAATCACAGCTATTAAAAAGATAAACAACATGTACCAGTAATTCTGCATAAAGTTGCTTATGCCTATGAGTATCCTTGTTGCAAGCGGCAACTGCATACCCTGAGACGTGAAAAGATCAGTTAATTTTGGCAATACGTAAACAGTCCAAAAGGCAAAAGCTCCCAAGATGGAGATTAAACTGAAAATCGGGTAAATCATGGCTCTTTTTGCCGCGGATCTAATAGAGATAACACGATCAAGATAGTCTGCAGCGTCTTTAAGCGTTGCATCCATATTACCGCTCGCCTCGCCGATCTTTGCCATAGAAACAACAATCTTTGGAAAAAACCCGATCTGTTCAAGGGCTTCTGAAAATGTGTAGCCTTCAGCCAATGTCTTCAAAATCTTTTGTGATGCGTACCTAATGGCTTTAGAATCAGCTGTTTCTGACAGATCTTCCAAAGCTTCCTGAACGGAAACACCACTTTCTAAATACGTTGCAACGTTGCGCACAAATTCCGCTATATCCTTTAGTTTGGGTTTTCCTATGACAATTCCCTTATAAATAGGCTCAATAAACTCGGGCAGGGCAACAACGCTGTACAACTCGCCACCCAGTCTCGACAGATCATTATAAAGCTCATCTATCGATGGATATTTACCCATATCTTTGATTATTTCACCACTATCGGTAACGAAAGAATACACAAAAAACGGCATCTACACTCCAAACACCCTTTGGACTTCTTTTACATCGGTTAAGCCCTGTTTTACAAGCTCAAAAGCCGAACCCCTCATTGTCTGCATACCCTTATCAAAAAGATACCTCTTAATTTGCGATATGGCAACCCCTTCCGCAATCATTTCCTTTATCTTCTCGTCAACCAAGAAAATCTCTGCCGCCGCTATTCTTCCTATGTATCCCGTATAATTGCACACCTCACACCCCACATGCTCATAGACCCTATCTATACTATCGGACGAAAGTTGCTTTTTAACATACTCATCGGGTTCAACAGGCCTTTTGCAGTGTGGACAGAGTTTTCTCACCAATCTCTGTGCTATAACCGCTGTTAAAGATGACGAAAGCAAAAAGTCATTGATACCCAAGTCCTTGAGCCTTGATATGGCGCTAATTGCGTCGTTCGTATGCAGAGTTGAAAGAACAAGATGACCTGTTAATGCTGCCCTTATGGCAAGTGTAGCCGTCTCCTCATCCCTTATCTCGCCCACAAGCATAACATCGGGGTCTTGTCTTAAGAAAGACCTAATTGCCGAAGCAAATGTCAAATTGGCTTTCTCGTTCACATTGACCTGATGAACGAGCGGTATCTTAAACTCAACGGGGTCCTCTATTGTTAAAACATTCCTCTCCATACTGTTAATTCTTCTCAAAAGCGCATACAACGTTGTCGTTTTACCAGCACCCGTTGGGCCTGTAGCAAGTATAATTCCATAAGGCGCAGATATTGCCCTTCTAACAACCTCTAATTGTTTTTCATTAAAGCCTATCTGCTCAAGTGAAATATGCTTCGAATGTCCACCCAAAATCCTTATAACAACATTCTCTCCGTAAATTGTTGGCACAGTAGAAACCCTGAAATCGTACTTTTCCCTTAAAAACTCATAAATCATTGCACCATCTTGAGGAACGTTCGTCGTTGCTATATCCATCGAACTCCTAACCTTTACTGTGGAAACAAGCCGTGAGTGAATGGAAATGGGCAATGAATGAAAAAGGTGCAAAACACCGTCAATTCTGTATGAAACCAGAGTGGCCTCATCAACAGGGTTTATGTGAATATCACTTGCAGATTTATCTATAGCGTCTTCGATTATTAGATTAAGTAGGTTCTCAATAGAGACTTCTCCTCCATTTACCACAGTTTTTGCCATCTCTTCTATCGTTTGAGAGATGGGGTTTTCGGCTATATAGTAAAATCTTTCAATCTTTTTAGCCAAAACCGTGGCAGGGGCAACCTTATAAACGATTTTTCCCCTATAAAACCTGTTTATCATTGCTTTAACTCTTTCGTTGTATGGATCAGAGAGGGCAATTGTCAGGGTATCGCCGTCCACAGAAATGGGAAGTATGTTGTTCTGTATCGAAAAGTTCTTTGGAACTATGGATAGAGCATCCTTAGAAGGTGAAACAGTATCCAAATCAATGAATTCAAGTTCGGATTGTTTAGCAACAACTGAAGCAATTTCTACATCTGTAACAAACCCCAAATCTCTTAAAATGTCTCCAAATCTCTTTTTTACGGCCTTCTGAACGCGAAGAGCATAGTCTATATGCTCATCCGTTATAATGCCTGCTTCTTTGAGTAGCTCACCTATCGGTTTTGCCATCAAAAGCTCCTTCCATCCACATTAAAAACAGTTGTAAACACACCGAATCCATTCTCTTTATTGTAAACAAACTTGCTATTTTGGGGTTTTACCCTTTTTGAAAGCTCAGATAGGAAATTAACAGCGAGCTTTTTTGTATAATCATAGCCACCTTTCATGCTCAACGCCAACTTAACACTAAACAAATTGGAGCTAACTGCAGTTTGCGTTTGATTAGCATTTATTTGGTTTGGGTTATTCTCACTGTTTGAAGTGCTTTTGCTTACCTTAACATAACTCAATACAGAACCTTTGGGAACGATGTGCGTTATCCATGTCAAAAACTTGCCAAGATCCAGCTCACTTTGAGCAGCATCGTTGTATTTAGAAAGCTCACCTATGATTTTAACATCATTTTGAGATACAGTCGTACCGCTAATTTCTTTTTGTAGATTTTTTAAGATCCCGAGTTTATTATTCAATTCAAAGTCGAGCCTTTTCAAATACAGATACCTATCCAAACCGTAAGCAGAGGAAAAAACAAATAACGCAACCGACAAAGCAAAAACTGCTTTTGACAATTCGTAAGATACAACTTCGTGGAAGTATTCCTTGTCCGTGAAATCGAAACTACTGTCTGCTTCGATTAATCCCAAGAGATGGGCGTATTTTTCGGCCTCGTCTTTTGGATCATCAGAATTGAACGAAACAAAAGGCCTATTTTCAAAATTCAATACATCATCCAAAGAACCCGAATGCTCGCTCATCCTTCGATTTTGTATAAAGCCATCCTGCAAATCCATCTCCAAAAGCAAATTATTGTGCAACCAAAGGATAACCTCAGCTTCTCTGTTTATTTTTTGTGCATACTTTAACAAAGCTCCCTCTGTTGGTATTACGTACTCAACAATGAACATCTTCTTAATTTTTTTCAGAAAATCTAAGTCCCTTCGAGGTAAAGCAAAAATAGCCACCTTTGCTTGCGTGCCTTCAAGGTTTAGAACCTTACTCTTTGAAACGAAATCATCAACAAAAATGGATTGTTCGTTTATATACCTCTTTACAACAACATCCAAAAGCTTTTTGTTATGCAGCCTCAAGTTGACAATGTCTGAATAGGCTAATTCGGAATAAAAGGAAATCCTCGCGTAATTTACTTTCTCTTCCAATTTTATTTGCTCAAGTTCAGATACACTGCACGCACCTTTCTTGAGAATTTTATTACCCTTAACTATTAGGTACTCAACATTATCTTCTTGAGAAACATCAACAAATATTAGAATCATTTTCTTGGCTATTTTTAATCTGTACATCAACCAACCACCCTTTTCAAGCCTTCCAAAGCTTTCTTTTGGATCTCAAATCAACATCCAGAAATCTATTCAACCTTCTCCCATTCAAGACCCTTAATATTCTTCACTTTAGAATCAAACTCTATACCAACAAGATAAATCTCTTTTTTTAAACTTAAATACTTTTCAAAATACTTTCTTTTCTTAATCTGATCCAAAGCACCCGAATCGTCTACCTTAA
>WFQQ01000073.1 GCA_015486965.1 Desulfurellaceae bacterium
CGTGGCTCATGAACAGGGGAACCTTTATGCCGAGCTGTTTAACCTCTTTTGCCACAGATGCTGGTCCGGGATTTGTTCCCCAGCAAACAATGGCCTGAACGCCTTTGGTGTTTTTTATCTTAATTAATTGTGAAGTCATGTTTGTGTCTGCTGCCCCAAATGTCTCCTTATCAAGGATTTTAATGCCATATTTTTTCGCTAACCTTTCCAACTCCTCTTTTCCACTTTCCCCAAAGCCAGTTTCAGCGGTTATTATTGCTATGTTCTTAATTCCTTTGTCCTGCATGTAGCTGTATATTCTTTCCACAGCAAGGCTATCCGATGGAGCTGTTTTAAATACCCATTTTTTAACAGGCGATGTGATTTTATGGCTTGCTGCCATGGAAATGAGAGGAACTTTAGCCCTTTGAACGAGGGGAATAATGGCAAGTGTTGAACCACTTCTTGTTGGTCCGATTATGGCAGAAACCCTGTCCGAGTAGATGAGCTTTCTTGCAAGTATTACCGTAGCCCCTGGCTGACCTTTTGTATCATAGATAATGAGTTTTATTTTATCTCCGTTTATCCCTCCGTTTTTATTAATCTGGTTAACTATCATCTCAAGTGTGTTCTTTTCAGGCTGACCCAAAAACGATGTAGGACCAGTGACCGAAACCAAAGCTCCAACCTTAATTACACCAGCAAAGGATGAAAAAGAAAACAGCAATAGCCCTGCTACAACTCCTAAAATAACTTTTTTCATAGCCTCCCCCTTATAAAAATTAGATTTCTCTTATCTCTTCTTGACTCAACATTTTTATATTGTGTTCTTTCAGGATTTCCTGAGCTTTCTCTGTTTCTGAGAACTTAAACACCATAACAGCTTTACCTTCAACGGGTGATGCGAAACCGTACATATACTCAATGTTAATCTGGTTTTCTGCCAGAGTCCTCAAAATACTTGCCAAGGAGCCGGGTTTATCATCTATCATACATGCGATTATTGCTGTTTCGCTAACTGTGAAGCCGTTCTCTTTTAGAACCCTTATTGCCTCATCTACACCTTTTACCACAAGCCTGACTATCCCGAAATCACTTGAATCTGCAAGAGATAGCGCCTTTATGTTGATATTGTGTTTGCCTAAAAGATCCACAACCTCTAACAGCCTTCCCGGTCTATTTTCCACAAATACTGAAATCTGCCTAATTCTTTTCATAGCAAACTCCTAAATTTTCCTTTTATCTATAACCCTTTTTGCCTTACCTTCAAATCTCTGCAGGGTTTTTGGTTCTGCAAGTGTAACCTTTACAGAAATACCGTATAAATCTTTAATATCCTTTTCTATCTGTTCTTTGAGCCTCTGGAGGTGTTTTATCTCGTCTGAGAATATCTTTTCGCTAACCTCTACCTTAACCTCCATTGTGTCTAAGTTGTTAACCCTATCAACAATAATTTGATAGTGAGGCTCAACGCCTTCGGTTTCCATAAGCAGCGATTCGATCTGGCTTGGGAATATGTTTACGCCTCTTATTATCAACATGTCATCTGTTCTTCCCTTGATACGCTCAATTCTCCTGTGTGTCCTACCACACTTGCACGGCTCTTTGATAATCCTTGTTATATCCCTTGTCCTGTATCTTAGAAGTGGTATGGCTTCTTTTTGAATTGTGGTTATTACAAGCTCTCCCTCTTCACCATCTGGCAAGACCTCACCTGTTTCTGGATCGATAATTTCAGGGATAAAGGCATCCTCCCATATATGCAACCCCTTCTTGGCTTCTATACACTCTATTGCGACACCGGGACCCAGTATCTCGCTCAAGCCGTAGATATCTATTGCGTCGATACCGAGTTTTTCCTCAATGGCGTTTCTCATCTCCTCACTCCACGGCTCAGCACCAAGAATACCAACCCTAAGTTTTAACTCTTCCCTCTTTACACCCATGTCGTGTATAGTTTCTGCAAGATAGAGGGTATAGGATGGTGTTGCAGTAAGGACTGTGGAGCCAAAATCCTTCATAATCATAATCTGCTTTTTGGTGTTTCCACCTGAGATAGGTATTACCGTTGCTCCCAGCCTTTCTCCACCGTAGTGTGCTCCCAAACCCCCTGTAAACAGGCCGTATCCATAGGCGTTCTGGATTATATCCCCTTTTGAAACACCAGCAGCAGCCAGTGAGCGTGCCATAAGATCAGACCAGATGTCGATATCACGCTTGGAGTAGCCTACAACGGTGGGTTTCCCTGTAGTTCCACTCGATGCGTGCACCCTTACTACCTGTTCTAAAGGTATTGTGAATAGTCCAAAGGGGTAGTTGTCCCTCAAATCCTGTTTTGTTGTGAAAGGTAGCCTTTTTAAGTCATCAAGGCTTTTGATGTCTTCTGGTTTAACATTGACCTTGTCCAGTTTCTTTCTGTAGAACGGAACAAGGTTGTAAACCCTCTCCACCGTGTTTTGCAGTCTCTTAAGCTGTAAAGCCTGAAGTGCCTCACGAGGCAAGGTTTCAAGTTCATCATCGTAAATCATAAATCACCTCACAACCCCAGATATTTATCAATTTTAACCTTATCAAACCCAACCACTGCCTTTGAACCTATTAAAATAACGGGAACGCCCGTCTGCCCTGTTCTTCTGACCATATCCTCTGCAGCCCTTCTATCCCTTGATACATCTACATCTTTGAACTTTATACCCCTCTGCCTTAAATATTGCTTTACCCTGTTACACCATGGGCAGCTTGGAGTGGAGAATACCACAACTCTCGGTTGTTTTTTCGGTTTTTTCTCAGCCATTTAATCTCCTCCTGAAGCAGTAATTTTCGCAGTAATCAATTTAATCATCTCACATTTTGTGTCAACCTTTTGCTAAAGGAAAAGTCTGCATGCAATGTTTGTTGTCTCTTCCACATAGTCATAGTTTATCTTGTTTAAGAACTGTTCAAACTCTCCCTTTTCATTTTTAGGTATTTCAAACCCTATAAATACCCTACCAAACTCACCTCCGTGCCTTCTGTAGTGAAAGGCTGTGATGTTCCATCTCTCCTTCATGTTGTTGAGAAATTTCATCAGTGCTCCCGCCTTTTCTGGGAATCTAAAGTCGTAAAATATTTCATTCTCTACAAGGGGGGATTTTCCGCCTATCATATACCTTATGTGGTCTTTTATCAGCTCGTTGTGGGTTACATCCATGGCGTAGTAACCCTCTTTTCTCATTCTGTTTAAGATTTCCTGATTCTCCTTTTCGTAATCTATCGTTAATCCAACAAGAATGTACGCCTCTTTTCTGCTCGTTAGTCTATAATGAAACTCTGAAACATTTTTATCCTGCACAACCCTTTGGCAAAACTTTTTAAACTCTCCTGGTTTCTCTGGAACTCTCACGGCGTAAAGACCCTGCTGCATCTCACCTATAATTGCCCTTTCTGCCACATAGCTGAGCCTATCGAAATTCATATTTGCACCTGAGTTTATTGCAACGAATGTTTTGTTCCTATCGCCTGTTTGCTTTATGTATTTCTTTATGCCTGCTAAAGCTAACGCTCCTGCTGGCTCCACAATATGGCGTGTATCGTAGTATATGTCTTTTATGCTTGAGGCAATCTGGTCTGTGTTTACCAATATTACATCATCCACATACTGCTTTGTTTTTTCAAATGTTATTTCCCCGACCTGTTTAACTGCCACACCATCTGCAAATATGCCAACTCTATCAAGAACAACCCTTTTGTTGGCTTTTATTGATAAAAACATTGCATTGCTCTCTATCGGCTCAACGCCTATTATTTTAATATTAGGGTAGACATTCTTTACAAATGTAGCAATCCCTGCTATCAAACCACCACCACCTATGGGTACAAAAATGGCATCGGGAATATTCTTTGTTGTTTGCCTAACTATTTCATGTCCTATTGTTCCCTGGCCGGCTATAACAAGCTCGTCATCAAAAGGGGGTATATATACAAGTCCACTCTCTTTTATTAGCTGTTTGCAATACTCATACGCTTCTGAATAGTTATCACCTTTAAGGACTACTTGAGCACCGTACCTTTTAACGGCATTTACTTTGATTTGAGGGGTTGTCTCTGGCATCACTATTGTTGCCCTGATACCAAGAACTTTTGACGATAGTGCTACCCCTTGTGCATGGTTGCCAGCACTTGCTGCTATAACCCCTTTCCTTTTTTCCTGTTCGCTAAGGTTTACAATTTTGTTGTAGGCGCCCCTTATTTTAAAGGAAAAGACATCCTGCAGGTCTTCCCTTTTAAGAAGTATTTTATTGTTGAGTTTTTTTGATATATTTGGTGCATAGTCAAGGGGTGTCTCTTTTATTATGTCATACACTCTTGCCGTCAGTATCAGCTTGAATATGGTATCCATATCCTCCCCCCACTTTGGTGGACGGTAGGGGAGTCGAACCCCCGACCTCTACCGTGCGAAGGTAGCGCTCTCCCATCTGAGCTAACCGCCCGTATATGGTGAAATATAAATAATAGCCATACCAATGTCAATAAATACAGAGGTGCTAAAAGTAAATAATCTAAGTAATAAATTGACATAACAAAATTTGGTGTTATAATTTTAAAAAAAATTGTTAAGGAGGTAGGTGTATGAAGAAGTTGTTAGTGGTGGTGGCGTTGATTATGCTTTTTGCCAATGTCTCACTGGCAGATTTGAGAACCTTTGAACTTGTGGGGAGCGTCTCAAATCCAGACCATACAGCTGTGGTTAAGTCTGTTGAGGGTGCTCTTTCGGGAAATTTCAAGGTTTTAACGAGCTATAACCCTGGAAACATCGAGGATTTAACTGTGTTGATTGTGGAGTATAAACCTTATTTTGATGCCATTGAGAAGGTTGGAAGGTATGCCTTTTATGCTGCCCCTTTGAGAGTAGGTGTTCAGAAAAAGGGTGATGTTAACAATGTAATGTTTGTGAATCCTGTGTACCTTGTTGATGCATTTGCAAGCGGTAAGAGCAAACTTGAAAAGGTCGCAGAGAAAACGAAGAAGGCTTTAGAACAGGCATTATCAAAGGTTAGCGGAATTAAAGTAGTAAACAAACCTTTCGGCTACTCAACAACTCCAGATGAGATTGGAAACTGGCAGATGATGGGGCAGAGCATATACACGATTTACGAGGTTGGTCATAAATACGGCTCTGTGGATAAGGCTTTAGAGGCACTCAATCAGGCTTTGGATAAGGGTGTTAATGGGTGGAAAAAAGTGTATGAGGTTAAGTTTAGTGGTGCTGCAGTTGTGGGCATTTCAAATCCAAAATACGAGAAAGAGGCTTTTGAAATAGGTGGTGATGATCACCTCTGCGCTTTCCCTATTGAGCTTGTTGTTTACAAAGATGGAGAGATAAAAGCATTACCTGAGATGTACAGAATGTCTTTATATTTCATGGATGCTGGAATGTCGGCATTTGCAGCTCACATGTCCATGCCTGGCGAGATTGACAGCTCTATAAAAGGGCTGTTAAAATAGCAAGATTGTTTGAAGGAAAGCAGATGCTTTCCTTCATTTTTTTAATTTTAAAAAGGGAATATTAATTGCTAAAAAATAATAGTGTTTGACATTTGTTAGTTTTTTGTTTAAATTTTGTTAATAACTTTTTTGTAGGGGTTTTGGGGTGTTCGGAAAAGTCGGTCTTGTGGGTGTCGATGTTGGACACTATTATACAAAGGTTGTTGAGTTTGAGAGAAAAAAGGGTGTCGTCTCACTTGTGAAGGTATTTAAAGAGAGAACCCCTGAGGGTGTTCTGAGTGCAGATGGATGTGATGAAGTTGTTTTGAGCGAGTTTCTACGCTCTATTTTTTCAGAGCACAAGGTTAAAAACAGGAATGTGGCTTTCAGTATAAACAGCTCTTTTGTTATAACAAAAACATTAAAAATGCCGCTTGTTGTGGACGAGGAGATTGAGCAGGCCGTAATGTGGGAGGCTGAGCAGTATGCGCCTGTAGGGATTGAAGAGGTAAATGTAAGTTATCAGGTTTTGGGTAAGGATGAGAATAAGAAAGAGATGGTTATACTGATTGCCATAACCAAAAAGGGTATTATAGAGTCCTATAAGTCAGCATTTAAAAGGGCTAAATTGAAACTTGAAATTGTTGATGTTGATGTTTTTTCAACTTCTAATGCTTTTCTCTTTTCTAAACCAAAAGCTAAAGATCAACACAACCTTATAGTTGACCTTGGTTATTTATCTACAAAGCTTGTTTTTCTTAAGGATGGATTACCCACATTTACAAGGTATATGGATTTTAACTTTTCTCATATTTTAAAGGAAGCCAAAGATGTTTTTAATGTGAAAGAAGAGGATGTCGAGATTATCTTAAGTGGGGAGCAGAGTGAGAAGAAAGAGGGTTTGGTGAATTTCTTTAATGAAAAGCTGTTTGTTCTGTATACTCAAATAAGGAATTCGATAACATTTTACAATACCAGTATTGTTGATATAGAGGAGCCTATAAACAATATTGTTTTTACAGGCGTTTTAGGTGTTCTTTATGAATATTTAAGTATAGAAAGGATCAGAGATATATTGAATGGTGATGTTATTCAGTTCAACCCTTTCGATTTTGCGTCTAAAGATAATATAGAAAACCTTGATGAGGTCTCAAAAGGTACAAGTTCCCTTTACTGTGTGGCAAGTGGACTATCGTTAAGAGGGGTTGGAAGTGATTGAAATAAACCTTTTGGAAGAGAAGGGAAAAGCAAAATCCTCTAAAAGAAAAAAAAGAAGAAAAGTAAGTATAAATCTCCCCGGTAGTATTACAATTATTATCTTTCTTGTGGCAATAGAGATTGTGACTCTGTTTTATGTTAGCTATTCGATGAACAGAACAATACAAGATTTGAAGAGAAAGAGAGACAGACTCAGTGCAATTGAGAGACAGGTTAGACGAATAAGGATAAAAATCAGGGAAGTAAGAAATATGGTCAACGCTGTTAAGAAGCTTGAGAAAGGCAGGGGTAGGGCTGCTAAGATTCTTGAAGAGGTAGCAGATGCAATCCCTAAAGGTACATCCATTTCCAATGGTGGCGTTGTTACTGTCAGCGGCAGTTTATGGCTAACCCGTCTTACAAAAAAAGGCAGTATATTATATATAGAGGGTAAGAGCTTTTCCGCTGAGTCTGTAGCGGATTATATGATGAATCTTGAAGCCCTTAAAGATGTGGCGAAGGTGAGGTTTTCGAGTAGTGGGCTCAGAAAAGTATCATCTAAGGGTGGTGTTGATGTGTATGCGTTTTCTATAACAGTAACGCTTAAAGGTTGAGGTATGTCTGAACTTGACAGCAAAAAGGCGCTATTGGTGGCGTTGGTTCTTTTGGTTTTGATTGCTTTTGCTTGGTATAATTTTTTCTATAAAGACAAATCTGAAGAGATTAATAGGTTGAGGGGAAAGATAGAAGAACTTTCAAAATACAAAAGGGAGCTTCCTGTTTTGCTCGTAAAATACAAAAAGGCTCAGAAAGAGTTTAAGGTATATTCAAAGAGACTGCCTTTGAAAGAGGAAATTCCGAGCCTGCTTGTTAAGCTAAATGGTATAATAAAGAGACAGGGTGTTGATCTTATATCTTTCAAGCCAAGGAAAGCTTATCTTGCAAAGAATGGTTTGTATTACATAAAACCTATAAATATATCGATTAGAGCTACCTATGTTAAGTGTGGTAGAGTGTTTGAAAAGGTTGCAAGGATGAAAAGGCTCTTCAGAGTTGTTGATTTTACGCTGGATAATCCTAAGATTGTGGGAACTAACAGGGTGCTCATAAATGTGAATTTCTCTGCGGAAACCTACTATTTTAAAAGGAAAGTTCGATGAAAAGGTTGTTGTTACTTATTTTGGGAATAACCTTTGCTATGGAAAGTGTGGTTTTTGCATTTCACATTAACCTTGGAAGGGATCCCTTTATGGATTTGTTAGCTTTGCAGGAATTAAAGAGAAAAGAGTTTAAGAAAGCTGTCAAACAGAGGGTAAATAAACTCCAGAAAGAGATAGAGGCTTTACTTTCTTCTTTGAAGGTAACTATGGTAGTGTCAAGCAAAAATGATCCTTCAATGAAAGCCGCCTTAATTGTTGGACCTTCAGGTATTCCTATGGTTGTGGTTAAGGGTCAACAGTTGAAGCAGGGTGTATATGTTAGTGATATTAATAACAGTGGTGTTGAGTTAACTGTGGAGTCAGGCAAGGTTGAGAAGAAAATTTTCCTAAAAATAGCTCAATAAGGGTGGTGGGATAATGAGAAGAATAAAAGTTTTAATTCTACTAATTTTAGGGTTCGCTTTAACTACCTGGGCTGGGACAATAATGAGTGTAAAGATAGAAAATGGTAGATACCTGGTTAGGTACAGTGGAGATATTTCCTGCAAATCGTTTAAGCTGGACAACCCAAACAGGTTTGTAGTTGACATTGTTGGCGTGGATAATTGCAGTATCTGTGATGGCAAGAGCTATTTTACAGAAAATGAGGGCGTTCAAATAAAACAGTGCTGGCATAGAAAAGGAAGTGATGGGATAAGCAAGCTATACGATAATAACACCTTTAGGGTTTCTTTTGTTGGTATTAATTTTAAGGATGTAAGCTGCGAAAACGATAGGAAGCATTCATTGGTCGTTATAACTTTTAAAAAACAGAGCTCTCAGGTTGGGATAGAAAAAAACAATAGCACTAATAAAGAGAGTGCAGGTTTGAATGTTGTTGAAAGGATTTCTCTTAGAAAATTTAAAAACTATGAAATGGTTGTTGCCCTGCTCAAAAGCAAGCCTAAGTATAATGTAAGAACGGTTGGAGATGAGCTGCTCCTAACAATAAACAACTCAAGTGCTGTGGCTTCTGCTTTAATAAAGCAGGATTTGAGTGGTGAATCTCAAGCCATTAATTCAATAGAGCCTGTAAAAGCGAGCTCAAATTCGGTTCGCTATGTGATAACTTTGAAGAACGGTGTAAAATTGGGTAAATATTACGCAGATGAAAGGCATGTGTATTTGATTTTCCCTGTGAAAAGCCCTTCTCCTGTACAAAAAGTTGAAAACTCAAGTGAAAAGGGTGAGAAGAAGGTAACAAAAAACAAGAAGATATTGAATATAGACAAACCCATCTCGTTTGATGTTCGTGATGCAGAGCTTAAAGATATTTTCAGGGTTTTTGCCCAAATCAGTGGTCTAAACTTTATTGTTGGAAATGATGTTAAGGGAACGCTTACTATGAAGTTAAAGGATGTTCCACTGGATCAAGCATTGAATTTGATTTTGCAGCAGGAGGGTCTTGTAGCAGAAAGGCATGGAAATGTAGTTGTTATAATGACGGCAAGAAAGTATCAAATGGAGAAGAATCAGCAGCTTAAGGCACTTCAGGAGAAGAACAGGCTTGAGAGACTTAAGAATTCCATAACAAAAGTTATAAACCTGAACTATGTAACGCCTGATTATGCTGTGAGCATTATTAATAAATTGCTTTACAATTCACAGAAGGGTGTTAGCGGTTTTGTTGTGTCAGATGTTAAAAACAACTCCATTATATGTCACGATACACCTGAGAATATAAAAAAGATTGAAAGAATTGTTAGGATGATAGACCACAAAAAGAAAGCCGTAGAAATAGATGCAAGGATTGTTGAGATAAGTAAGACATTTGAAAGGCAGCTTGGTATTCAATGGGGCGGGACTTTTGAGAACTACTATAACGCCCCTGCAACTACTAAAACATTCATTGCTGCAGGTAATGGCGATAACTTGCCGAGCAACCCTTTTAATCCCGATTTAACAAAACCTGGCGATGATTTCATAGTGAATCTTCCAACAACACTGAGTGATGCTCCTGTGGCTGCTAATCTTGGTCTTTTGATTGGAAGGGCAGATTACAATATTGACTTAAAATTAACCGCTGGAGAGATAGAGGGCTATACCAAGATTATCTCATCACCTAAGGTTATAACCCTTGACAATCAACCCGCAAAGATAGAGAGTGGTCAACAGATACCTTATCAAGAAACTGCAGGTGCGAGCGGTGCTACAAGTGTTAGCTTCAAAGATGCTACACTGTCGTTAGAGGTTACCCCGCACATCACAAATGATAATCAGATCATATTGAAGGTCAAAGTGAGCAAGAACTCGGCTGACTTTGCACACGCAGTCAACGGTGAGCCCCCAATAAATACAAATACAGTTCAAACTACAGTGATTTTATCAAACGGAGAAACACTTGTTCTTGGTGGATTGGTTCAGAAGACAAACTTGAAGACAACAAGTGGTGTTCCGGGTTTGATGAGGATACCTCTTTTAGGGTGGTTATTTAAGACAAAGAGGTATTACAATCCAGAAAATGAGCTGTTTATTTTCGTAACGCCTAAAATAATAAATAAGTAGGAGGAGCCATGAGGAGTATAAATAGGGTTAGAGCTGCATTTGTTCTTTTGATCTCTTTTCTCGTGCCATTATTACTTTACAGCTGTGGTGGAGCAGGTGGGGGCGGTAGCTTGCTCGAAAATCCAGCAGATAATCCTGCTTCTGTCCAAATTCGAGTGCCCGATGCATTGCAAACAGTTGAGCCAGATGGTAAGGCGGTAATTCCCATAGCGGTTTCAGTTTACAACAAGAATGGACACCTTTTGGGTGATGTTACCGCTGAGGTTTCCTTAGATCCCGACATTGGAACGCTTGATGCAGCCTCAAAAGAGGTGAAAACTGGCACTGTTACTTTTTATTATACCGTTCCAAACTATGACACAGTTGAATCTGAAGATACAGATTATGTTACTATAAATGTTACTGCTACCAATTACGACACAGGCGTTTCTGTTAGCACAACAAGAAAGATATACTTTGAAGTCTATCCTTCAAAAATAGTTGCTTTAATTCCCGATAACTCGACCATCTTGCCTGCAGATGGAAAGACAGTGGTTCCTGTGACGGTTTATGCCTTCAGGGGTGATGGCAAGCCTCTTACAAATGCTGTAATCTATGCTTATGCTTCTCCAGATGTTGGAAGTTTTGATGCTGTTTCAAAACAGACAGATGACACAACTGGTGTTGCTACATTTAATTATACAATTCCTTCTAAAGATGAGCTTTTAATGGCTCACAGCAATAGTGTTACTTTATCATTTAAAGATGAAACTGGGAAAGCAGTTGATTCGGTAGTTATCCATTTCAGTAATGTCAGTGTGGGAAACGGTGTACCCGCAGCTGTTATGCTTAAGAGTCAGCCATCTTCTATCTTTTCTTCCAATGTACCTACGGGTCCCAAAACCAGTCAGATTATAGCAAATGTTGTGGATAGCTCTGGTAGCCCAGTAAATGGATATAAGGTTAGGTTTACTCTTGTGAAAAAGCCCAATGGTTCATATCTGACCACCAGCGAAGCCGCTGTTAATAATGGTTATGCCATAACAGATTTCGTTTCTGGGGATGTGAGTGGTGTTGCTCTGATTAAAGCTGAGGTTGAAGGCGTAACAGGTGTGTATAGCTATGTTCCAGTTTATATAGAGGGTGGACAGGCGAGCTCGATTACACTGTTGACAAGTGGAACGGTTCAAGCCAACGATGATAATGGAACGAGGACGCTACAGGTATTTGCCTTTGTTAAAGATTCAAGTGGCAATCCTGTAGCCGATGGCACTGTAGTCAATTTCTCTGTAGATGATAGTTGCGGAGGTATGATTTCAAGTTCAGCTACAACTAAATCTGGTGTTGCACAGGCCACCCTAACATACCCAGCTGTTTGTATATGGAAACCCTACAGGATTACAGCAAGCTCCCAGAGTGGGATTGTGGCTACTCTGAACGGTGGTTATCCAGCTGTTGATCCTGTTAAGCTCACGCTTGCTGGTCCAACAACTGTGGGAGCTAATGGTGGCGTTATAAATATATCCCTTGAACTTAAAGATGAAAACGGAAGCGGTTTGCCCATTTATGGGGCAGGTGTTAGGATGTACTCATCTTTGGATAATGTAACTTTCAATCCATCTATTGTAACTACAGATATTTATGGTCAAGGGCAAACTACAGCGATAATACCAGCTAATAATGATAATAACTCCGAGCAAAGGACATTCACCATAACAGGTCAGGTTGGAACAGCCATAGGTAGCATAACAATAACACAGGAAGCTCCTTAAAGTTTTATAAATGAGAGAGATAGTTAACCGCAAAGCCCGCCATGACTATGACATCCTGGAGACCTACGAGGCGGGCATTGCCCTCAAGGGCAGCGAAGTTAAAGCAATAAGGATGGGCTCTGCTAATTTGAAGGATAGTTATGCAGAGATTAAAAATGGAGAAGTCTACCTCAATAACTTTCACATAAGTCCATACAAGTTTGCCTCTAAACACACAAATCACGACCCTTACAGAAAAAAGAAGCTTCTCTTGCACAAATATCAGATAAGAAAACTGATAGGTAAAGTTAAAGAGAAAGGACTTACGCTGATTCCTTTGAGAGTCTATTCTAAAAATGGGAAGATTAAGGTTGAGCTTGCCCTTGCAAAGGGTAAGAAGCTGTACGATAAGAGAAAGGATATAAAAGAGAGAGACCTGGCAAGAGAGGCAGAGAGGGAGCTCGCACGCTTTAGATAATCTTTGAAATAAGAGCAGAAATGTATAAAATGGTTTGATATTTATGTGAACTAAGGGGAGAACTTTATGCCAAAACGGAAAGACCTTAAAAAGATAATGATTATAGGCTCAGGTCCAATTGTGATAGGTCAGGCGTGTGAGTTTGATTACTCTGGAACCCAAGCGTGTAAGGCTTTAAAAGGAGAAGGGTATGAAATTGTGCTTGTAAACTCAAACCCTGCCACAATTATGACAGATCCGATGCTTGCCGATAGGACATACATTGAGCCCATAACTGTGGATTTCCTTGAGAAGATAATAAGAAAAGAAAGACCTGATGCCATACTACCGACTCTTGGTGGGCAGACAGCTTTGAACGCTGCTATGGATCTGTATAATCACGGGATTTTGAAAGAGTACGGTGTAGAGCTTATTGGTGCTGATGCTCAGGTTATAAAGAGGGCTGAGGATAGGGAAGAGTTTAAAAGGGCGATGGAGGAGATTGGCTTGAAGGTTCCCGCATCTGGAGTTGCTCATAATTTGCAGGAAGCCATAAATGTTGTTGAGAAAATAGGCTTTCCAGTTATTATAAGGCCATCTTTTACCCTTGGCGGTACGGGAGCTGGTGTCGCTTACAACAGAGAGGAGTTTGAAGAGGTTGTCAAGTGGGGTTTGGAGCAAAGTCCTGTAAGTGAGGTTTTGATAGAGCAGTCCGTTTTAGGATGGAAAGAGTATGAGCTTGAGGTAATGCGTGATAAAAAGGATAATGTGTTTATTATATGCTCCATTGAGAACTTTGACCCTATGGGTATCCATACTGGTGATTCCATAACCGTTGCCCCTGCCCAGACCCTTTCCGATAAAGAGTATCAGATCTTGAGGGATGCGGCTATTGACATAATAAGAAAGGTTGGGGTGGAAACCGGTGGCTCAAATATCCAGTTTGCTGTAAACCCTGAAAACGGCGAGTTTGTTGTTATAGAGATGAACCCAAGGGTTTCAAGGTCTTCGGCTTTAGCAAGCAAAGCAACGGGTTTCCCTATCGCCAAGTTTGCCGCACTTTTGAGTGTTGGATACACATTGGACGAGATTCCTAACGATATAACAAAAAAAACGCCTGCAAGCTTTGAGCCCGTTCTTGACTATGTTGTGGTTAAGATTCCTCGCTTTACATTTGAGAAGTTCAACACCCCCGATTTTCTTGGAACTCAGATGAAGAGCGTTGGGGAGGTAATGGCTATTGGGAGAACTTTTAAAGAATCACTCCAGAAAGCGTTGAGGTCTTTGGAGTACGATTGGGATGGCTTTGTAGAGACTAACTGCTCCGATGACGAACTGAAAAATAGACTTATAAACCCCAACTCAAAGAGACTTTTGTATATAGGTGAGGCTTTCAGGCGCGGTTATAGTGTGGATTATGTTTATGAGCTTACCTACATAGATAGGTGGTTTCTGTTTAATATAAAGCAGATTATTGATAAAGAGGAAGAGATAAAGAGGAACCCGGAACTTTTGGATAAAAAGATGAGACAGCTTAAACAGTATGGATTTTCTGACAAGAGACTTGCCTTTCTTTCGGGAAGAGATGAGAAAGAGATAAGGGACAGGAGAAAGGGGATCGGGATTTCGAGTGTTTATAAGATGGTTGACACATGTGCTGGTGAATTCGAGGCTTATACACCTTACTTCTACTCAACCTATGAGGATGAGAATGAGTCGATCCCATCAAAAAACAGGAAGGTGGTTATTCTTGGAAGCGGTCCCAATAGGATAGGGCAGGGTATCGAGTTCGACTATACATGCGTTCACGGCGCTCTGGAGTTAAAAAGCGAGGGCTACGAAGCAATTATGGTTAATTGCAATCCAGAGACCGTATCAACAGATTATGATATATCCAACAGACTCTACTTTGAACCGCTTGTTTTCGAAGATGTAATGAACATTATAGAGAATGAGAAACCCTACGGTGTTATTGTGCAATTTGGGGGTCAAACACCTTTAAAACTGTCTTTGCCATTGAAAGATGCAGGAGTTAAGGTGCTGGGCACAGACCCGAAGAGTATAGATATTGCAGAGGATAGAGAGCTTTTCAGGGATTTGATAAACAGGCTGAGGTTGGTTCAACCTGAGAGCGGAATTGCACATTCCAAGGAGGAAGCCATTAATGTTGCGAGTATGATAGGTTATCCTGTTCTTGTTCGTCCATCTTATGTGTTGGGCGGTCGTGCTATGATGATAATATTCAACGAAGAGCAACTTAGGGAGTATGTTGACGAAGCTGTTGAAGTAAGTGGAGAGCACCCCTTGCTTGTGGATAAGTTTTTAGAGGATGCCATAGAGGTTGATGTGGATGCTGTTAGTGATGGTGATGATTGTGTTGTTGCCGCTGTTATGGAGCATATAGAGGCTGCTGGTGTTCACTCTGGTGATTCGGCATGCTCCATACCACCGAGAACATTGAAACGGGAGATTGTTGAGGAGATAAAAAGGGAGACACGACTACTTGCAAAGGAGCTTAAAGTTGTGGGTTTAATCAATATACAGTTCGCCGTAAAGAATGATACCGTCTATATACTTGAGGTTAATCCGAGGGCATCGAGAACGGTTCCCTTTGTAAGCAAGGCTACAGGGGTGCACTGGGCTAAAGTTGCAACCCAGCTAATAATGGGAAAGAAGATAAAAGAGCTTGGGATTAAAGAGGCTGAGCCCGATTATTACGCAGTTAAGGAGTCGGTGTTTCCCTTTGTTAAATTTCCCGATGTTGATGTCACGCTTGGTCCTGAAATGCGCTCCACGGGTGAGGTTATGGGCATAGCTAAGGAGTTCCCAATAGCATATTACAAAGCTTTACTCGCAAGTGGAATGAGACTTCCCACTCAAGGAAATGTATTTTTATCCCTTTCAGACAGGGATAAGCCGCAGGGTGTCTCTTTAGCTTCCCAGCTGCTTGGGCTGGGATTTAATGTGTTTTGCACAAAAGGAACCTATGAGTATTTGAAGAGAGAGGGGGTTGGGGTTCAGCTTGTAAAAAAGGTTAGCGAGGGTAGGCCAAATATACTTGATAAAATGAAAAATAATAATATAAATTTTGTTATAAATACGCCCTCTGGTAGGCGTTCAAGGACAGACTCTTTTTATATTAGAAGAACGGCTCTTATGATGAATATACCGTATTGCACAACCATTGCTGGAGCTCATGCGGCCGTTCAGGCTATAGAGGCTATAATTAAAGGAAAGGAGTTGGAGGTTGCGCCTATACAGGATTACTACAAGAAAGAGGTGGATTAAATGGGAGAGAAGATATTGATTACCCCACAGGGGTATAAAAAGCTGCTTGAGGAGATGGAAGATTTACAAAAGCGGCAGAGACCTGCGATAATAAAGGAGATTGAAGAAGCAAGGGCGAAGGGTGATTTGAGCGAGAACGCCGAGTACCATGCAGCAAAGGAGAAGCATGCTTTGATTGAGAATAGGATTTCTGAGCTGTCTGAGAAGATTAACAATGCTCAGATAGTTGATCCATCTACTGTGCCCAAGGATAGGGTAAACTTTGGGTGTACCGTTGTGCTTTACGATATAGACAACGACGAGGAGATTGAATACACCATAGTGGGCGAAGATGAATCCGACCCAAAGGGTGGTAAAATCTCTGTAAACAGCCCCATAGCACGAGCTCTCCTTGGTAAGGAGGAGGGGGATGAGGTTGAGGTTCGGGTGCCTGCTGGAACAAGAAGGTTTGAGATTGTGGAGATAAGGTGAGATTAAAAATAGTTGAGAATAAAAAGATAGCCAAGGATACCTTTATTCTTAAAGTAGAAAATCCAGCACTTTTTGAGATTTTACCCGGTCAGTTTTTTATGATTAAAATTAACGAATTCAACTATCCCCTTTTGAGGAGGCCTTTTAGTGTTGCAGGTTTCTCAAACACCATAGATATTATTTATCGCATTGTGGGCGAGGGAACAGCCATACTGTCTAAAAAAAGAGAGGGTGAATTTCTGGATTTTTTGGGTCCTTTAGGAACTGGCTTTAAGATTAACTCTGCCAAGAGGTTGATTTTGGTTGGGGGCGGTGTAGGAGTTGCCCCACTGCTCTATCTGAAAGATGTGATTGAAAATATATATAAAATAGTGTGCGAAGCGTATTTTGGTTTTAACAGCAGGGATGAAGTGTTTACAGATGATGGGTTTATCTCAACAATGGATGGAAGTTTGGGGTTTAAAGGAACGGCAGTTGATATGGTTCAGGATAAGTTGGATGAAGATTCGCTTATTTTTGCGTGTGGCCCTGTTCCTATGATGAAGAAACTTGCTCTTCTCTCTTTTGAGTATGGGTGCAGTATGCAGGTTTCACTGGAGTCGAGAATGGCTTGTGGTATCGGTGTGTGTTTGGGCTGCGTTGTTGAGACTGTTGATGGAGACTTCAAAAGGGTGTGCGTGGAAGGTCCTGTTTTTGATTTTGAGGAGATACAGTGGCAGGAAATGTAAATCTTACCGTTAAGTTGGGAAGTTTAATATTTAAAAACCCTGTTTTAACCGCATCGGGGACATTTGGTTACGGCGTTGAGTTTGAGAGGTATGTGGATTTAAACAGGCTCGGTGGTTTTGTGGTAAAGGGGTTAAGTTTACATGAAAAGAGAGGAAATAGACCACCGAGAATTGTTGAGACACCGTGTGGAATGTTGAATGCTATTGGTTTACAAAATGTTGGCATTGATAGGTTTTTAGAAGAGAAGCTCCCGAAACTTGCAGGCTTGAATACTCACATTATTGCAAATATATATGGAACTGAAATTGAGGAATTTGTCAGATTGGCGGAGATTCTTGAAGGGGTGCCAGAAATTTCTGCTTTGGAGGTCAATGTATCGTGTCCCAATGTTTCTAAAGGAGGGGCTTTGTTTGGAAAGGACCCGGATATGGTGTATGTGCTGACTGCCTCAATAAAAAAGGTTTCGAATAAGAGTGTAATAATCAAGTTGACGCCCAATGTTGATGATGTTGCATTTATCGCACAGGCAGCCCAGTCTGGAGGGGCTGATGCTGTGAGTTTGATAAATACCATAACGGGCATGGTTATAGATGTTAAAGAAAAAAAACCCCTGCTTGCCAATAAAACAGGGGGTCTTAGTGGGCCTGCCATATACCCTGTGGGTGTTAGAATGGTGTATGAAGTGTATGAAAAGGTTAAGATACCAATTATTGGCGTTGGTGGTATTTATAACATAGATGTTGCTTTGCAGTATATAATGGCAGGGGCAACCTTGATAGAGATAGGCACTGCAAATTTTGTTGACCCAACTATATCGGTTCAAATAATAAAAGGGCTTGAGGAGTTTGTGATTGAAGAAGGTTTGGATAGTATTTCTGAGCTTGTGGGTATCGCTCACGGTTAGCTCTTTTGCTTTTGATATTAACGATATATTCAATGTTTATAGGCATAAAAGTATAAAGCTGTGTTTCACACAGCTATCAATAAATGGAATGACGGGTCAGTCTATTGAAAGAAAGGGTATAATGACCATTGTAGCCAACAGTAGAATGGAGTTTGAATATCCCGATGAAAAGATTGTTATAAACAACTTTCAGGCTGTGGATGTGAAAAATGGCAAGAGGCGTGTTTACAAACTTTCGGGTTTCAATAGGGTTCTTTTTGATATGTTTTTGGGCAGGAAAAATATCAAAGAGCTGTTTGATGAAAGAAGGATTGATAACTCAACTTATCAGCTTTTACCCAAATACGAAAGCAACATTGCCTCGGTCTATGTTTATATTTCTAATGATAGGGTTAAAAAGATAAAAATCGTGGATATTTACGCCAATAGAACCGTTTACACTTTTTATGATTTTCCTTGCAAGCGAGCACAAAGGGGAAGTTGAGCCCCTCTTTGACCACTTTCCATTCAGGAAACAGTCCGATTACTATTTATATGAAAATTTAATTTTATATATTAACCACGGAAAGGGTGGTTTGCAATTAGCATTCAAAAGTGTTGATATTAGCCAGAAGCACGATATATCTTTTGCTGTTCTTTTTGGATATGCTGGTTGTGTTTCTGGGTGCGGTTTGGGAGAGATTGTTTCTATTTCAAAGGTTAAACTTCTGGATAATTCTTTAAAACCCGTTTTTAATCCTGTTAAGGTAAAAAGGGTGGATGGATTTAAATGTCTTGAATTGATAACCCTTCTTGGTGGTTTCAGCTTTGATAATGATTACCTTAAACTGTTTGGAGAGTTGGTTGATAGGGAGGCTTACTTTTTTGCAAAGGCATTTAAAGCTATTGATAAACCGTGTTTTATATTCAAACTTGTGAGTGATCTTAATACAAACGAGAGCCTGGTTTCTTTTAATAAAGAGCAGTTCAGCATTGATAGGTTTGTTGAGTTCTTGAAGGTTGCTTTGTGGCTCGATAAAGATGAACTGTTGAGAGAGATATTTGTTAACACTGGAATAACAGAGAGTAAGGTTTTAGAGGGTTTAAAGAAGTTGATAGAAATGAAGCGCTACACATTCACAGAGAGGCAGAATCTGTATAAAAGGTTGACGGTGAACAGAGAAAAACCAAAAGGCAAACCTTTCAAGTTGGATGCCGTTTTTATAGAGGAAGGAGTTGATAAGGCCTTTCTAAGCTTAGATTTAGAAAAAGGGAGTTATCTTATTCGTGATTATACATCGTATTTTCACAATCTAAAGGATAGAGTGGCTATTATTTTAGCGAACAAAAAGGGTGAACTTTTGAGAAAAACTCCAGATGGATACACCCCAAACGGTGGCAGTGGCTATTCAATCCTTGCCAGTTATAACTGCATATATGACTGTTCCTACTGTTTTTTAAAGGGATATTTTAAAAGCTTCAACCCTGTTATCTTTGCTAATTTGTCAGATTATTTCAAAGCTCTTGAAGGTGTTATTAAAAGCGATTTAAGAAGGCCTCTGTACTTCTACCTTGGAACTTTTTCAGACCCAATTGCTCTTTCCGCTTATGGTAATTTTGTTGAACAGTTTATATGGTTTTTTGAAAATATTGATGATGAGGTGTTCCTTGAGATAAGAACTAAATCTGTCAGGATTGAGAGGCTCTTGGAACTTGAGTCACCTAAAAATGTTATTTTTGCCTTTTCACTTTCACCCCAGAGCGTTATTGAAAAGTATGAGTTTTTTACGCCACCCCTTGCAAGCAGAATTAAAGTGATCAAAAAGTTGGACAGCAAGGGTTTTAAGGTGGGTGTTAGATTTGATCCAGTATTTATCGATAAAATTGAGGATTATAAGCCCATCGTTGATTTTATTAATACGATAAAAAATCTACACTCTGTTGAGGTTGGTTTCTTAAGGTTTGATAAAAATGACTATAAGAATATGCTTGACAAGTCTCCATCTGTTTTGAGGGGATTAGAGTTTACAAGGGGAATGTATAGGTATCCAGATGATAAAATCAAAAATGCCATAGAATTTTTCAAGAGGGAGTTAAAAGAGTTCTATTTAAGCATGGAGTATTGATATGAAAAAGGTTTTTTTTCTGCTTCTATTGTTGTTTGGCTTTTACAGTAATGCTTTTGGTTTAAGGATTGTATCACTGTCCCCTGTCGTTACCGAGGAGATATTTTTACTTGGAAAAGAGAAGTATCTGGTGGGTTGCAGTAGCTATGCACTTTTGCCAAAGGGATTTAGGGTTAAAAAGGTTGGAACCTTAGTGAATGCAAATATTGAAGAGATTTTTAGACTGAAACCAGACTATGTCTTTGTTAGCGGAATGATGAACCCTATGGCTATAAGAAAGATGAAATCTTTACACTTGAGGGTGGTTTACTTTGGTTATCCAAAGAGTTTTGATGATATATGTAATCAGTTTTTAAAGCTTGCAAAATATGTTGGTGGAGAAAGGTTGGCAAGAGAGATTGTTAAAAAAGCTAAAACTGAAGTGAAGAAGATTTACGACGAAACCAAGAACTTGAGCAAACCAACTGTTTTTGTTGAATTGGGGGCACACCCCATTTATACAGCCACAAAAGACTCTTTTGTTAATGATTTTATAAAGCTTGCAGGGGGTATAAATATTGCTGCTAATTCTAAGAGCAGTATGTATTCAGTTGAGGAAGTTTTGAGAAAAAACCCAGATGTTATAATCATCTCGCAGATGGGGTTTAATGGCTATAAGGAGAAAAAGAGATGGGAAAAGTTTAAATTTTTGAAAGCCGTTAAAAATCACAGGGTATTTGTTTTAAATGACTACAGCCTGTGCAGTCCAACGCCACTCACTTTTGTGGAAACTCTAAAAAAAATAGCTCACTTTTTGCATCCAGGGGTAAAGTTTTGAGGGCAAGACTTTTTGTCTTTTCTATTTTTGTACTATTATCAATTTTTTTGAGTTTGTGTACTGGCTCTGAAGGTTTTTCCTTTCATGCTTTGATTAATTCACTGGCTGTTAACGGTGTGGATAGAGAGATATTTATAAATTTGAGAATTCCAAGGGTTGTTGTGGGTTTTTGTGTCGGTGGGATTCTGAGTGTTGCAGGAGCCATACTTCAAGCTCTGTTTAAGAATCCTCTTGTTGAGCCATACACTTTGGGCATCTCTGGTGGTGCAGCTTTAGGTGTTGTCACCGGAATGGTTTTAAACCTGTCCTTTGTTTTGTGGCTTCCAATAACAGGTTTTTTGGGTGCTGTTTTTGTAATGGTTGCTGTGTACTTTTTTAGCCTGAAGCGAGGATTTATTGCTTTAGATAAAATGCTTCTTATTGGAGTTATGACAAGCTTTATATCCTCATCTTTAGTTCTTTTTGTTGAAGCCTTAGTTTCACCGTCAAAGTTGAGTAGCATTGTTTACTGGATGATGGGAAGCCTACAGTGGATATCAAAAGAGGGGTTGGATGTTATAGCTGCTTCATCTTTGGTTATTCTGTTTGTCTCTTTTGGTTTAAGTGTATCTTTAAATGCTATCTCTTTTGGTGAAGAGGATGCTATACATTTGGGCATTGATGCTGAAAAAGTAAAGAGAATGGTGTTTCTTGTGGCTTCGCTTGCAACAGGTCTATCCGTTGCTTTTGTTGGTGTTATTGGGTTTGTAGGTCTTGTCGTTCCTCATTTCTTCAGGATTACATTTGGAAGGGATTACAGGTTGCTGATACCTCTATCGTTTTTTGGCGGTGGAAGTTTTTTGATACTCTGCGATGCTGTTGCAAGGAGCATAGTCTCGCCCATCGAGCTTCCCGTTGGTGTAATAACGGGTATAATAGGTGGAACCACATTTATCTATGTGCTTTCGAAAAATAGGGGTATGGTGTGATTAAAGTTCTGGACTTAAAGTTCTCTTTCGGTGCAAGGCAGGTTTTGAAAGGGATTTCTTTTTCTGTTAAAAGGGGTGAGTTTTTCTGTATAGCGGGAAGAAATGGAGCTGGTAAGAGCACTCTTTTGAAGTTATTGTCAAGGATTTATAGACCGCAAAGAGGCGTGATTAAGCTTGACGATATTGACATCTGGAGCTATAAACGCAAAGAGTTTTCGCAAGTAGTAGCCTTTGTCTCACAATCACCTTCTTATGACTTTGTTAAAGTGGAAGAGTTTGTTGGTTTGGGAAGGATACCTCACTTTGGAAAATTTCAGTTATTTGAGAGTAGGGTGGATAGAAAAAAGGTTTCAGAGGCTCTAAATCTTTGCGGAATAGGGGACTCGAAGGGAAAATATCTAACTGAGCTAAGTGGAGGCGAACGACAACTTGTTTTTATAGCTCGTGCTTTAGCTTCTGAACCCAAACTTTTACTTTTAGATGAGCCTTTGATTAATTTGGATGTTAATCATCAAGAGCGCATAATCAGGTTGCTGGTTAGACTAAAAAGCAATTTGGATTTGACCATTGTTTCGGTTTTACACGATTTAAATATAGCAAGTGAATTTTGTGATAGGTTGCTGCTTTTGAAAGATGGAGTTGTCCTATCTGTTGGTAGACCCGAAGACATTGTAAATGAAGAGAATCTTAAAAAGACTTTTTTGGTTCAGAATCCTGTTATTTTTAAAAACCCGATCTCTTCTAAGCCATTTTTTTGTATTTGTGGTGTTAAGAGATGATTTAAAGATAGCCGCTGCGCGCAGGACAAACGCAGCGGCTTAAGTTATAGAGAGAAAATTGGAGGGTGGCTAAAAAAATCTATATGAAACAGTGGCGAACACCGACCTTGGCAGCGTTGAATACCCATATACCTCTTCGTAAAATCTATCGAAAATGTTTTTAACTGTAAGGGATGCGGATAGATTTTTGTTTACCTCATAGCTTGCTGTGAAGTCAAAAACTGCATACTTGCCTGTCTGTTTCAGGTGTTTTCTGTCATCGTATCTCTTGCCAATGTATCTTCCTGTGAGTGTTGCATTCAGCCTTTTGTTAAGTCCTGTAAGTGTAACAAATCCTGTATATACCCTTAAGGGCACCCTCGCTGCCTGAATTCCCGTTTCAGGGTCTTTACTTGCTGTATAGGTGTAGTTAGCCCCTATTGTCAGGAATTTCAGAGGTTTAGCACTAATTCCCAGTTCAACTCCATCTGTAACCGTTTTGCCTTTTGCATTTCTGTAGGTTGATTGCCAGGTTGTGTAGTCTGTGTAGTATGTAATTCTATCTTTGATTATATTTTTAAAGTATGTGAAGCTAATTTTAATGTTGTTGGGTATGAGTTGTATAAACCCAAAATCCCAGCTTTTCGCTTTCTCTGGGTCTAAATCTTTGTTTCCACCCAGGAAATACCATGATGGGATGGGTGGAGCGTATAGTTCATAAATGCTTGGGGCTCTGAATCCAGTTCCGAAGTTTGCTTTAAGTATGGTGTGTGTTTTTTCAAGTAGGTAGTTTGCCCCCAATTTGTATGTAAAATGTTTTCCAAATGTTTTGAAGTCGTCTTCTCTTGCTGTAGCCTGCAGTTTGATATTTCCAATTTTTTGAAGCAACTCCAAAAAGCCTGCGTAGTTGTATCTCAACTTCTTAAAGGGACTTGAATCCTCATATTTATCCATTTTTCCAGTAGCACCAGCTGTTATTTTTGTACGGTTTATTTTGTATGTTATTAAGATGTTTGAACCCCATCTTCTGCCTTTGTAGTTGTTCCATCCAGGTGCAGATTTGAAGTATCTAAATGTGTGGGTGTAATACCCGTTTAAATTAATTTTCAGGTTTCCTATCTGTTTGGTTATGTAGAGTTTTGATAAAAGAAAGTGTTTGTTTACTCTTAAACTTTTAGCCGTTGGAGTATTGTTAGTAGGTGCGTTATCGTCAGGAAAGTAGTGGTAATCAGGTGTAACATACCATCCATTGTCTAAGTAGTTCCTCGTTTTGTACCATTTTAACACAAGACCGAGCTTTGAGAGAGAGCCGAGCTCGTATTCCAGTCTTGTAGAAAAAGCTGTTTGGTGATATGAGTCGTCTTCGTCTCCCTTTGAGTATGAGTGGTCAGTGGGGTTGTATTTGTCCATTTTTGAAATACCGTCTGTGTCCAATCTGAGTGCGTTGATGTAAAAGCTCAATCCATTTGAAACACCACCTGCCTCAGCTGACTCTTTAAATGTAGAGTCAGAACCTAACTCCTCTTTCACTATTACATGGGGTTTGCCAGAGCCTCTCTTTGTTATGATATTTATAACACCTCCAACGGCATTTGCTCCATACAGTCCGCTCTGTGCACCCTGAACCACCTCAATCCTGTTTATGTCGTCTGGTAATAGGTCTGCAAAATCGTAGTACGGCTGAATTAGGGTAGGGTCTGAAACATCCACCCCGTCCATTAAGGTTTTAATATATCTGCTGGAAAGTCCCCTCATAAAAACTGTTGTTGTACCGCCAAAGGCTCCATTTGATACAATAGAAAGCCCAGGCACATATTTTAGCGCCCCTTTTGTAAAAATAGCTCCATCCTTCTCTATCTGTTTTTGTGTTATAACATTTACCTGCGAAGGAGTGTTTAGTATGTTTGACTCTGTTCTCGTTGCCGTTACAACAATTACATTATCCTGTGCGTGTGCGTAGGTGCTCAACATAGCCAATGCACACCCAAGAGCAAGAAGTTTTTTTAGTTTCATCTGTTCCTCCTACCTAATTACGCATTGTTTAACATACCTATCACATAGTTTTTTTAGTTCGCTAAGTTCATTCTTTCCAAAGCTTTCCCTGTTTAAATAGTGAGTGTCTAAAGTTTTTGTTTTGCTGAAATTTTGTATGCAGTAGAGTCTTGCACCTTCAATTATTTTTAAGATATTCTCAATATCTTTTTGGGTCAGTAATCCCTTCACTACTGTTGTTCTAAACTCGTATTCAATGTTGGAATTCATAATTATCGCTATACTTTTTTCGATCTGCTTTTCATCTATGTTGGATTTTGTTAGTAAGCGATATTTGTTCAACGGCGCCTTTATATCCATTGCAATGTAGTTTAAAAGTTTTTGCCCAATCATATGTTTAATGAGCTCTGGGTTTGAGCCATTTGTGTCTAATTTCACTTTAAAACCCATCGATCTCACTTTTTCCACAAAATTTACAAGTTGAGCGCCGTGTAGAGTGGGCTCTCCACCTGTGACGGAAACCCCTGTGAGCTTGCCAACTCTCCTTTTTAAGAAGCTTAAAACATAACTCTCGTCAATTTTTCTTGCTGTGCCGTAAACCAGCTCTGGGTTGTGGCAGTAGGGACACCTAAAGTTACATCCCACCGTGAAAACTAAGGCTGCAAGCTCTCCAGGGTAGTCTATTAAGGAGAATTTCTGGAGCCCTCCAAATATCATGATATCTTAAATGTTCTTCTCTCTCTGAATTCTTCCTGTTTGCCGTCGTTCCATTGTTGAACAGGTCTCAGATATCCAACCACCCGTGAATAGACCTCACACTTCTCGCCCCTCACATCCATTTTTGCCTTCTCAAGCTCCTCAATTCTTTTCAAAATTTCCTCTCTTGTCATAATGCACCTCCATTAACTTGCCTCTTTAAGTTCTTTTTTTAGCTCTTTTATCTTTTTTTCTATCTCCTCCACTCTCTCTGCTTTGCATATTGGGCACTCTGCATGTTCTCCAGCTATATATCCATGTATGGGACAGATGGAAAATGTTGGTGTTATAGTCAGATATGGAAGCCTGTAGTTCTCAAAGATGTTTTTTATCAGCAGTTTTATGCTTCTTGTATCCGTTATTTTTTCTCCGACAAATATATGCAGAACAGTTCCGCCTGTGTAGCTTGATTGCAGTTCATCTTGCAGCTCTAAAACTTCAAATACATCGTCTGAATAGTTCACTGGTAGTTGGGAAGAGTTTGTGTAGTAAGGTCTTTTTGTTCCAGCTGTTATTATCTCTGGATATCGTTTCTTATCCAGAAGGGCGAGCCTGTAGCTAACTCCCTCTGCAGGTGTTGCCTCGAGATTGTAGTTGTTTCCTGTCTTTTGTTGAAACTCCACAAGTTTTTCCCTCATAAATCTCAATGTTTTCAATGCGAATTCCTGTCCAACTTGTGAGGTTATTGGCTCTCCAAGAAGGTTGAGACATGCCTCATTCATTCCAACGAGCCCTATGGTGGAAAAATGATTTTTCCAGTACTCCCCGAACCTTTCCTTGATCGTTGTTAGATAGAACTTTGAATATGGGTAGAGACCTGAATCTGTAAAACCTTCCAACACCTTTCTTTTGATTTCCAAACTCTCTCTTGCAAGTTCCATGAGTGAGGTTAGTCTTGTGAAAAACTCGTCTGTTGGTCTATCGCTTGGCTTTGAGAGAAACGCTATTCTTGGAAGGTTTATCGTAACTACACCTATAGAGCCTGTTAAAGGGTTTGAGCCAAACAATCCTCCGCCCCGAGTTCTCAACTCCCTTGTGTCTAACCTTAGCCTGCAGCACATTGAACGGGCATCTTCTGGCTTCATGTCGGAATTGATGAAATTTGCGAAGTAGGGTATGCCATATTTTGCAGTGGCTTGCCATAGGGGTTCTAAGTTTGGATTATCCCAGTCGAAATCCTTTGTAATGTTGTATGTGGGAATGGGGAATGTGAATACCCTTCCATCTGCATCGCCCTCACTCATAACCTCCATGAACGCTCTGTTTATCATATCCATCTCTTTCTGGAACTCTCCGTAAGATGAATTCACCGTTTTTCCACCAATGATTACAGCTTGGTTTTGCATAAACTGTGGAACTTTCAGGTCTAATGTGAGGTTTGTGAACGGGGTTTGAAAACCCACTCTCGTGGGAACATTGATATTGAAAATAAACTCTTGCAGCGCCTGTTTAACCTCATAGTAAGAGAGGTTGTCATAGGCCACAAAAGGGGCAAGGTATGTGTCAAAATTTGAAAATGCCTGTGCGCCTGCGGATTCACCCTGAAGGGTGTAAAAGAAGTTTACTATCTGCCCCAAAGCACTCCTGAAATGTTTTGCTGGTCTGCTTGCTACTTTTCCCTTTACACCCCTGAAGCCTTTTATGAGTAAGTCTTGCAAGTCCCACCCCACGCAGTAAACGCTTAAGGAGTTTAAGTCGTGAATATGGAAATCTCCGCTTAAGTGGGCATCCCTAATCTCTTTGGGATAAATCTTATTCAACCAGTATGTTTTTGTTATGGCAGATGAGACATAGTTATTCAGCCCTTGAAGGGAGTAGCTCATGTTTGAGTTCTCTTTCACTTCCCAGTCAAGTTTGTCCAGGTAGTTGTCAACCAATTCCACATCGGCTTTGTTTTTCAGTTTTCTAATTTGTGCGTGCTGTTCCCTGTAGAGAATGTAAGCTTTTGCCGTTTTCTTGAATGTTGAGTTTAAAAGAACCTCTTCAACTATATCCTGTATCTCCTCAACTGTTGGGTTTCTATCCCCTATGAGCCTATACGCTAAGTCCAGAACCCTTATGGTGAGTCTTTTTGCTGCCTCATAATCGAATTCCCCTGTTGCCTTGCCAGCTTTAGCTATGGCATCTGTAATTTTTGAAGGGTTAAACTCAACAACCCTTCCGTCCCTTTTAATAATTGATGAGAACACAACAACCCCCTTATAATTTTTTCATGCTTTCGTATTGTTATGGATATGGGGATGTCATGTTTTGGTGGGGAATTTAATCATATCGAACCTCCCGTTCGTTTTTTGTCGGGCAAGTCTCCTGACTCGGCTTCATCCTACTCCCCTCAGCCTTCCCATCGGGCGACCCTTCTGCTTAAAAGAGCCTCTCCCAACAGTGGCTGCCCCTTTTTAAAGGGCTAAAGAGGGTTTCGTCAGCCTCACAGTTGCGGGGGCAGTGCCGGATTTTCACCGGACTTCCTTAACCCGACTAAAAATTTTATATAATTATTTTTAATAGTTGTCAACTAACATTATTCCGCCCATGTTCCTTCCGCAGAGCTTGTCCCTTCTGTATGAGAAAAAATCTTCGTTCTCAAATGTGCAGATGTTCAAATCTTTAATATTTTCTTCTGGAACGCCCATCTCTTTGAACTGCTCTCTGTTGGCTAAAGAGAGGTCTAAAAATGTCTTGCCGTTTTTAGAGTTGATGAACATGCTGCTGAATTTTGATGCAACATCCTCTTTTACCTCATAGCAGTGTTTACATATATGAGGTCCTATCGTAATAATAATATTTTTGGATTTGCAACCAAACGATAGTAGTTTTTCTAAAGCATTTTTAGATATTTTTAGGTATGTTCCCTTCCATCCTGCATGAATGGCCATTATTATTTTTTTCTCCACATCCATAAGTGCAATAGGCAGGCAGTCAGCAAACTTTATGGCAAGGAAGATTCCTCTCTTATTTGTGAAGATTCCGTCAGCTTTTTCTTGGTTTTCACCATATTCTACTATTCTGTTTGAGTGAATTTGGTTTACCGTTTTTATCCTGTCTACTCCAACTGCTCTTCTTGCTATCTCGAAGTTTTTATTAACATTTTCTGGGCTATCCCCCACAGTTGTGCTAAAGTTCAAGGATGAGTAAGGTTCAGGGCTTACCCCGCCATGTCTGTTGAAAAAGATACACCTTGCTCCGAACTGTCTAAACCTTATATCTTCAACAAAACCCATCACCCTATTTTATCCTTTCCGAAATAGGGAACCAGAGCTTCAGGAATCTTGACCGTACCATCTTTCTGCTGGTAGTTTTCTAAGATTGCAACGACACACCTGCCAACTGCAACACCAGAGCCATTCAATGTATGGACAAAGCGTTTCTTTTTTGAACTGTCCTTGAATTTTATAGAAGCCCTCCGAGCTTGAAAATCACGCGTATTTGAGCATGATGATATCTCTCTATACCTGTTCTGTCCAGGAAGCCACACCTCAATATCGTATGTTTTTGCGGCAGAGAAACCTATGTCTCCGCTTGACAACATCACAACGCGATACGGCAAGCCTAACAGTTTTAAAACCTCCTCTGCATCATTGGTTAGACTTTCCAGAGCACTCTGGGATTCTTCTGGTTTTGTGAATTGCACAAGCTCCACCTTGTTAAACTGGTGCTGCCTTATTATTCCTTTAACATCTTTTCCGTAGCTGCCAGCCTCTTTTCTGAAACATGCCGTGTAAGCCACATACTTTATGGGGAGCTCATCCTCACTAAGCATCTCCTCTCTGTGCAGATTTACAAGTGGAACCTCTGCTGTAGGTATAAGGTATTGGCCATCTGTTTCATACGCCTCTTCTATAAATTTTGGAAATTGCCCTGTGCCAACCATTATTTCATAGTTAACTATATATGGTGGTATAATCTCTTTGTATCCATGTTTTTTTGTATGCAGGTCTAACATAAAGTTTATTAGAGCCCTTTCAAGCCTTGCCCCATCGCCTTTGTAAACCACGAAGCGTGAACCTGAGAGTTTTGCTGCCCTTTCAAAATCCAGTATGTCCAATTTTTTTGCAATTTCGAAGTGTTCAAGGGGCTTAAAATCAAAATCCTTTGGTGTTCCCCACTTTCTAATTTCCACATTGAAACTCTCATCTTCACCAAACGGTACATCGTCATCTAAGAGATTGGGAATAAGCAACCACCTATCCATAAACTTTTTGTGAGTGCTTTTATACTCATTTTCAGCCTCTTCTATCAAAGTGTTTATTTTGTTGACCTCTTGTATTAGGTTATCTGTGTTTTCACCTTTCGCCTTCTTTTTCCCTATCTCCTTAGACAGTCTGTTTCGTTTTGATAGGAGTTCATCCAGGTGAGACTTTGCCTTTCTAACACTTTCGTCCAATTCTTTAAGCTCTTCAACATCTATATTTGAAAACCTTTTTCTAAGATTTTCCTTTAGTATCTCTGGTGTTTTTCTTAAAATATTTATATCTAACATTTGACCACCTCTTTTAAGTACTTCTCAAAATCAGATTTGAGGTTTTTATCGTGCAAAGCGAACTCCACTGTGGCTTTCAAAAAGCCAAGCTTGTTTCCGCAATCGAACCTTTTTCCGTCTAAAAGCTTGCCATAGATAACCTCTTTTTTGCTCAGTGAGGCTATAGCATCTGTGAGCTGTATCTCTCCCTTAGCACCAGCTTGTGTTTTTTCAAGCTCCCTGAAGATAGAAGGTGTGAATATGTATCTTCCTATTATTGCAAGATTGCTTGGTGCTTCCTCTTTTTTTGGCTTTTCCACAAAGTTGTCCAATTTGTAAACACCCTTTTCAATCTCCACTCCAGATACAATACCGTAGCTGGATACCTCATCTGGGTTAACTTGCTCAAGTCCTATTACGGAGCAGTGGTATCTTTCAAAGACATCCAACAGCTGTTTTGTTCCACTTTTTGAGTTTTCTATTACATCATCCGCCAAAATCACCGCAAACGGTTCATCTCCCACAACATCCTTTGCCCTCAAAACAGCATGTCCAAGCCCTTTTGGTTCTTTCTGTCTCACATATACAAAGTCAGCCATCTCACTTATCTCTCTCATCTGCTTCAAAAGCTCATCTTTGCCCTGCATTTTTAGATGGTACTCAAGCTCAAAAGATATATCGAAGTAATCTTCTATAGCTCTTTTACCCCTGCCTGTGATAAATATAATCTGATTGATTCCTGCGTTGATTGCGTCTTCGACGGCGTAGTGGATGAGTGGTTTATCAACAAGGGGTAGCATCTCTTTGGATGAGGATTTTGTGGCTGGTAGAAACCTTGTGCCAAAGCCAGCAACAGGCAAAACTGCTTTTCTAACTTCCATCTTTTGCCTCCAGAGCTTCATTAATTACCTCAAGCAGATGTTTTATCTTAATATGGTTTTTGTTTTCAAGGTTGAGAATGTCTGCAAGCTGCATAATACAGGCACTGCACGATGTAATGAGGTATTCAGCTTTAGAGTTAACTATGCCTTTTACCTTTTTTGAAGCTATCTTTAGGGATGTTTCTCTATAGTCAAGACTGAATGTTCCACCGTTTCCACAACATCTATCTGCATCTTTCATCTCTTTAAAGTCTGTTGTTAATAGCAGAAACTCTCTCGGTTCCTTCTTTATTTTTAATGTTCTTTTTAAATGGCATGGATCGTGATATGTGGTCTTTATGTTGAGTTTCTTCAATTTTCCTAAAAGCTCATCTTTCGAATATAAAAAGCTTATAGGGTCGGTAATCTTTTCAGCCACTGCCCTTGATTTGTTTTCCCACTCTCTATCTTCAAAATACATGAATAACTTGGGGTAGTCTATCTTTATCATGCTGGCGCAAGTGGGCTCCAATACAACAATCTTGTCAACATCTAAGCTCAAAAATAACTCTATGTTCCTTTTGGCCAAAAATTGAGCATCTTCAAAGTTGCCTGAGAAATATATGGGCGCACCGCAGCAGAGTTGTGTAGCGGGAACTGTGTATGGAATATCTAACTTCCTCAAAATTTCCATAAAGGCGTCGCCTATTTCAGTGTAGGTGTAGTTTATCAGGCATCCGGGAAACACTGCTATCTCACCCTTTTTTTTATCTGAACCGTATTTTTCAAGGAAGGTTTTTCTGGAGAGTGGCGGTAAGACCCTGTTTTTATCGATGCCTTTTACGGGAAACTTTAATCTAATTCCTTTTCTTGGAAGCTCTGTGCTGTTTGTGAAATAACCTGAAAATGCTGAAGCGCTTTTGAATGCAAAATCCATTAGTTTCCTGCTTTTCAGTAGCTTGGACATGACCTTTTTGTATGTGGGTAGGCCATGTTTCTTTATAACCTCATGGCGAGCTATTTCTACAATGGTGTCTGTTTCTGAGTTGTTTGGGCATGACTCAACACAGGTTGTGCATAGCAGGCATTTGTATAGGTAATCCTTGGATGTCTCTTCATCAAAGTCTATATTGCCTTTTATGAACTCACTCAAAAGTGTAATATGGCCTCGAGCAACATACGGTTCTGATTTTTCTTCTTTGAAGACGGGGCAGACGCTTCTGCATATTCCACACTTGACGCAAGACTCCCATGTTTCGTAAAGTCTTTTATCCATTAGACTAAAGCCTCATCTTGTTGGGATTCAATATGTTGTTTGGGTCAAAAGCCCTTTTTATACTTTTAAGAAGCTCCACCTGCCTTGTTCCAAGCTGTTTTTCTAAAAAATCCTGTTTTGTTATTCCGACACCGTGTTCACCCGTTATTGAACCTCCAAGCTTTATGCACTCTTCAAAAACCTCGTTCATTGCAAGGTGAGCCTTCTTTGATTCTTCCTTATTATCTGTGTGGTACATGATGTTCACATGTATGTTTCCATCTCCAGCGTGGCCAAAGTTTACAATGGGCAGTCCATATTTCTTTGAGATTTTTTCAAGTTTCTCTATCATATCCGCAAGTTTTGAGCGGGGAACTACTATATCTTCGTTGAGCTTCCCATCGGCTATTCTTTTTAGCGTTGGAGATATGGTTCTCCTTGCAAACCAGACCTCTTCAGCTTCCTTTTCGTCTTTTGCCACCTTAAAGGATATAATGGAGCTGTTTTTCTTAGCCAATTCTTCTATTTTTTTACTGTCAAGTTCAACCTCTGCTTTGCTTCCATCTACCTCTACAATCAGGATAGCATCTGCATCGGGTAAGTCCACTCCTGTTGCCTCTTTTACGGTTTTGATAGAAAATCTATCTACAAACTCTATGGCAACGGGTATAACCCCGTATAAGATGATTTTATTTACCATTGCTGCAGCCTCTCTCATACTGTTGAAGATGAGTTGCATGGTTTTCTTTGCCTCAGGGATAGGGTGAAGTTTGAGGAGTGCCTTTGTTACAACCGCAAGCGTTCCCTCGCTTCCCACTATCAAATCAACAAGGTCATAGCCCGCCACATCTTTGATGTTCTTTGAGCCTATGTTTAAGACTGAACCGTCCGCAAGGACTATTTCGAGACCTTTAACCCAATCTTTCATCACGCCGTACTTTACAGCTCTCGGTCCCCCTGCGTTTTCTGCTATGTTTCCTCCTATGGTTGAGAACTTCCAGCTTGATGGGTCGGGAGGGAAGAATAGCCCGTAAGGTTTTACATGCTCCTGAAGGTCGTAGTTAACCATTCCTGCCTGAACCCAGACCATAAGATTATCAAGGTCAAGCTCAAGGACTTTGTCCATCTTTTCAAGGGAGAGGCAAATTCCTCCGTTAACATTCAGTGCACCGCCAGTAAAACCACTTCCCCATCCCCTTGGAACTACAGGTACACGAAATCTATTTGCTATCTCCATTACATATGAGACCTCTTCTGTGTTTTCTGTAAGAATAACCATATCTGGTGGAAACATCATCTGGGTTGCATCGTAGGAGTATTGGACAAGACTAAGCCTATCCGTCAGGCATCTATCCTTAAACCGCTTTTTAAGAGCCTTATACACCTTTTCTTTTGCCTTCATGGGAAAGCATTATACGAAAAGATTTTTCTCTTAACAAGGGGAAGTATGTCCTAAAAAAGAAAGAAATAATCAGCTTTCTATTTGCAGAACTATGAAGTTGGGTTATAGAGAGCTATGGTTCAAGGTTATAATGGAGTGTGGCCAGAGCTTGTGTAGCAGGTTAGGTTGTTTATAAGCTTTCATCTTGGGCTGCCTCTGTTATTCTTTTGTGAGTCAGTGTTTAAATTACATTGAGGGTAATGCGTTGCGGAAATCTGGAGTCGTCGAAGGCGATTTGGGTAAGGGTTGAGAGCCCGGACCAGGTCCCTGCTTGTTAGTCGAACTAAAGGGCGAGCCTGCGGAAGTAGGTGAAGAGTTCCGCACCACACCTATTCCTAATCATAATATCTCCTCAGTCTTTCCGTTAATAATCTTTCAAGGTTTCTATAAGGGGTTGATTGTTGTTGTCTGAAAAATTCCAAAATTAATCTGAGAGTTTCTCTATTTCTAAACAAAACGTGGATTATCCCTTCTTCCCATAACTTGTCATTTTGCAGGATTTTCCTCCAGTATCTGATTTCTAATTCTTTAATTTCTTCAAAGCTTTCTTCTGGATTTTCGTCAAAATTTATTTCTGGTAATTCCGGCAGTTCATCTTTCCATCTTTTGAGCCACTGTATCAAATCGTCCCATACTTGAGGGCTATCGAAATACTCAAACAACTCACGACCATAGAATAGATGAAGTTCCACACCATAAAAATCAGAAAATTCTCTAAGTTTCTCAATATAGAAATTCTGATTCTTCCTTAAATCTGGGTCTATAAAATACATAATACCAATCAAATTCCCGCCATGGGAGTTATGTAGGACTTCTAATTTTTTCTCAAAATTGTTTATTTGACCTCTTTTCTTTGTAGAGTCATGATCATCCCTTACTTTTTGCTCAATGAAATAATATGTGTTTTCATTAGTAAAATACTGGTCAATAGAAAGTGTTTCTCCCTCACTATTTCTGATATTTTTAGGAAGATTTCTATAACCTAAATCTTCAATAATTTCTGTGATTAGTTCTTCCATTGCATCTCCAAACCTTATTTCATGAGATTGTAAGAGATGTTGTAGTATTTTAGCACCTGGTTTAGTAGGTCTAAACAAGCCTATGAAACGCTCAGGTCTTTCGGCCAATTTTTTCAAAAGATCTATTTTTTCTCCTTTAAAAATGTGTCTATTTAAAATCTCTTTAAATCTCTCATAGTTCATACTACCACCTTTAGATCTATTTGCTTTGTACTACTATTAAAGGAATATTTGATCAATCGTATAGGACGTTCTCTATATCTTTCTCTGCCTTTAACAAAATCTATAACATCTTTATTAAAATTATAGGCAATACCAACTGGATGAACTTGAAGAGGGGTTTCTGCCTTGGTTTCTATGAACCATTTCTCATAATCAATGAGACGCTGTAATTCACCCATAGTAAATGTAGATGACTTTAACTCTAAGATTTGATACCACACTATTTCATCCCCATCATATTTTATTAAAAGAATGTCTATTTCCTTCCGTGAGCCTGTTGGGACATAATGAATAAACTCATCATAATCTCCAAAAATCTCTTTGTGTTTTCCATCAGCAAAATCATCTAACATTAAAGATTCTAAGACTGCTTCATAATGTAATTGTCCAGTTCTATCCTCTTTAAAGTTTAAAGGTAACTCTTGTTTATTTATATTTGTTAAACCTAACCCTACTCTTTTAGAGAGATAATCGGGTGGTGCTGCTTCAGTAAGATTATTGGCAACAAACAACCTGTTTATGATTTCTGCTTCTAATTTTGTAATACCAATGCACGCGTGTACTCCAACGGCATCCCCTCTGCTTTGTTGCAATGTCCAGATTTTTCCTTTGTCTTTTAAAATCCAAATTTCATCTATATTTATTGGATTTTTAAAATTATGCAAGCATTCGAATTCTATTCTAAATGGTAAATTCTCTTTTACATAAATTGCCCCTTGATATAATGAACTAGGATCGTAATATGCTCTTGAAGTGGCTTTATAAATCCCCAAGAGCTCCGGTGGATGCTCTTTACTACCCATCCTGTTAAAATAAATAACATCACCAGGCCGTATTCCTGAAACTTCAGATATTGCGCCTTGTCTTGCTTTAGGGATTATTTCTCCCTTTTTGTAGGTTTTGCTATCTTTCTTAGCGATTCCATCATTAATCCCCGCAATTCCCACCTTATTATGTTCATTCCATGTGTTGTCATTTACTATGAATATTAAATGTCTTACCATCTTACTCACCTAAATTGAGATATTCCTGGATTTTTCTTTGTTTTTTCTGCGATATGTTTAAATTAATGTTTAATGGTTTTTGAAATCTCTTTTTAATACCTCCTACATATTTTGGATTGATTTCTATCATTATAAAATTCCTGTTAAGTGCTTTAGCAATATATCCAGTTGTCCCTACGCCTGCTACAGGATCCAAAATAACATCTCCCTCTTTTGTAGAAGTTAATATAACTCTTTTCAAAAGCTCAATAGGTTTTTGGGTAGAGTGTAATTTTTTACCTTTTTCATCTTTTAATCGCTCTTTCCCATTACATATCGGGAGAACCCAAACATTAGCACCTACTTTTCCTATTCCAAATTTCTTTGCCCATTCTTTATTAAATGTGTATTTCTTTGCTTTTTTATCTTTTACTGCCCAAATTAATGTTTCTGTTGCATTTGTAAATCTAACTCCCAACCAATTAGGCATAGGATTTGTTTTTACCCAGTGAACATCGTTAAGTATCCAAAACCCCAAATCCTGCATAATTTTACCAATTCTAAAAATACTATGATATGTGGCAATCACCCAAATAGTAGCATTGGGTTTCATTACTCTTTTAAGCTCTGTTAAGATATTTTTAATGAAATTATCATATTCTTCAAATGATTCAAATTTATCCCAATCATCATTTACGGCATCAACTTCTGTTTTGACGGTCCAACGCCTTAGTTTTTTATTTGGTAGTTGCAGAAAATAGGGTGGATCCATGAAGATCATATCTACAGATTCTTCAGTTAATTTTTTAAGAACCTTTAAGGCATCACCTAGAATCACCCTGTTTAAAACACCATCTAAGGAATATTTCTTAATATCAGGTTTATCTTCAATCACCAAATCATCGGTTATTTTTAGAGCATTTTCGTTCATGGTCTTACCTAACGTTTCACTACTAAATAACTTTTCTTGAATTCTAACATCTCCGTTTGTCATGTATATTCCTCCTTATTTGGTTTTTAAAGGGTGTGATATAAATTGTTATATAACATGTGTAGATAAAAAACGGTTTGCAAGGTAAACTGCGGATGAGTGTAAGCGAGACGTTTATCCCCTTGTCATCAGGCCTAGATAAAGGCAAGGTGTAAAGCACCGCAGAGTCGTGGCGGAAGGATGATGATATTTCTTTCATTTGGTTTCCCCCTTTTTAGGGCTTTCACACCTAAGATCAGGACACCTCAATATTTTTGAATCTCTAAAGTATTTTAAGAACTTTCCACATTTAGGGCATAAAAGAGCCTCGTGAAGATCACGTACTGCTCTACAAAAAGATTTAACTTCCTCAATGGATAAGTTTTCTATTTCTGGGTTATCGTGAGAAAGTAGATTTCCCATAAATGAGGTGGCTCTCAAATTTTCAAATTTCCCCAAAAGTTCATTCTTTAATTCATTTTCTTTTAATTTCTCTTTTATTCTTTTTTCTGCAGGGTCAAATAAGTCTATTACTGTATATTTTCCACTTTGCTTATAAGGAATATGGACCTCTAATTGCTCGCAAATTTCTTTTAATAACCACTCTAAATATACCCGACATTGGTTACCGGCTCCAGTTTTGTCATGGTTTCTCAACTTATCCTGTATCTTTTCCCATTGGAGCTTAAATGATTTGATTATTGGACCAGTATCTACACTCCACGCTATAATTTCCATATCTTTGAAATTGCCTTGTACATTTAATGCTCTTTGCATATTTACAAGTTGTTCATACCAAATCCCATCATGAGTAGTAACAATAAGCTGATAATCTCCGAACTCTTTTAGCAGTAGTTCGGCTAGTTTATGTCTATGGGAGGCATCTATTGTAGTTACTACATCATCCAAAATAACCAGCGGGCAGCCCTTGTTAAACTTTTTAATAAATGAGAGAAATATACACAACCCTAAAGAATCGAGATGCCCTTCACTTGTTAAAGCTCTAGGATCTTCTCCAGATCGTCCGAACGATTTAATCTTCAACTCGGTGCTTGCCCTTCTGCCAAATGCAACCATAAGTCTTATATTTCTGTGAGGTTCGTTGGGATGGAGCATTAAGTAAAATTTTTCTATGTCTCCTTGTATAGTATTGTATATCTCCTGAATTTTTGATTTTTTTGTATCTGAAAATGTGGTATATATTTTCTCAGAGTATTCTAAATATCTTTGATAGATTCGAAGTTCAGAACTAACTTTTAGTAAATCTTGCACCTTACTCATTACCTGTTCGATTAAACGAATAACTTCTAATATTTTCTTTTCATCGTCTGTAAGCCCTATTT
>WFQQ01000074.1 GCA_015486965.1 Desulfurellaceae bacterium
GCTCGGAGATGTGTATAAGAGACAGGTAGGTATCTCTATAAGGTTATTGAATTTTTACAATTTTTCCAAGTTTTATTTTTTAACTGTCAACGCAAAATAGAAGCATTCCTTATTATTAAAGGTAAACTAAAAGAAGCAGAAAGAACTAAAATCACCGTGTTCTGAGTTTGTTACCCGTATCGGAACTGCTAAAAAACTTTAATGAAGCCAATCTTGAGAGTCACCTCAAGATTGGCTTTTTTGGCTGATAAATTTCATTCTTTTTTGGAGACACCCGCTGAGTCGAAAGTTGCCATTTCGTTGTAGATTTTTATTGCTGCTTCTATTATTGTCATTGCCAGAGCGGCGCCTGTTCCCTCGCCTAACCTCATGCCCAAGTCAAGAATAGGTTTTTCACCTATCCAGTTCAAAAACTTTACATGTCCGGTTTCCTGTGATTTATGGCTAAAAAATATGTATTCTTTCACTACAGGGTTTATTTTATATGCCACTATGGCTCCTGCCGAGGAAATGAAACCATCAACAACCACTGGAATTTTATTGGCAGCTCCACCCAGTATTAATCCGCAAATCCCCGCAATCTCATAGCCACCCAAAGCTGCAAGCGTGCTTATCGGGTCGGTAAGGTGTTCTTTGTTTACCTCAAGAGAATCTTTTATTACATCTATTTTGTTTTTAAGCCTGTTATCGTCTATGCCCGTGCCTCTACCTGTTATATTTTCAACCTTTTCTTGCATTAATGCTGCAAACAGTGCTGCCGAAGGTGTTGTATTCCCTATCCCCATATCGCCTGTTCCCAATAGATCCACTCCTTGTTCTACTGCTGTCTTTGCAAGCTCTATACCAACCTCTATTGCTTGTATAGCCTCTTCTTTTGTCATTGCAGGCCCTTTTCTAATATTGTTTGTTCCTTTTCCAATCTTTTTTTTGATTAGGCCTGGTGCGTCTTTGAAATCAAAGTCCACCCCTATATCCACCACATAAACTGAAGCATTTGCATGTCTTGCCAGAACATTGATTGCTGCCCCTCCGTTCAACATATTCAAAACCATCTGCGGTGTAACCTCTTTTGGATAGGCAGATACTCCCTCTTCCACCACTCCATGGTCTCCCGCAAATGTATATATTGCTTTTTTGTTTATTCTTGGAGCAATTGTATGTCTTGCTAAGCAGTACTTCTTTGCGATATCTTCAAGCATCCCAAGGCTACCGGGTGGTTTGGTTAGATTATCCAAATGATTTTGAATCTCCTTCTCTAAACTTCTGTCAGGCTTTTCTATTTTTTCCAGTGTTTCCTGTAAAAGCTCCATTTTAACCTCCCATTTGCTTTGAATTTTCTAACTTAGACTTACCAATTTTTGTAGCCATTTTCAAATTACATTATATAATAATTTAGTATGATTTACATTGTTTCAAAACTCTTTACCTATATTTTTCTGCCTCCAGGAATATTCATAATAGTTCTTTTCCTTGCGTTTCTTTTTTCAAAAAGATTAAAGGCTTTGTTTTTGCTCTCTGCCATATTTTTGTATTTAGTGAGCATAACACCTGTAAAGGATTTTCTGGTTAAACCGTTGGAAAATGTAAACATTGACAATTCTACTGCCAATGTTGTGGTTGTTCTTGGAGGTGGTACAAACGCACGGGGTGTAATCGAGTTGAACGCAGAGAGTTTCGAGAGGCTTGTTTTTAGTTTAATGCTCTCAAGAAAATACAATATACCGTTGGTATTTAGCGGAGGTGGATTAAAGTTTAATGAATCAAAATCCGCAAGACATGACTTAAATGAATTGTGTTCGCTGTTTAATTGCAATGTAAAGGTATACTTTGATAACCGATCTCTTAACACTTATCAGAATGCTAAATTTACAAACGAACTATTCAATCGTTTCAACTTTAGCAAGAATATATTTCTGGTGACAAGTGCCTATCACATGAAAAGGGCAGAGATTTTGTTCAAGCATTTCGGGTTCTCCGTTTATCCAAGACCAGTAGGTTTTTTATATGAAGGTAAATATAATTTTTTTGATTATTTACCAAAAATGAAAAATTTGTATGAATCTTATAAGGCACTTCACGAATATTTTGGTATATTGAGCCTAAAAATTTTGCATGGATTGTGATTTTTGCTGTTAAGATAAGGATATTAAAAAATTAGAAATCTTCCCCCTTCCCCCTTGACTTTTCCCCAAAAGTGTATTATATTCTCATTCGCCTCGCATGAAAGCGAGATGTTCTTTTACAAGCCAGGATGGAAAGATAGCCCTGGTTGATATAGAGTTTTTAGCCTAAGCATTAAAC
>WFQQ01000075.1 GCA_015486965.1 Desulfurellaceae bacterium
GGGCAACCACCCAAACCCAGCTCCGTAAGCTTAAGCATAGCCGTCTGAATGGCAATACCAGCATCTATTAGTGAGAAATCCTCTGTAGAGATATTTCTATCTCTAAGCACAACGATGTATGCAGAGGGTCTCTCTCCGACTTCTGGGCCATTCCAATCTTTAAAATACCCAGCCCATTTAAGTGTCCCAAATATCTTACTGTTCATGCCTCTATCTGTGGATATAACATACTTCAAAGGCTGAGCATTTCGTGCCGAGGATACAAACCTCAAAAGCTTTACAACCCCAACCAATGTCTCTCTATCCACACCGACATCCTCATAAAAACGCCTATAACACCGCGTCTTTTTGGCAAGCTGTTCTATCACCTCTCCCCCTTCTATAGTTATAAAAATTAAAGATAAGTTAAGTTATACAGTGCAACAGCCCATCCTTTTTAAATATTTTTATACAAAGTCTTACAAAAGTCAAATTCTTATATAAACTGCATAAAACAAACTATTGATAACAAAGCGTTTTTTTAGTATAAAAGACGGCAGGCTATGAGGTTAGCCTTAAAGCCCCACCCAAGGGGATGATAACCTCTACCTCAAACCAAAGAGAGGGAGAGGTGTGCCATGGAGCTAAAATCTCTGCTAAAAAGTAAAATCGGAGAGATAAAGAAGATAGAGGGTGAAAACTCTGCCCTTAAAAAAGCAGAAGAGAAATTGGATGAGGAGCAGTTTAACTTAGTTGTAATCGGGCAGTTTAAGAGAGGAAAGTCAACTTTTATAAATGCACTCCTCTCTGACAACATCGTTCCCTCATCCATCCTACCCCTAACATCAATCGTAACCATAATACAGTATTCGGAGCAAAAAAAAGCAAAAGTAAAGTTTTTGGATAAACACGAAGAAGAGATAGATGTTGGAGAGATAGAAAAATATGTTACAGAAAAGTACAATCCTGAAAACAAGCTTCAGGTAAAAGAGGTATATGTTTATCATCCATCTGAATACTTAAAAAAAGGGGTTAGAATAATTGACACGCCGGGTATTGGAAGCGTTTTTAAACACAACACAGATGTGGCATACAACTTCCTGCCCTACTGTGATGCTGCTGTATTCTTGATGAGTCCAGACCCACCCCTTGGTGAGGCAGAGATAGAGTTTTTGAAAAGTGTCAAGGTATATACAGAAAAGTTCTTTTTTGTGCTGAACAAAATAGATATTGTATCAGATGATGAGCTGGACGAGGTTGTTGAGTTCAACAAGAATCTCCTTAAGGAATACACATCCACAAAAAAGATAGATATATACCCAATATCGGCAAAGCTGGCTTTGAAGGCAAAACTGGGCAAAGACGAAAACCTGCTTGAAAAATCCGGAATGCTATCCATAGAAAAAGCACTGGATGAGTTCATAGCTAAAGAGAGAATGAACATCATAGCTATAAGTGTCATCAATGCACTATTAAGATACATAAACAACGCACTAACATCTTACAAGCTCCAGACAGAAACACAGAAGCTCTCCTTAGACAACTTAAAAGAGAAAGTTAAAGAATTTTCGAGGTTTATAGAGAGTGTTAGGGAAGATGCAGAGGAGTTGGAATACATACTTGATAAAAGAATAGAAAAGATATACAGGGAGCTCGATGATGAAATAGAGCTTTTGAAAGAGAGGGAGCTTCCTTCACTAATTGAAAAGATGCAGGAACACTTCAAGGAGAAATCAAGGGAGAAAATTTCCACAGAAGAGTTTGAGAATTATATGACACAAAAGATGAATGAATACATACTAAAGATTTTCACAGATTGGAGAAAAGAGCAATCAGATATAATCTCCCAGAAGGTGGAAAATATTTACAACGACCTCGCAAAAAGAATAAACGAAAAGATAGAAAACATAATAACCACAGCCTCAACCATATTCGATGTAAAGCTAAACGCTTATGTTGACAGCGAAAAGCTTACCCAGAAAAGCGATTTTTACTTCATGCTGGAAGACCAGATGGGTATTCTTAACATATTTGCAACAACATTTAGAACAAAACTGCCATTCTTTATAGGAAAAAGAATTGCACAAAAACATATTAAAAATACAACAATTGAGCTATTTGACAGGCACTGCGGAAGGGTCAGATACGACCTAACAAAAAGGGTCAGGGAAACAACCTTTAAGTTTAAAGACCAGCTCAAAGACAAGCTTGAGTTAACAATTGAGGCAATTCAAAAGGCTCTTGATAAAGCAATACAGATAAAGAGCGAGAGTGAGAAAAAATCTGCAGAGCTGCTTAAAGAGATTGAGAGAAAAACAGAGCTCTTGAAGAAAAAGAGAGAGGAGCTTGAGAAACTCAAGCAGGAGCTCTCAGCTTAACAAACGATTTACACCAGATTTCCCATCACACCCTTTTATAAACTAAAATGCAGCACTCTCCCACTGCAAAATCTTCCTTTTAAGCTCAACACCCTGATAGGCAGAATAACCACCAATCCCGTTTTTCGCCAAAACCCTATGGCATGGAACGAAAAAAGCAAAACGGTTGGCTGAAAGGAGACGAGCAACACCCCTTGCGTATTTTCTACTACCAAATAACTTCTCAGCAACTTCAGAGTAGTATAAAGTCTCCCCGCACTCTGTTGAAATCAAAAAGTTATGAAGTTTCAACTGTTTTTCAGACAGTGAGCCAACATTCAACAGACTGTAATCAAAAAAAGAGAAATTACACTGTTCAAAAACAGACAAAACAAGTTTTCTCAACTCGCCCGAAAGCCCTAAACCTTCTCGCTTTGGAGCAAAGTAAATTTCGTTGATTTTCTTATCTATCTGAAAGATTAAATAGTTGTCAAAAGGTGTTTCTATGTAAAACTTACTCAACCACTATCCTTATGTGGTAGATTGACGCCACAGTGTCCTCTTGAATCCTTCTGACCATATCCTCAAACTCTTCAAACGAGACCTTTTTATACTCAACAAGCGGGTCTCTCTGTCCATATCCCCTCAAGCCAACAGCATCACGCAGATAATCCATATTCTTTAAATGCTCTCTCCAGTGCATATCCACAATCTGAAGAAGAATCTGTCTCTCCAGGTTCCTCATCTCCTCAGAGCCTATGAGTTCCTCTTTCTCGTTATACTCCTTAATAAGCTCTTCTTTTATGTTTTCAATCAATTTATCCCTCTGCTTGGTTTTTGAAAGCTCTTCAGTGTTAATTTTAAATGTCCTATCAAAAATTCTCCTCATCTCTTTATTAAAGCCATTAACATCCCAGTTGGTAGGGTCTATATTCTGAGGTAGATAGGTATCTGCAAGGTCGTCTACTATCGATTCAACATAGCCTATAATATCCTCTTTCAAATCCTTGCCCTCAAGTATGCTTCTCCTCTGCTGATAAATCACCTGCCTCTGCTTGTTCATAACATCGTCATATTCAAGCAGGTTTTTCCTTATCTCAAAATTGTAATCCTCAACCTTTTTCTGTGCGTTCTCAATAGCTCGTGTAATCATCTTGTTCTCTATAGCCTCTCCCTCTTCAACACCCAACTTGTCCATCAAGAACTTTATCCTCTCGGAACCAAAAATCCTCAATAGGTCGTCCTCAAGCGACAGGAAAAACCTTGATTCACCCGGGTCTCCCTGTCTTCCAGACCTTCCCCTCAACTGATTGTCAATTCTCCTTGATTCGTGCCTCTCCGTGCCAAGGATAAAGAGCCCCCCCAGTTTTTTACTCTCATCTGTTAATTTAATATCAACTCCCCTACCAGCCATATTTGTGGCAATGGTTACCCTCTTCGGCTCCCCAGCATGGGCTATAATCTCAGCCTCCTTCTCATGGTGTTTTGCGTTCAACACAGAGTGAGGAATCCTCTTTTTAACGAGGGCTCTATGGAGCTCTTCCGATTTCTCAACACTGGTCGTTCCCACAAGAACTGGCTGCCCCTTCTTGTACCTCTCCTCTATCTCATTGATAATAGCATTGACCTTTTCCCTGTGTGTTTTAAACACCAAATCGTCATGATCCACCCTAATGACAGGTTTGTTTGTAGGTATAACAACAACATCAAGGTTGTAAATCTCTTTAAACTCCCTTGCCTCAGTTGCAGCCGTTCCCGTCATCCCTGCGAGTTTTTCATACATTCTAAAGTAGTTCTGGAAAGTAATCGAAGCGAGCGTTTGGGACTCCTTCTGTATCCTCAAATGCTCCTTTGCCTCTATTGCCTGATGGAGACCGTCTGAATATCTCCTGTCTGGCATTAACCTGCCTGTGAACTCATCAACAATAATGGCTTTGCCATCTTTCACTATGTAATCCTTATCTTTTAGATAGACCGTGTGTGCTTTCAAAGACTGGTTAACCATGTGCAGTATCTCTATATTCTCAATGTCGTAAAGGTTTTTTATTCCCAGAAGCTTCTGAATCTTCTCAACACCCGAATCTGTTAGGACAGCATTCTTGGCTTTCTCATCAACCTCGTAATCACCCTCTTTTAGCTGCCTTACAGCTTTATCTATCTTATAGTAAAGCGATGACGGTTTGTCAGCCACACCAGATATTATAAGGGGGGTTCTAGCCTCATCGATTAAGATGGAATCGACCTCATCGACAATGGCATAGTAAAAATCCCTCTGGACATAGTCATCCAAGGAGTAGCTCATATTATCCCTCAGATAGTCGAAGCCAAACTCACTATTTGTTCCGTATGTAATATCGGCAAGATAAGCCTCTCTCCTTGAGCAGGGAACAAGTTTTGTTGTAAACTTCTCTTTATCATCCCATTCAACCAAAAACGATTTGTTCTGTTGCTGTATGACCCCAACAGTGAAGCCCAAATACAGATAAATGGGGCCCATCCACAGAGCATCCCTTTTTGCAAGGTAGTCATTCACCGTAACAAGATGAACGCCTCTCCTTGTCATTGCATTCAACACGAGGGCAAGTGTGGCAACAAGTGTCTTTCCCTCGCCAGTTTTCATCTCAGCCACCATTCCCTTGTGGAGCACATATCCGCCAATAAGCTGAACATCGAAGTGTCTCATATTCAGGGTTCTCCTCGCCACCTCTCTTGTAAGGGCAAAGGAGTCCACCAAAACCGCATCCAGGTCATTCTTCTTCCGATACTGCTCTTCAAGTTTCTTTATCTCCTCACGAACCTGCTTTTCACTCAATGACTTTGCCCAGCTCTCCCTGTCGTTTATTTTGTTGACATAGGGCTGTATTGATTTCAAAATTCTATCGTTTTGAGTCCCAAATACCTTTTTTAACAATCCTAACATTTCATCCCCTCATTAACCTGCGTCAACCAATATTATTTAACTGAACAGCAAAAATCAACAAAAACAAATTTTGGTTGACCAAACCAACTTATATTGATAAAAAGACAGCAAAAAGGAGGGGAGGTAAAAAATGCGAAGGTTTTTGATTTTATTTCTGGTTCTCTTTTCAATTTCCATGTGGCTTGGGAATACAAGCTATGCAAAGCAGGACAAAATAAAGGTAGCTTTTCTTTATGTAGGACCCCACAATGACGGTGGCTGGAGCCAGGCGCACGATGAGGGTAGAATATACCTTCAAAACCACCTACCCTATGTAATAACATCATATTCGGAAAGCGTACCTGAAGGTGCACCGTGTGAAAAGGTTATAAGAGACTACATACACAAAGGATATAAGGTGATTTTTGGAACAAGTTTTGGGTTTATGGACTGTATGTACAATGTGGCAAAGGATTATCCCGATGTTATCTTCGAGCACTGCTCGGGCTACAAAACAAGAAAAAACATGGGAACATACTTCGGTAGAATGTATCAGGTTGACTACCTCGCAGGTTTGGTTGCTGGAATGATGACCAAAAGCAACTACATAGGCTTTGTTGCGCCCTTCCCCATTCCAGAAGTGGTCAGAGAAATAGACTCATTCACAATAGGTTTAAGAGAGGTCAATCCCAAAGCAACCGTGCATGTAATCTGGACAAACTCCTGGTTCAATCCCGTTAAGGAGAGGAGTGCTGCAGAAACATTTATAGCTAACGGAGCAGATATTATAGTAAGCGGATGCGACTCTCCAGCATCCATTGAGGCAGCTAAAAAGGCCGGCATCCACGCCATAGCATACGATAGAGACATACACGACAAATTCCCAAAAACCGTTTTAACCTCAAGGGCTTGGCACTGGGGCGTCTATTATGTAAAGGTGCTTAAAGAGGTAAGAAACGGCACATGGAAATCTGAAAGGTATTGGGGCGGACTTGAAACAGGAATTGTTAAGTTGGGTAAATTTGGAGACACAGTGCCTGAAAAGGTTAAAAAATATGTTCTCAACAGAGAACAAGAGATAAAAGAGGGCAAATTCAAAGTATTTGAAGGTCCGATATACGACCAGCACGGCAAACTCAGGGTTAAAAAAGGTGAGGAGCTATCGGACAAAGACAAGCTGTCCCTCCAATGGTTCGTCAAAGGAGTTGTAGGCTCGATTCCACACTAAAAATATTCAAGTAGGCAGGCCTTAAAACTTGAGGCGCTGCCTCTTTTTTTATTTATGGATGAAGTAATCTTAGAAACACGCAATATAACCAAGGTATTCCCCGAAACAATAGCAAACAAAGATATATCATTTAAGCTAAGGAAAGGTGAAATACATGCCCTTTTGGGCGAAAACGGTGCTGGTAAAACTACCCTAATGAACATTCTCTATGGCATATACTTGCCTACAAGCGGAGACATCCTTATAAAAGGGAAAAAAGTCATTATAAAAAACCCCCTCGATGCAATCAGGCTTGGGATAGGCATGATCCACCAGCACTTTATGCTTGTTGATACTTTAACTGTGCTTGAAAATATCATACTGGGTTTGAAAGAGTATGGATTTGTAATAGACAAAAAGGCCGTGAAAAAGAGATTGAAAGAGATAGAAAACCTCTACTCACTCAAGGTTGAACCGGATGTTAAAGTTTGGCAGACAGCTGTTGGGGAGCAGCAAAAAATAGAGATTATAAAGGTTCTCTTTCGAGGGGCTGACATTCTTATTTTAGATGAGCCAACCGCCGTTTTAACACCCCAGGAGACACAGAGTCTGTTTAAAATCTTAAGGAAAATGAAAGAGGATGGAAAATCCATAATCTTCATTACCCATAAGTTAGAAGAGGTCATGCAGATAGCAGACACAATAACCGTCCTGAGAAAGGGCAGACTCATAAAAACATTACCAAAAAGTGAAACAACCAAATCACAACTTGCAGAGCTAATGGTGGGGAAAACCCAAACCCTGGATTTTTCAAGAAAAAGACCGAAAAGTAATGAAGAGATTTTAAAAATAGAAAACTTAACCGTTCACTCAGATAAAAGCCTAAAATCTCTAAAAGGCGTTAGTCTATCTGTTTTTAAAGGAGAGATACTTGGTATTGCTGGCATATCAGGAAATGGACAGAAAGAACTTGTTCAAACAGTTGTTGGTTTGAAAAAAGCTGTTCAGGGGAAAGTGGTATTCAACGGTATTGACATTACAAACAAGCCACCCAGATACATAGCACAGGCAGGCATAAACTACATACCGGCAGATAGGCTTGCCATGGGTGTAGCTCCAAATCTCTCAACAATTGATAACGCCATAATGAGAAGGTACTACAGGTTTCCACTGTCCAAAAGGGGTATAATGAACTATAGAAAAGCCTTAGCTTATACAATGATGATGGCTAAAGCCTACAAAATAAAGCTCGACAATCCGTTTGCACCCATTAAACTTCTATCCGGTGGAAATATGCAGAAACTCATTCTGGCAAGAGAGATACTTGAAAATCCAAAGCTACTCATAGCCTCTTATCCAACACGAGGTCTGGATATAGCTTCCACCCAGTTTTTCAGACAAAAATTAATAGATATAGCAAACAAAGGCAAAACAATAATACTTGTATCTGAAGATTTAGATGAGGTGCTTTCACTATCTGATAGAATTGCTGTCATGTACGAGGGCAGAATAGTTGGTATACTAAATGCAAAAGAGGCGGATAAAAACAGGTTGGGCTTGATGATGGCAGGAGTAAAAACCTGATGTTCTACTTTGAAAAAAGACAGCAAACCCCAGGATACCTCAAAGCACTGATACCAATAATCTCGCTCCTCTTGGGTCTATTCATTGGAGCTTTAGCCATCCTTATAACGGGTATAAACCCCTTATTGGTATATAAAGGGCTGTTTTTAAACGCCTTTGGAAGCTGGTATGCATTTTCAGAAACCCTCGTTGCCGCAGTCCCATTAATCCTTATAACTTCGGGCTTAATAGTGGTCTTTAGAATGAACGTGTGGAACATCGGTGCTTATGGGCAGTATATAATGGGTGCCATATTCAGCTCCTACTTCGCTCTTTTTGCATCAAATGGACTATCCAAACCAGTTATGCTCACCGTTATGGTTATTGCAAGCATGGTGGGAGGGGCAATATGGGCTTTAATACCCACCCTTTTAAAGATATTCTGGGAGGTAAACGAGGTTATAACAACTCTTCTTTTGAACTACATAGCACTGTATATCTTAAAATTCTTGATGTATGGACCCTGGAAAAATCCCTCAAGCTACGGCTTTCCCCTATCCAAAACATTCCCTGATACGGCGATATTGCCGATTATTTTTAAAGGAACAAGACTAACAATCGCCATCATATTCGCACTTCTTGCGGTTCTGGTAGTATGGTTCCTGATTAAAAAATCGAAGTTCGGTTACGAAGTTAGAGTCATAGGAGACAACCCACTTGCAGCCAGATACGCAGGAATTAGTGTAAACAGAAATATAATAATTGGAATGGCTATTAGCGGAGCACTCGCTGGGCTTGCTGGCATGACAGAGGTCTCGGGTATAGTCCACTATCTGCAGGTTAAAATAGGTGCAGACTATGGCTACACATCCATCATCGTTGCGTGGATTGCGTATTTAGACCCCTTAATAACCGTCTTAGCTTCGGTGCTTTTTGGAGGTTTGGCAAGTGGTGGATACTCTATTCAGATTACAATGAGGGTTTCCTACGGTATTGTTGGCTTAATCGAAAGCATAACACTTTTCAGTCTCGTTGGTGCTCAAATATTCCTGAATTATAGAATAAGGTGGAAAAATGGCTCATCATAGCATCTATATTGTTCTTTTTGCAAATACGGTGAAAGCAGGAACAATACTTCTCTTTCCAACAATAGGCGAAATATTTGCAGAAAGGGCTGGTATTCTAAACTTGGGCGTTGAAGGCATGATGCTTATAGGGGCTTTTGTAGGCTTTGTTGTTGCATACACCACAAAAAATCCATACATGGGTTTTTTGGCGGGAGTGCTTGCCGGTGGATTTGCATCACTGATCCATGCATTTATATCGATTACACTACGGGGAAACCAGATAGTAAGTGGATTGGCTCTTACCATCTTTGGTGGCGGATTCACAACATTCTACGGGCAGAAATGGATAAATATGACACTAACACACACTTTAACCCCTGTGAAGATACCCATGTTGAGCAGCATTCCGTATATTGGGATGATATTCTTCAATCAAGACCTAATAGTTTATCTTTCATATATCGTTGTCTTTGTGATGTGGTTTATTCTCTACAAAACAAGGTTGGGTTTAAATTTAAGAGCTGTGGGTGAAAATGCAAAAGCTGCAAACGCCATGGGCATAAGTGTTTACAAGGTGAGATATGGATGGACATTCTTTGGAGGCCTACTGGCTGGTGCAGGTGGAGCATACCTGACAACGGCATACGCCCCTTTCTGGCTGGATGGGATTACAGCAGGCAGAGGTTGGATAGCCATAGCACTTGTTATATTTGCTATGTGGGACCCGGTTAAAGCACTTGTGGGTGCATATCTATTTGGTGGTATAAATGCACTACAATTTCAACTGCAAGCCACAGGAACAACTATTCCCTCTGCTATTCTCAATATGCTCCCATACATAGGAACCTTCATTGTAATTATCATAAGCTCCATTATTGTTAAGACAAGACATATCAAACCACCGAAAGAGCTTGGAATCCCCTATATCAGAGAGGAAAAGTAAAACTCAAGCAGCAGAGAGCCTTCTCTCTCTAAACCAGTAATAACCAAACAGTAACAGCATCAAAGAGACACCTAAAGCATCCGTTTCGTAGGAAGGATAGTAAGAAAGCAATCCCGCTATTAAAAATACCAGTCGTTCAAATACATTAAGCGGTTTTGTCCAATAGCCCTCTAAAAATATGGTAAAACCAAAAAGACCAAAAAGTCCGCTAACGGCTGGCACAACAACGCCTAAATTCAAACCGGCAAGCAGTTTTGTGTACAAAAACAGTATGGGAATAAGCAGAAGACCTTTGGCAAGTTTAAATCCCTCAACAGCAGTCTTTACAGGGTCAGAACCAGCTATACCACTCGCAGCAAAGGCTGCCAAAGCAATAGGTGGTGTAACATTGGCTGTTTCCGCAAGCCAAAACACAACCATATTAGCAGCCAACACACCAACCCCAAGTAGTTTGAATGCTGGAGCAATAAGTATCGCAAGAACAATGTAAGAAGCTGTAACAGGGAGGCCCATACCCAAAAAGAGAGCAGCCAATGCAGTAAAAATATACAGTAAAAATACACTATTCTTAGTCAGGGATGTAACAATTATGGATAGACTGATACCAAGACCAGTTAGAGTAATTACACCAACTATAATCCCAGCAACAAGAAGCAATATACCAGTTCCCACCATATTCCTTGTTCCCTTTATCATGGCATTCACTATTTTTTTTGGCCCCATTCTTGTCTCTTTTCTCAGCCAGCTTGAGACCACCACAGCAATAATACTGATAATGGCAGCGTATGTCGGAGTGTATCCACTTACCAGAAGCCCAACAAGCACTGCTATCGGGATTAGAAAGTGCCATCCCCTTTTCAACACATCCCTAACAGAAGGAATTTCACTCTCATCAAGAGGTTTCAAATTGCTCTTCTTTGCCCTGATATGGACATTGAGCAAAACGCCCAGATAGTACATAACTGCGGGTATGAAGGCTTTTCCTATAATGGTGGTATAAGGAATCTGCGTCCACTGAGCCATTATAAAAGCACCCGCTCCCATTATGGGAGGCATCATCTGGCCACCAACAGATGCTGCGGTCTCTACTCCACCTGCAAACTCCGGCTTAAAACCTATCTTTTTCATCAGAGGAATGGTGATTGAGCCCGTTCCAACAACATTTGCGACCGAGCTTCCTGTAATAGAACCCATCAAGCCACTGGCAAGCACCGCTACTTTGGCAGGTCCCCCTGTGGTTTTTCCAAGTGTGGCTTTCGCTATATCTATTATGAAATCACCTGCTCCACTCTCCAAAAAAAAGGCTGCAAAAAGAATAAACAGGTAAACATAGGTTGTCGCTATCGTTGCAATATATCCAAATATACCATCGTTGGTAAAATACATCCTGTAAATGTATGTTGAAAAGTAAATTCCCCTGAAACTAAACATTCCTGGGGGCATAAGCCTTCCCAAGAATAGCGCATAAGCAGAAAAGAGAATGGCAAGCAAGGGTATAACATATCCCGCTGCCCTCCTAGAAAGCTCTATGAGTAAAAACACAGCCGCTGTGCCAAAAATTATATCCCGTGTTATCAAAACCTCGTTTCTCGCATGAATGGTATTCTCAAAGAAAACAATATATAAGCCACTGATTAAAACTAAGAAAGCTAATACAACATCGATCTTCAGGGTCTCTTTTGCCTTTTTTTTGGATAGAGGATAAAGAATGAAACCTATAAAACCTATAACGGCAAAGAAAATAGCGTTTTGGTGAAGCTCGCTCATTACGCCAAAGCTGTTGAACCATAAAGCAAACAGAGCCAAAAAAACACTCGCTATTTTCACAAGAACGCCCAAGAAACCCAGTTTATCCGGGTTCCTTAGGCGTATGTTAGAGCCCGCTTCTGCCTCTATAAACTCATCTTGATTGCTCTTGTGCTCATCCATTTACTTTGCAATTAATTTGGCAGGTATTTTCAGACCCTTCTCCTTGTAGAATTTTACAGCACCGGGATCAAGTGGAACTGGGAGACCTTTGATAGCATTGTCAAGCGTCATATAGTATGTTGCTTTGTGGATGTTGTGAAGGAATGGAAGATTTTCATAGATTGTCTTAACTATGAGATAAACATCCCTGGCTGGAACACCTTTTCTAACAGCAAGGAAGTTTGGTTGAGCAATAGTATATACAGGCTTGTCCTGTCCTGGATATGTTCCAGCTTTAAGAACATACCTATACCAAACATCGTACTTTGCGTCTATCTTTTTGAGCTGAGCGTCCGTAAAGTTGAGCAGTGCCACCTTGTCAGCTCCGAGCTTTGCAAATAACCTTGTTATAGCTGCAACTGGAGGTCCAGCTGGAGTATTAGCCCCAACAATCCTGCCATTAATCATCGCATCTATGCTGGCATTATATCCCAGATATACAGGATAAATATCTTTTCCAATCTTTATACC
>WFQQ01000076.1 GCA_015486965.1 Desulfurellaceae bacterium
AAAGTCAGTCGTGAGTGTTATTATCATTTTTAATCTCCTCCAGCAGTTTATTTTTTTCTTCCAGACAGTTTGGAGCTGTATTTTTAACTTTATTTAGCTCATCTACTGCCTGATTGAACTGTTTCAATTTAATATAACAGAGAGCTTTTTTTAGCTTTGTAAAACAGCTTTGACTCAGATGCTCTTCCATAGTTTCCAGATCTTTTAAAGCCAGTATGTACATTTTGTTCTCTATCTCAAGGTTTATAAGGGCTTTAAAGTATGTGGGGTTTGTGTAGCTTGAGAAGATAACGGCATTGCGCAGGTCTTCAAGCGCCCTTTTTGTTTTGCCTAATTTAAGCCACACCAAAGCTCTGTTATAAAAAGCTATATCGGCGTTGGGATAGAGGGGGTTTTTAATTAATCTGGTAAAAAGCTCTATTGCTTTTTGGTATTCACCGAGGCTGAAGTAGTATATGCCAAGAGCGTTGTAGGCGTCGAAGAAGTTTTTATCCGCTGCTATGGTTTTTTTCAGGTAAAATTCGTACATTTTCAAGTTTCCTCTGAGCTGATAAGCTATGGCATAAAGGTAGTATATTCTTGGGTCGTTTTTTAATGTTTTCTGAGCCTTTTCAAGGTATTTGAAGGCGTTTGCAAGGTTTTTATAGTCCTTATGAACAATAATATTCCTTGCCATTTCATAGTTTATAAGGGCTATTTTAATTTTTTTGCTCTTTGAGATGGTGTTGTGTTGTACAGGCACGCAACCCGAAATTATCAGAAACACCACAAAAGCTACTGTTTTAAACGACTTATTAAACTGTCTCATAGTTTTAATACTACCCAACTATCTATTATAAATCAAATTTATTCACTTTTTGTCTTTTTCTCTGTTTCGTACAGGTATTTCATTCTTAAATCGTAAAGAACATCCTCAAGCAGCTCCTCTTCCTCTTTTGTTAGGTTTCCCTTTGTTTTTTCCTTTAACATATCGAGCAGGTCTATCGTGAATTTAGCTTGTTCTAAATCCTTGCTTTTGCTTTTACTAAAAGGGTCTTCTATAACTCCAAGTTGAACATAGGCTGTCTGAGCAAGAGATATAACTATGTGGCTGAACTCTGGTTTCTCCATATTCAACCTCCACGGCATGTTTCTTTAATAGAGTTTATTCGAGTTTGTTTACATGTCAATTTGTCTGTCTGCTTGTTTTTATGGAAACGGCGATTGATAAGATTACCATTGCCATGCCTAACAGTTTCAGTTGACTTACCGTTTGGTGAAAAAAGATATATGCGAGTATGGTAGCCCCTATTGGTTCTCCCAAAACGGAGATGGCAACGGCACTTGCTTTTAGATGTTTCAATGCCCAGTTGAAAGAGGTGTGCCCGAAAAGCTGGGGCACAACAGCCATTAGTATCATGTAGATATAAGATTCTGTTCTGTACCCCGTGAAAGGTTTTGAGCTTAATAGCGCAAATATCGTTGTAAAGAGTGCAGCTGAAGTGTAAACGAGTGTTATATATTGAAATGTATGCATATACTTTCTTAAGTGAGAACCTGAAATAAAATAGATGCTCACGGCAAAGGCTCCCAAGAGAGCGAGAAAATCGCCAAAAAGTGGAGCTGGATATTGGCTGCTTGAAGCTATATTTTTGTCAGAATATGCGATTAGAGCTGTTCCCAAGATGGCAACAACCGTTGCGATTAGTGTTATGAGGCTTGGTCTCTCTCCAAAAAGAAGGAATGAGATAATTATTACAAAAACGGGACTTGTGGCCACAAGTGTCACGGAGCTTGCGATGGAGGTGTATTTGATGGATGCTATCCATGTTATAAAGTGCAAGCTCAAGAACAGGCCACTGATTATAGCAATAATTAAGTCTCTGCCTGTTTTGGTTTTTATACTGATTTTTTTGAGTTTTGCGTAGGATACAAGAATCAGAGAGGCTATAATTAGTCTGTATGAGCTTATTATGATGGCTGGGACATCGTAGGTCAACTTAATTAGTATGCTTGAGAGTGATACAGATAGTATGCCAATTAAAAGAACCAAGTATATCTTTACCATTTTTTAAACCTTATAAGAGGGCCGACCTCGCTTACAAAAAGACCTAAAAACATTATAGCTCCACCAAGGTAAACCCTCTCTGACAGAGCCTCTTTACCTATCAAATAGCTGAAAATGGCGGAAAACACAGGTTCCATTATAAATATTATGGCGGTTTTTGTCGGTGTTGTGTA
>WFQQ01000077.1 GCA_015486965.1 Desulfurellaceae bacterium
GAAAATACTGAGATAATTTATAAGGTTTCAGATAATGAATATGCTCCAGATTATGAAGCATCTATTAGGTGGAATGACCCTGACATAGGCATAAAGTGGCCGATTAAAGGAGAGCCAATACTTTCCGAAAAAGACAAAGAGGCACCACTTTTAGCTCAGTGGTTAAAAAGAAAGAATGGAGTGGAAGCGTGAAACTTTTAATTACTGGCGGAGCAGGTTTTATAGGGAGTGAATTCACAAAACTGGCTGTCAAAAGTGGGTTTGGTGTGGTTGTTGTTGACAAGTTAACCTATGCTGGAGACTTAGAAAGACTAAAGGAAGTTGACGGCAAATTTGTTTTTTACAAGTCAGATATTACAAACAGAGAGTTTTTAGAGCATATCTTTAAATCAGAAAAGCCTGATATAGTGGTACACTTTGCCGCAGAAAGCCATGTGGATAGGAGTATACTTGATGCAACACCATTTATAGATACAAACATCAAAGGAACACAAACCCTGCTCGATATTGCAAAAGATATAAAAATCGAGTTATTTATAAACATTGCAACGGATGAGGTTTATGGAGAATTGGGAAAGAATGGACAATTTAGCGAAACTTCACCTCTAAATCCAAATTCACCTTACTCTGTTAGCAAAGCCTCCGCAGATATGCTTGGAAGGGCTTACCATAGAACATTCGAATTGCCAGTCATTACCCTGAGACCGTCAAACAACTACGGACCTTGGCAATACCCAGAGAAACTCATACCTGTTGTTATTTTGAAAGCACTAAACAATGAAAAAATCCCCGTTTATGGAAAAGGAGAGAATATCAGGGAGTGGCTGTATGTTTCAGACTGTGCGGAAGCCATACTTATGACTATAAAAAAAGGCAAATCTGGGGAAATCTATAACATAGGGAGCGGGTTTGAGAAAAGGAACATAGATGTAGTAAAAACAATCCTGAAAATTCTTGACAAACCTGAAAGTTTAATATCATTCGTTAAAGATAGACCGGGACATGATTTTAGGTATTCTCTTAACACAGAGAAAATTCAAAAAGAGATAGGCTGGAAAGCAAAAACAACATTTGAAGAGGGAATTGAGAAGAGTGTGAAGTGGTATCTGGATAATTTGGATTGGGTAAACAGGAAACTTAAGCACCTGAGAAACTACTGGAAAAGCGTGTATGGGGAAGGGAAATAGTGGAATGGTTGAATGGTTGAGAGGGAAGAGAGGGGGTTGCAACGGATAAAAAGAGAGCCAGATACATGGAGCTTATAGTGGAAGCGATCGAAAGTGTGGTAGGTAACGATTGCGTAATAATATTCTTTGGCTCTATACTTACCGACAAATTCAGTAGGATATCAGACATAGATGTTGCGGTTTTTTGCAAAGATGGGATATCAGATAGAAAATATTTAGAAATTCTGGACAGGATAGATAAATTACCTATTCTTAGGGAAGTGGATTTGATAAACTTAAACACAACAACTAATGCGGAGTTGATAGAGGAAATAACAAGCAAAGGGCAGGTATGGAAAAGTTCGAAAGAAGCCTGGAGAGATTTAGAAAATCGTTTGAAAAGTTTAAAGAAGTAGTATCAAACCCTGCTTTAGATAGTCTTTTTAAAGATGAATTTCTTGTGGAAATAACAACAAAGAGATTTGAATATACATTTGAATCTATGTGGAAAACTACAAAGGAGTTTTTAAAATCTCAAGGTATAGAGTGCAACTCACCGAAATCTTGCTTTAGAGAGTTGATAAAAGAGGGAGTAGTGGACGAAGATTTAGAGGAAATATTGGCAAAACTGATTATTCTAAGAAACGAGCTTGTTCATGTATATGATGAAGAGATGGCAAATAGGATTTATGAAGAGATAAAGAAAGACAAGGTTTTGGGAGCGATTAAAAAAGTGTTGGATGGGTTGAGTGGCGAAGTGGTATAGCGAAATGGTTGACTACGCTAATGGTTGAATAGCAAAAAGGGAAAAAGGGATGAAGATTTTGATTGTTGGCAAAAACGGTCAGTTGGGAAAAGAGTTTACAAAACGGCTTGGCGAGAGAAGACCCGAGTGGCTTATAAATAAAAAAATTAACTGTGAAAGTGTTGGAAGAGTCGAGTGCGATATAGCAAACACAGGTCAGGTTCTTGAACTATTTGAGAATGTCAAGCCAGATATTGTGATAAACTGTGCGGCTTACAATTTCGTTGATAGAGCAGAAACAGATTATGTAGGAGCCTACAAAGTTAACGCTGTTGGCGTAAAGAATGTCGCTTACGCTTGTAAAAAACATAAAGCTTTTTTGGTTCACTATAGCACAGACTATGTATTTGACGGTGAAAAAGAGGGGCTATACACCGAAAAAGACGAGCCTAACCCCATAAATCAATATGGCAAATCAAAATTGGCAGGAGAGATTCTGTTAAAAGAAGAAACAGAATACTATCTTATATTTAGAGTAAGTTGGGTTTATGGGGAAGGTAAGAACAATTTTATATATAAACTTTTGGAATGGGCAAAAACACAGAAATATCTAAAGATTGCCTATGATGAATTTTCTACTCCCACATCAACAGCCACAATTGTAGATATAACTTTAAGGGCGCTTCAGAGTGGCTTAAAAGGATTATTTCACCTGACAAACTCAGGCTACGCCTCAAGATATGAGTGGGCAAAAGAGATTCTAAATGCAAAGAAAATAGATAAATTTATCTACCCAGTCTCGAAAGAAATATTTAACCTACCGGCCAAAAGGCCTGGCTTTTCTGCCATGAGTAATGAGAGTGTGGCGAGAGAGCTTGGCTTAGATATCCCTGATTGGCAATGTGAACTAAGGAATTTCTTAGGTGAGTGCAGCTAATAAGCTTCTAAATTCCGAAAACAAAAAGAGACTACTCTCCAATTTTATATCATTATCTGTGTTGCAAGGGGCAAATTATATATTGCCACTGATAACTTTGCCTTACCTTGTAAGGGTTTTGGGGCCATCAAAGTTTGGACTTATCGCCTTTGCACAAGCGTTCATCCAGTATTTTAATATTCTAACCGATTACGGATTTAACCTTTCAGCCACAAGAGAAATCTCCATATACAGGGATGATAAAAAGAAGGTTTCTGAGATTTTTAGTTCTGTAATGATAATTAAATTTGCATTGATGATTTTGTCTTTTATAATTATGACGATTATTGTTTTCTCTTTTGAAAAGTTTAGAAAGGATTGGTTGATTTATTACTTTACCTTTGGAATGGTAATTGGCCAGGTTTTATTCCCTGTCTGGTTTTTTCAGGGAATGGAGAAAATGAAATATATAACGATTTTGAATATAATGGCAAAGTTGATTTTTACTGTTTCAATTTTTTATTTTATAAAGAAGGTATCGGATTACATATATGTACCCTTATTAAATTCATTGAGCTCTTTTGTGTCTGGGATGTTAGCATTATTGATAATAATTAGCAGAAAATTTGTAATTTTACAAACACCTTCATTTTTTTCAATTAAAGATAGGTTTACAAAAAGTTGGCATATGTTTATTTCAACTGCAGGTATTAGTATGTATAAAAAAAATAGCGTCTTTATTTTAGGTTTGTTTTTCAAAAATGATATAGTGGGGTTTTTTTCTATATCAAAAAAGCTAATAGATGTAGTTAATTCGTTAGCAA
>WFQQ01000078.1 GCA_015486965.1 Desulfurellaceae bacterium
ACAAATGTACTCATCATTGATTTGGAAAGGTGCAGCATAAACCACCCTAACCTTGTTAAATTCGAAAAGCCCACGCAAAAAGAGATAGAGGAGTTTTTGATTTACAAGGCAAAGAGCGAGGGCAAAAGTTTCCATCCAAAAGCCATTGAACAGCTTAAAGAGATACTAAAGGACAAAGAGACTGCCGCAATAGAGAATACCATAAACCTACTCCTCCTGTACACGCAAGACAAAAATACAGTATCACCTGAAGATGTTAAAGAGTCCATTTTTGAAAATTCAAAATTCTTAACAAAAGACCTGTTCAAAATACTCAATAAGGGAAATATTGAAGAGTTAAGAGAGCTAACAGAAGATATACTCAAAAATATACCCATACCCCTGTTTATCTACATTCTATCTGACTCCTTTTCAAAGATATATGCAAGCTGTTTTTTAACTGAAGAGAGCTTTGGGTCTCTTTTTAAGGGGTACTTTTCCTCAAGCAGAAAACTATGTGAATCGTTTGGAAGAGATAGGATTAAAAAAATACTGATAGACCTATACGAAATAGACAAACTTTTAAAAAGCTCAGGGGAAGAGCACTTGGAAAGCATGATTAAAGCAAAGGTAGTTCAGTGGGTCTCTTAAAATGCCGATTACCGTTCAAGAGTTTTGCGACCATTACATTTTAAAAAATACGATTTTTGAGATAACCATAGACAATATGGGCTTTTTAAGTAAGTGGGGAGTTAAAAACTTCTCCGAAAATATCTTAAAAGAGGACTCTTTTGGAATAAAGCTAAACTGTGAACTTAAAGACCCATATATAACTGCTCAATCTGTGTCAGTAAAAATTGAATACAGCTCATGCTTTGGTGAGGTGAAGCGAATTTTCACAATGAGAGAAAATGCGTTGATCGTTGATGATTTGATTTTAGCTGAAAAAACTATAGAATTGAATTACACACTAACATTGAACTTTAAAAAGCTGTTTGACTACTTTATGCTTTCAAACCACAAGTTCGATATAGGAAAAAAAGTTAACAGAGAAGCTCAAGACCTGCTTCTTGTAAATGAACAAAAAAACACCTACCTTGGAGCTATATTTAAAGAGACAATGTTACTTTCAAGCGAAGCTTTTGAAAGCTCCACAAAATTCAATTTGAGCCACTTTATACCCATAAAAGCCAAAGAGCTCTTTCTTTTGTCCTATACTTTCTCACTTGTTTGAAATTTTAAACTTGAAATAGTCCAAAAAGTGGTATATGTTCATAATAGTGAAATAATGTATAAGGAGGTGTGCCATGAGGAACGCAATAGCAAAGGTTCCATTTCCTGTTAATGAGCCGGTTTACTCTTATGCTCCGGGCACGGAAGAGAGGAGAAAACTAAAAGAAGCTATAAAGGAGATTAAATCAAAGCAGGTGGAGATTCCACTGATTATTGGCGGGGAGGAGATAAGGACAAACCGAACTCAACAGATTGTTGAGCCACACAACACAAAGTCTGTTCTTGGTGTTTTCCACAAGCCGACCGAAAAAGAGGTCAAGATGGCAATTGAGGCAGCTTTGGAGGCGCAGAAAAAGTGGAGAGAGATGGATTGGACAGACAGAGCTGCCATATTCATGAAAGCAGCCGAACTTTTAAGTAAAAAGTACAGATTTCTCATCAATGCAGCAACAATGCTCTCCATGAGTAAAAACGCCTTTCAGGCTGAGATAGACTCGGCGTGTGAGCTAATTGACTTCTTGAGATTCAATGTTTACTACATGCAAAAGATATACGAAGACCAGCCCCTCCATTCACCCTACGGAACATGGAATATTATGCAGTATAGACCGCTTGAGGGATTTGTATTTGCAGTTCCACCATTCAACTTTGTCTCAATCTCAGGCAACCTACCCACAGCGCCAGCAATCATGGGAAATGTAGTCTTATGGAAACCGGCAGCAAACAGTGTTTATGCACCTTACATATTTATGAAAATATTGCAGGAAGCAGGACTACCAGATGGAGTAATCAACTTTGTTCCGGGAGACGGTCCAGATGTAGGTCCTTACGCCTTCTCATCTGAGCACTTTGCTGGATTGCACTTCACAGGAAGCGTAAAAACATTCCAGTGGATGTGGAAAACCATAGGTGAGAACATAACAAAGTATAGAAGTTATCCAAGAATTGTAGGTGAGACAGGAGGAAAAGACTTTATATTCGTGCATAAGTCGGCAAATAGAAGAAAACTCATAACGGCAATTATAAGAGGTGCTTACGAGTATCAGGGTCAGAAGTGCTCTGCCGTCTCAAGGGTTTACATGCCAAAAAGCATGTGGAATGAAATAAAAGATGAGCTATTCTCAGAAATAGACAAGATAAAAATGGGCTCACCGGAGGACTTCAGAAACTTTATGAACGCAGTTATAGACAGAAAGGCATTTGACAAAATTGTAAGTTACATAGAGTATACTAAATCTGCATCGGATGCCGAAATAGTCAAAGGTGGTGAATACGACGACTCTATAGGATACTTTGTCCAGCCAACCGTGATATTAACAGAAAACCCGCACTTCAAAACAATGGAGGAGGAGATTTTCGGACCTGTCGTAACTGTATATCCTTATGATGACGACAAATACATAGAGACACTCCACCTGTGCGACCAGACAAGCCCATACGGACTGACAGGTTCTATATTTAGTGAAGATAGGGAAGCAACAAAAGTGGCTCTGGAAATATTAGAAAACAGTGCAGGCAACTTCTACATAAACGACAAACCAACAGGAGCTATTGTGGGACAGCAACCGTTTGGCGGTTCAAGGGCGAGTGGAACAAACGACAAGGCAGGAAGCCAGCTTAACCTCTTAAGATGGGTGACTCCAAGGGCAATAAAAGAGAACTTCGTTGCTCCAGAAAACTTTGAATACCCATTTATGGAAGAGGAGTAGAGCAATGTCGCTTTTCAACAGAAGCGTCAGTCTCTTTATAGATAAAATTCCACCGGGCGCTATAGCGCCCTTTGCCAAAAGATATATAGCAGGTCCCGAACTCAGGGATGCCGTTAACTTGACTAAAAAGTTGAACTCTCAAGGGGCAATGACAACCATCGATGTGCTTGGAGAATTTGTATCAACCGTTGATGAAACGATTCATTTTAGAAATCTCGCCATCAGGGTACTTGAAGAGATAGACAGAAACAAGCTCGATGCCAACCTATCACTAAAGCTAACACAGATGGGCTTGAAAATTTCAAAAGCACTCTGCATTGAGAATGTTGAAAAAATCTTTGAGAAAGCAAAAGAACTCGGCATTTTTGTAAGGATGGACATGGAAGATTCATCGTGCACTGACGACACTTTAGAGATTTATAGAACCTACAGGGATAAGTTTAACATAGGAACGGTGCTTCAGGCGTATTTGAGAAGAACCATTGATGACATAGAGAAACTTTCTGATGGCAGGCTAAACATCAGGTTGTGTAAAGGCATTTATATCGAGCCGAGAGAGATAGCCTATCAGGAAAAGGATATAGTCAGGGATAACTATATATTTTGCCTTGAGGAGCTCTTCAAAAGAAAAGCGTATGTGGGAATTGCAACCCACGATGAATACCTGATTTTCCATGCAGAAAGATTGATAAGAAAATACCAGCTAAAAAGGGACGAGTACGAATTTCAAATGCTTTTAGGAGTGGACGAACAACTCAGAAAAATAATTCTAAACCGAGGACATAGGCTCAGGGTCTATGTGCCGTTTGGGAAAGATTGGCTCCCTTACTCAATCAGAAGACTCAAAGAAAACCCCAATATAATCAAATCGGCTTTAGAAGGATACTTAAAGTAGTTTCTAACCTACACTTGGGCTTTTGAAGCTCAGTGTAGGTCTATTTTCTTTTCGTAGATTCTATAGGTTTTATAGTGCTCAGCACCCATTTTCAAAATTGGTTTATTTATGGCATCGTTATCTTCTAAAGTCCAGGAGAGTTCACCACCTCTGCCCTTCCTCTTTTCCACAACCTCAAAGCTTTTTATATAGAGCAAAAGGTCAACGCCCATCTTTCTGCACTCAGGCAAAACACCAAGCGTTATAAGTCTGTAGTTATCTATCTTTCTTATCTTATATAAAGCCTTCAGAGCATTTAAAGGCGTTATTCTACCACCAAGCCCCTTTAGAGCCTGGTTAAAATCGGGTACGATAGCTGAAAAACCACACGGTTTAGAGTCTTTATAAGCAAAAATAACGAGCTCCTCTGGAACCATGGTTTTGAAATCTTCCACACCATACCTGAACTCCTCATAAGTTGGAGGAACAAATCCCCAGTTATCCTTCCAAGCTTCACAGTAAAGGTAGTGAATAGTCTTTACATCCTCTTCAAAGTTTTTCCTTGAAAAATGACGCAACTCTATCGAGAACTTTCTTTGAACATACCGAGCAAGTTTAAGGAGTCTCTCCTTAGGTTTATTCGCAGTTGTAAGGTAGAACGCATAGAGGTCTTTAACCTTTTTAAAACCATAGCCCTCAATCAAGTCTATGTAGTAAAATTTGTTATATGGCATCATAAAAACAGGTTCTTGAAAGAAACCTTTAATCAAAAGCCCACTAATGTCATTCATGGATGGGCTAATGGGACCCCTCATTGTATCCAAACCGTTTTCGCTTAAAAACTCCTCAGCCTTCAAGAACAAGGCGTCTGCGACATCCTTGTCATTTATGGACTCAAAAAATCCAAAAAAACCAACTCTATCTTGGTGAACCTCGTTGTGTCTTGTGTTTACTATAGCTGCTATCCTTCCAGCAGGTTTTCCATCCTCATAGGCTACAAACAGAGCCCTTTTGGCATATTTGTAAAAAGGGTTGTTTTTTACATCTATCATCTTTTTTTCTTCTATGATAAGTGGCTGAACATAGAGAAGATCATCGCTGTAAAGAGGAGGTGCGACCTTAACAAAGAGGTCTAAATCTTCGGTTCTCTCAACCCTAATCATATCACATCTAAGGCTCTACCAACTTTATAAAGCTTATCCAGTGCTATATCTATCTGTTCAAATGTGTGGGTAGCCATGAGGCTGAGCCTAATGAGAGTCTTGTTAGGAGGGACAGCTGGTGAAACTACAGGATTTACGAAAACACCCTCATCTAAAAGCATTCTCCTCATCCTTAAAACCTTCTCATCATCACCAACAATTAGAGGTATTATGGGTGTGCAGCTCGTCCCCGTATCATATCCCATATCCTGAACGCCTTTTCGCATTCTCTCCGTGTTTGCCCAGAGTTTATCAATAAGCTCAGGCTCATTTTCCATAATATCTAAAGCCGCCAAAACCGCCGCCGTTGATGCGGGGGTTATGCTTGCTGAGAATATCACGCTCCTTGCAAAGTGTCTCAAATAATCTATAACCGCCCTATCTGCTGCAAGAAACCCACCGAGAGAGGCAAACGACTTGCTGAATGTTCCCATAACTATATCCACATCATCCTCAAGACCAAAATGGTTTGCCGTACCCCTACCGTTTTTCCCTAATACACCGAAAGAGTGGGCATCATCAACCATTAAGCGGGCATTGTATCTCTTTTTCAGTTTTACCATTTCTGGAAGATTGGCAATGTCTCCATCCATGCTGTAAACACCGTCAACGACAATGAGTTTTCCAGCCTCAAGCTCAATAGAGGACAGAACCTTTTCCAAAGATTCCATGTCGTTGTGGATAAACCTTTTAACAGTTCCATAGGAGAGTCTTGCACCGTCAACAATGCTTGCGTGGTCTGACTTGTCCAAAATGACATATTCCCCTTTGCCAACAAGACCAGCTATACCACCGAGATTGGCTTGAAAGCCTGTGCTGAACAAAAGGGCATCCTCTTTATTTACAAATTCAGCAAGCCTCTCTTCGAGTTCCTCATGTATATCGAGCGTTCCGTTCAAAAATCGAGAACCTGCACAACCCGTGCCGTATTTATCTATCGCTTTTTTTGCTGCCTCTTTCACTTTGGGGTGGACTGTCAAACCAAGATAACTATTGGAACCAAACATTAACACCTTTCTGCCGTTTATTATAACAACTGTATCCTGTTCTGATGATATGGGCTGAAAGTAGGGATACAAACCAGCTTTTCTCGCCTCTTCAGCCACAGTGTAGCTATAACATTTATCAAACAAATCCATAAGCCCTCTCCAAGTTAAATGATTTTAACTTCTATAAAAAAAATCTTTTCTTGTCAAGAATTAGAGACTTAGGATTACACCAACAAAAAGGTCATTAAGCTTCCTTTCAATAAATTAACTCTCGGAAGCTAAAAAAGCCAATCTTGATTCAATATCAAGATTGGCTTGATGATAGGCTTTTCATGGTGCCCCGAGCAGGATTCGAACCTGCGGCACCAGGATTAGGAATCCTGTGCTCTATCCTACTGAGCTATCGGGGCCGCCAAGAGTTTTATAACAACGGACTGTTAAACTGTCAAGTATTATTGGTGGCGTCTGAGTAGTACCTCAAAATGTAATCTTTTTGCACCTCAAAAGACCAGTGGACATCCTTTATAAAAAGTCCTGCCTCTTTAAACTTCCCCTTTCTAAAAAGCTTGATTATCTCTTCATGCTCTCCCAATGAGTTATACTCCCAATCGGGCACATATGCTTTTCTCCTTGGGAAATCGTAAAGCCTCTGCCTTGCAATGTTAATTATCTTTAACGCCCTCTCATTATCACTTAGGTTCAAATACGCATCGTGAAATTTCAAATTCCATTCATAATAACCGTCAAAATCATCCCTATCTAAAGCCTTTTTCATCTCCGTATTGCAACTCTGCATAAAATC
>WFQQ01000079.1 GCA_015486965.1 Desulfurellaceae bacterium
ATCGATGCAATGACGGAAATTTACACAGTTGATGGTGTGCCAAAGCCAGATAAGTTTAAGAAAATCAAGGAAGAGCTCAAAGATAGGTTTGGATATGTAAGGCTTGCAAAAGACATATACACTATTTGGAGGAAGTTGAGATGAAAAAGCTTAGAATTGAGGATAAGCTTTACCTTGTTGGATACAATGTTGACCACGATAACAACCACCTGGGAATTTCAGATCCTGAGGTTTGTAAGACAGCTTGCCAGAAAAGGCAGTGTACCTATGTGTGTCCTGCCAATGTTTACACATGGGATGAAAAGGAGGAGAAGATAAACATAAACTACGATGCCTGTCTCGAGTGCGGGACATGCAGGTTTGCTTGTGATTACATTACTTGGAAGTATCCAAGGGGTGGTTTTGGAGTAGCTTACAAATTTGGTTAATTGGAGAATGTAAAAACTATAGCCCCCTTGGGATGAGAAAGACCGAGGGGGCTTTTTATTTTTAAGTAAAAGTAGATGATTAAAACATTTGTGGTAGGAGAGCTGCTTACAAACTGCTATCTGTATATCGATGATGAGACAAAAAGGGCTGTTCTAATCGATCCTGGTAGCGATGCAGATGTGATCGATGGGTTCATAGCAGAAAATGGGTTAGAGCTTGAGATGATTTTGAATACCCACTGTCATTTTGATCATGTTGGAGAAAACGCTTTTTTTAAAGATAAATATAAGGTGCCACTTGCCATTGGTGAATTAGATGTTGCATGTTTAAGGAAAGCCCACATTGATGCTAAACTATTTCAGATAAAAATTGAAAAATCACCAGAGCCAGATGTGCTGTTAAAAGAAGGAGATGTTGTTTTAGTCGGGAAATCTCAACTGTTGGTTTTTCATACACCAGGCCACACTCCCGGTTCTGTTTCTTTCTACAACGCAGAAGAGAAGGTGTTGTTCAGTGGCGATACGCTGTTTTTTGAATCTGTAGGTAGATGGGATTTACCAGGTGGAGACTATCTTGATTTAATGAGCAGTGTGAAAAGATTGGCGCAGTTACCCTCTGAGACAGTTGTTTATCCAGGACATGGTGAAACAACCACGATTGAGCATGAAATACAATACAATCCATTTTTAAAATAGGTAAATAAAAAAGCCCGCTCTATAAGAACGGGCTTTTGTCTTCTTTTGTAGTTTTTTAGTACATTCCGCCGCCGCCAGCACCAGCAGCCATTATCCTCTCTTCTCTCTCTTTATCCTTTGGATCGTCTGTTATCAGAACCTCTGTTGTGAGCATCAAGCCTGCAACACTTGCAGCATTTTGTATTGCTGTCCTTTCAACCTTTGTTGGGTCGATTATACCCTTGTCGTACATGTTGACGAACTCGCCATTCCTTGCATCAAATCCATACTCAATGGTTTTGTTCTCTCTAATTTTGTTTATGATTATTGAACCCTCAAACCCTGCGTTGTTTGCAATGACCTTTGCAGGCTCTTCTAAAACTCTCCTTATAATCTTTATGCCGATATCCTGATCGTCATTTTCACCTTTCAAATCTTTCAGAGAGTCCTGGCATCTCAGGAGTGCCACACCACCACCAGGAACGATACCTTCCTCAACGGCAGCCTTTGTAGCGTTTAGAGCGTCCTCAACCCTTGCCTTTTTCTCCTTCATCTCAGTCTCTGTTGCAGCACCAACCTTGATGATTGCAACACCGCCAGCTAGTTTTGCCATTCTCTCTCTTAACTTCTCTTTGTCATATTCGCTTGTGGACTGCTCAATCTGAGCCTGAATTTGCTTAATTCTTGCCTGGATTTCCTCTTTGGAGCCCATGCCGTCGACGATGGTTGTATTTTCCTTATCAACGATTATCTTCTTGGCTCTACCCAGAACATCCAGGTCAACGGAGTCAAACTTCATTCCAGTCTCTTCACTGATTACCTGACCACCTGTCAGAATAGCAATGTCTCTCAGCATCTCTTTTCTTCTATCACCGAAACCCGGTGCTTTAACTGCACAGCACTGCAGTGTTCCCCTCAGTTTGTTAACGACCAGTGTTGCCAGAGCCTCACCCTCGACCTCTTCAGCTATTACGAGGAAAGGTCTTCCAGTCTTTGCTATTTTCTCAACAAGTGGCAAGAACTCGGTCATGGAGCTTATCTTTTTATCTGTAATGACGATGAAAGCATCTTCGAGCTCAGCTATCATCTTGTCTGTGTTTGTTACAAAGTATGGAGAGAGATAACCCCTATCAAATCTCATACCCTCAACAAGTTCCAGAGTTGTTTCTGTTCCCTTAGCCTCTTCTACTGTTATAACGCCGTTCTTTCCAACCTTATCCATTGCCTCTGCAATGATTTCGCCGATCTCCTTGTCGTTATTTGCAGAGATAGTTCCAACCTCTGCTATCTGCTTTTTATCCGTTACCTCTTTGGAGATTTTTTTCAGTTCCTCAACAACTTTCTCAACAGCTTTATCAATTCCCCTCTTTATCTCTATTGGATTTGCACCAGCTGTAACATTTCTCAATCCCTCTCTGTAGATAGCCCTTGCAAGAACAGTTGCAGTAGTTGTTCCATCACCTGCAACATCACTGGTTTTGCTGGCTACCTCTTTTACTAATTGAGCGCCCATGTTTTCGTAGGGCTCTTTTAACTCGATTTCTCTTGCTACTGTAACACCATCTTTTGTGATGGTAGGGCTTCCGAACCTTCTGTCGATAACGACATTTCTTCCCCTCGGTCCCATTGTAACTGCAACGGCGTCTGCCAATTTATTGACGCCTCTCATTATTGCTTCTCTTGCGCTATCTCCAAACTCCAAGATTTTTGCTGTCATTCTATCACCCCCTCCTTATTTTTTATTCAACGAATTTTCCAAGGATCTCGTCTTCTTTTAAAATTACATACTTTTTGTCATCAATTTTAATCTCGTTACCAGCGTACTTCTCAAACACCACAACATCACCCTTTTTTACGATTTCAACATCATCTCCGACCTCAACAACCACTCCCTGTTGAGGTTTTTCCTTTGCGGTGTCGGGAATTATAATACCGCTTTCTGTTTTCTGCTCCAACTCCTGTGGTTCTACCAGCACCCTGTCCATTAAAGGCTTGAATGCCATCTTCTCACCTCCTTAAATTTTTTGTTAGCACTCATCATCTCCGACTGCTAACAATACTCCTTTTTTTGTAATTTTCAAGTCGAATTATAGTAAATAATGCGGAAATACTCAGAAAAATATTATAATATAATGAAATAGGAGCGTTTTACTCTTAAAATTACCTTTTATATCTGGTTTCTTGGCTTTTGGTTTTGTTTGTAGGATTTGAATCTCTTAAAAAATAAGAAGCTTGAATCAAACTTGAACGATATTTTTTTCAAGTATAATTATTTCTGCTTAAAAATCTGGTTGTTTGTGAATTGGTAACTCTTGTGAAAAGAATTTAACTTTAATTGTGCAGCAGCGCAAGGATGGAAATGTATAAAAGATTTATAGCCCTCTCTATCCTCATGTTTTTTCTGCTTTTGTATCCTGCAATGTCATTCTGCGAATACGGTTATAATTTAAAAGGTGGAAAATACAGTGGCAGCATGAAGATAACTCTTGAAAAGAGTATGGTTTTAAAAGCTTTAAGCTTATCTGATAAGCTTTATCAGAGCCACTTGTGTTGTCAGCCAGAAGAAATTTTGTGACACCGTAAAAAAACTGTGTTCAATTAACGATACCGAGAGATTAAAAGAGTTAGCTGAAGCTCAAAGAAAGGCACTCAAGCACGATTTTGGTATTAAGCTCAGGGCAGGTATCAGGAGGTCGACAGGCAATCTGAATCTATACAATAATTCTGCGTCTGGTGGTGTTAGCTGGGATATTGTTAAGGGTGGTTTTCTTGAGAACAGGTTAAAAATGGAAGAGCTCTCCGTAGAGCGGTCAATTGCTGATAAAAACCCTGATCTATATAGAAGAAAGTTGCTTTCGCTATATAGGCAGAATTTCGTTAGCTACTATTTTGCCAAACTTAAGATACCGATATTGAAAGAGAAGCTCAAAATATTAAGAAGACTTTTGAGGGTAAAAAAGAAAGGATATTTTTATGGAGTTGAGCTTGCAGATTCTCTATTTAAGATAAAAAGGGAAATTGAAAAGACTAAAGCGGAATTAAGTCAGTATGAACAGCTAATTTATACATACTGCACCATTGAGAAATTTAGTTTTTGCAAGTACAGGGGAGATGCTTTCCCTCCGCTTATTTCTGTTAGATTTGAAAGGGTTATAAAAGAGCTTGAGCGGAGTGAAATAGTGGGAGAGGAGGAGAGTTTAAACGAGGGTGAGAAACTTTTAGATCTCAAACATAACTGGAGACACAATGTTAAGTTAGAGGCTTATCTCTACTACAACACAAAAGGTGATAGCTCTTTCTTTTCTAAACAGGGTTTTGTTGCAGGAGTTAACCTGTCTGTTCCTCTGGGCAAGAGCTATGGCGAGGTGGATAGACTGAAGCTGCTTCAAGAGCAGGATAACTTAAAAAGAGAAGGTAGCTATCTTGAGAATTATGCCAATCTTCTCTTCAGAGAGGAAGAAGAAAAGGTTAGTGATGCTGTGAGTATGTGGTATGGAATGGATATTGCTCTTGAGAGGATAAGGAGGGAGAGCTACAGGCTAAAAAGCGAGCTAAAAAAAGGAAGTGTTTTTTATAGAGATTATGTGGCTCTTCTTGAGAATTTAAAAGATTACCTGGATAGTAAGTTTGAGTTCATTTCAAGTGAGAGCCTGTTGTACAGAAGAATTGTAAACCTTTTAACCATTACTGGTGTGGAGTGGAAAGATAAGCTAAAGTATGTACGGTTAACTCCGTTGGGCAACCGTTTCAGGGTTGGTAGAAGGTTTGTAATTTTGAAGAGGAGTGAGGCAAATATTTTATCAACGAATTTTATTGCTGAGTTACTTTACACCAAAGGGATTAAAGGAGTTGTAATGGATAAAAGTTTGTTTGACTCCGAAAAAGGGAAGAATTTGATTAGAGCTTTGAGTGGTATGGGAATCAAGAGCTATGTGTTGGGTGTAGGAAAGTTTAAAAAAGATGGAGTACCACTCTGTTTAAGTGCTAAAAGTTTAAATAGAATAGTGGGTAGGTGGCAGTGTGTGATTTTTGAGGGTAAAACAGATAAATCGGGTTTAAAGGAACTGTTAAAAAAAGCCGATATACTGTTTGTGCCGCAACAGGAAGCTTATTTTCATTCTGACAGGTTGGGCGTTATCGTAAATTTAAGACAGATAACTTCAGAGCTTGAGCTTGAAGATAAACTTGATGGGCTTTATAAGTCGGGGATTAAGAACTTCCTTTTCGATTTCGGTAAGCTTATGAATGTGTACAGTGGAGGTTATAATTGAAGCTTCACAGCAGGAAAACAGTGATAAATTATGTTCCAGAGGGGAGTCCACCCAAAGCTGAAAGAACAAAGATTAATATTGCGCTTTACCTGTACATCACTGCACTTATTCTTCTTTTTATATACATTCTCTACATCCTCTATACGAAAATTAGGTATGTTGAGTTTTCGGGGTTTATTCAAGTCCCTAAGGTTGTAGTGAAGACTTACAAAGACGGTGTGGTGGATAAGATTTTTGTCAGGAATGGTTTGATGGTGAAACGAGGAGAGCCTCTGTTTTCGATTAAATACTCGGTTGAAACAAGATTGCCTATATCTGCAAGATTAAATCTCCAAACCCAGTTGGATAACCTCAGGGTAAAACTGAATACAGTTGAAGCCAGCTTAAAGCATATTAACACACCCGATATTTTAAGAATAGATGGACAGATAAGTTCCGTTAAAGCCCAGATTATCTCCAAAGAGAGCTTGCTTAAGGCTCTCAAGAAGATGGTGTTAAAGAATAAAGAGCTTAACAGGACAGGCAGACTTTTGGAACTTTCCACTATAAACCCCGATAGTTTGGGTAACTTGGAGCTCAATATCGAGAGGTTGAAAGCTACTGTACTCTCTCTTAAATCAACCCTGATAAGTCTAAAGGAAGAGAGGCGAGTATTAGAAGAGGCAGAAAGAGATGGTTTGCTGCTTAAGGAGAGGAGTTTAAAAAGGAGTATATCTTTTCTTGAGGATGAGCTAAAGGGGGTGAGTGGAACAGTTTTTAAGACAGAAATGGTGGATGTTGTAAAGTCGCAGTTGAATGGAAGGGTTCTTTATATAAATGTTGTGCCACATCAAAATGTTTTTAAAGGTGATAGTCTTGCTGTGATTGTCCCAGATGCGGTAAGGGTAAAGTTCATACTGGTTGCTGGACAGAAGAAACTTAAATATCTAAAGAGAGGGACTGGGCTCAATCTCATTTTGCCTGATGGTAGAGAGTTACATGGAAAATTGGTTAATATAAGTTCTTTAGCTTTAAAATATCAGCCCAAACTTGCAAGAGAGTACTGGCCGTTGGCTTCACCTGTGGTTGGAGAGATAGATGTAGAAAACCCTCCGAAAGATTTAGTTGACCTTGACGGAGTAAAGGTTAAAGCCGTTATTGAGAGAAAATTATGGAATATTTTCTAATTGAAGAAAAAGAGTCGTCTACCGAGCTCCCATTTGCCTTTAAAAAGCTAAAAAAAGTGAAATTAAGAACAATTTAGAAGAACCAAAGGCTTTTGTTGCCATTGGCAATTCTGATGGTTTTTTCGAAGATGTGTGCAGGAATATAAGACATTTGGGTTCACCGAAAGTTTACCTTAAACCTGTAATATTTATCACCGAGGGAAAACTGTCTCCAAGGGTCTCTGCTATGGCTGATGCGGTTTTTAGTTCAGGTGATTTAGATGGAGATGACCTCAATTTTGAATTGAAGAAAATAGGCAAAATCAATGATGCAATCATGAAAATTAATCCAACAGAGGATGAAAGGGAGGATGACCTGTTTTTGAGGGTGCTCAGGTTTATATTTACAAGGGGGAAAAGGATAGAGCCTGTAAGGGACAGGACATCCTTTTTCGGTATTACCTACCCACAGCTTGAGTGTTTTTTCTCAAAAGAGGATTATGCATTGTATAATACACTTGAGTTTTTGGAGGAAAATGGCTCCATTGAGGGTGATTTCTTTGAAAAAGTCCACTTTTGTAATAGATGCCACTGCTCTTTTTTGAACTTTATAGAGGTTTGCCCAAACTGTGGTTCTGCCAATCTTTTGGAGGAGAATCTCATACATCACTTCCCCTGTACGTATGTTGGACCAGAGAGTGATTTTATGAAAGGTGGACAGCTTATATGTCCTAAGTGCAACAAAAAGCTAAAGGGTCTTGGTGTTGATTACGACAAACCCGCCGTTATACACAAATGCAATCAATGTGGATTTGTTACACAGGAGCCAGATGTTAAAACAATCTGTTTCAATTGTGAGAAAGAGAGCTCCCCTGAGGATTTGATAGTTCAAACAATTAAAGTTTATACACTAACATCTGTGGGTGAGAATTTTGCCATTTACGGCTTTGAAAGCCCTCTTTTAAAAGCTTTAAGGGAGCAGCTAAATATTCTACCATACAACTCATTTTTAACCTTAATTCAGCTCGAACTGGAGCGTTCAAAGAGGTATGGGGTTGAATCGTCCGTGGTTGCCTTCCAGATAGTTAATTTGAATGATATCTATGCAAAGTTGGGTAAAAAAACTGATAGGCTTCTGAAAGAGATAGGTGCTTTGATAAAGGTTGCAACGAGGAAAAGCGATGTGTTAACCATTTTAAATGAGGGAATGGTGGTACTTCTCCTTCCCCATACGCCCCTTAAGGGAGCTAATGTGGTGAAAAACCGTATCGTGTCAGAGATCCATAAGCTCATAGAAGAGAATGTGGGAGTTAAACCATCCATTGAAAGCTCTATGTCGGAGATTTCCAAAAAGGATATTAAACAGCCAGATAAGTTGGTTGAGGAGCTTTTGAAAAACCTAAAACAGGTTGAACATAAACAAGAATGAATATAATCCTCCATATTGTTGATTGGTTTTTAAACCACTCGTTGGGGCAGTTAATAATCTTGTTCTGGCCTTTCTTTTTCTTTGATCTCCCGAGGTTCGTACTGCTGGATATCCTATGCGTCCCAATTTTTCTATTCCAGAGATAGAAGGATAGGTATAGAGTCAGGGATGCAAAACTTGCACTTTTCAGGGAGCAGCCTCTTGTTACTGTGATAGCCCCTGGTAAGAACGAGGGTGAACATCTACCCGCACTTGTCGAATCTATAAAACAGCAGACTTACAAAAATATAGAGATAATTCTTGTTGATGATGGCTCAGATGATGATACTCTGCAAATCTTGAGGGCTTTAAGGAGACAGGGTTTAATAGACAACTACTTTAGAAATGAAAGGAGAGGCGGTAAAGCCGCTGCGGCTAATCTCTCTTTAAGATTTTCAAAGGGTAAGTTTGTGGTGCACTTAGATGCCGATACACATCTAAGAGAGGATGCTATAGAAAATGTGATATTTCCATTTTATATGCACGACGGTGTTGGTGCTGTGGGGGGAGATGTAAGGGTTAAAAATATAGATTACGATCTCCTTACGAGGCTTCAGGCGTTAGAGTATTTAAAAACCATTACTGTGGGAAGGATTGTTAGCTCTGTTCTTAGAATTTTAAGGATAATCTCAGGTGCATTTGGTGCTTTCAGAAGGGATGTTTTGATGAGGCTTAAGGGATGGGATGTGGGTCCTGGACTTGATGGTGATATTGTTTTGAGAATGAGAAAACTAAGGTTCAAAGTTCTCCATGAGCCGACTGCTATTGCATATACATCTGTTCCTACAACGGTTAAAAGGTTGGTAAAGCAGAGGTATAGATGGAGTCGCTCTCTTGTCAGGTTCAGGTTGAGAAGGCACAGAGATATGCTCTCTCCTTTTAATAAAAACTTTGAACTTTTTAATGCACTAACGGTGCTGGACAACATCTTTTTTAATTTTATTCTCGATTTTAAGTGGATAGTTTATATGTTTCAGCTTATCTTCTTCTTCAAAATGAGCCTATTTACAGTTTCTGTAATTAATTACTTTTTGTATATGTTCTTAAACATTCTTGAATATTTTCTGGCAAGAATTGCGCTTGGTGATACCTTTAATAAAAACGAAAAATCCCTGTGGCTGTTTCTCCCTTTAATGCCATTCTATACAGGGGTTTTCTTGAGGTCTGTTAGGACATTTTCATATATTGCCGAGCTTTTCTTCAAAGCTTCCTTTTACGACAAGTGGAATCCATGGAAGGTTTCAAAGATGATAAAAGATGAAAGTTAGGGCTATTTTTTTGCTTTTTACGGCTCTTTTTTTGTTTGGTGGTTCATCTTATGCTAACACTCTCCATCTGGGCGTGTATATTTGGTCTGACTGCTTCAATGAATTTAAGATTTCAGATATTGTCAGGTTTATAGATAGAGAGGGTATTAAAAGGGTTGAGCTTTCTTACAGACCTTATTTTGAGAGAGAAAGTGTGAGAGATTTGGCAAAAAATCTTGTTGACCAGGGGATAAAGGTAAATATAGTTTTAAGTGAGCCAACATATATATTCCCTGAAAAGTGGCAGGAGGTCAGAAACAAACTTATTGGTATATTTAAAAGCGGTTTTAATGTTCATCTTGACATTGAACCCCATATACTTCCCGATTTTAAAGAGAAAAGAGATGAGTATTTAAAGCTTTTTGTGAGTTTTTTGCATAAAGTCCATGTGCTTGCCAGAAATTATGGAAAGGATGTTAGTGTTGCAATAACTGTCAGCCATTATAAGGGTGCCGTTCTTGATATTCTTAGGAGTAGCGATTTGGTTGTTTTTATGGTTTACGGTGTTAAAAACCCAAACAGGATTGAAAGAGAGGTTAGTACCTACGATAGAAGCAAGATTGCGTTAGCCCTGAGAGCTAAAGATTTTAAAAGTGAAAAGGAACTTTTTGAATTTATAAATGGCGTTAGCAGGTTAACGGGCGTTAAGGCTTTTATCATTCAGAATTTAAGGCAGTGGAAGGGGTTGAAATAAGAGTATGTATTTTTCCAAATATTTGACTTTGTTTTGTTATTATGGTAATAAACCTTTGCAAATTAGTTTAGAGAGGAGGTTTTTAGGTGGCTAATCACAAGTCTGCGGAAAAGAGGGCGAGGCAAAACAAGAAGAGATATATGAGAAATAAAGCCTATAGAACGAGGCTAAAAAATATTTTAAAGAAAACGAGATATGTTATTGAAACAGAGTCTGACGCCTCTGTAATTGAGGCGCAGCTTAAAGAGGCAGAGAGGGTAATAAGGAAGATTTGCTCGAAAGGAGTGATACACCAGAACAAAGCATCGAGGTTAATTTCGAGGCTCCACGATAGATACCGGAAAAAGAAAGCCTCTCAAGCATCTTAAAAAGGCTCTAATGTGGGAGGTTGTAGCCTCCCTTATTTTTTACCGAATGTTTTTGTAGTAGGAAAAGAGATACCTCTTAAAATCATCCCCAATGTATGATAGGTGTATCGACATTTTATCGTAAGCAAGTTTCCTGTCTCTTTTGAGCACTGCTTTTAGAATGTCCTCATGTTCCTTAAGGAGCTGCTCTTTTGTTAGTTTCCTGACCTTGAATTCGTAGTCTTTACCTATATTTGTTGCACACTTTAAAAGTTTAAAGATTGAACCCATTAGATGGATCAAAATAGTGTTCTTCGTTGCTTTTATGATGCTGAAGTGGAATTCTGCGTCACTTTCATCTCCGTAGTTTTTGATTTTGTAGTCATTCTCAAGTTCAGCATAAGCTTCACTTATTAATTTAAGGTCGTTTTCATCTGCCACTTCACATGCTTTTCTAACAGCCCAGAGCTCTATAATCTTTCTTATTTCAACCAAGTCCCACACATACTTCGGGTCGTTGGTTATAAAGTTGTTCAGATTTATTCCAAGTATTGTTTCTGTTAGAGACCTTACAAAGGTTCCCTCTCCCTGTGATGAAGATATTAGCCCTTTAGCCTGCAAAATGTTTAGAGCTTCCCTGATAGATGAGCGGCTAACCTCAAACAGTCTTGCAAGCTCCCTTTCGGATGGCAGTTTCGAGCCTGGCGGTAGATTGCCGTTCTTTATTTCACTCTCTATCTGCTCAACAATATACTCAACCACCCTTTTTGGTTTGACTGGCTTAAACATATAAAAAATTATATAAACTCCAGACTAAATATCAAATGAAAAGTTTTGTTAATTCTAAAAAGAAATCTAAATAATTATTTGACATGCAGTGAAGCTAAGATATATTTTTAATAGATAATTTTAAAAAAGGGAGGTGTGTGATGGCTGCAAAAAGGATTTTATTGCTTGTTGGTGATTTTGTAGAGGATTACGAGGCAATGGTTCCATATCAAATTCTGTTAACTGTGGGTTATGAAGTTGATACGGTTTGCCCAGGAAAGAAGAAGGGTGAAACTGTTAAAACAGCTGTCCACGATTTTGAGGGTGACCAGACATATTCAGAGAAGGTTGGACACAATTTTATGATTACTGCAAACTTTGATGAGCTTGATTACAAGACCTACGATGCCCTTGTTATTCCTGGTGGGAGGGCACCTGAGTATTTGCAGTTAAACGAGAAGGTTATAGAGATGGTTAAGTATTTTGCTGAGAACAACAAGCCCATTGCTGCAATATGCCATGGTCCTTTGATTTTGGCTGCAGCAGATGTTTTGAGGGGAAAAAGCTGCACATGCTATCCAGCTGTTAAACCTGTCATTGAGCTTGCAGGTGCAAAGTGGGTTGATGTCAATGAAACATTCTCAAACGCACATGTAGATGGGAATTTGGTCACTGCACCAGCGTGGCCAGCACACCCTGAGTGGATGAAGAAATTTATAGAGGTTTTGCAGAAACAGGGATAGATAAAAGCTTAAAAAATACTTGAATTATAGTTTGTTTTTTGATATTGGTAAGGTGGTAAGACCATTTATAGGAGGTGTTGTTATGAAAAGAAGAGATTTCTTTAAAAAGGCAGCAGGTTTAACAGTAGGCGCAGCTGTTTCTTTATCTGCACCTGCCGTTATAGCTAAGAAGGTTATAAAGTGGCGTCTTATCACCACATGGCCAACTGGCATCCCGTGGCATCAGACCGTTTTACATTTTGCCAAAAAGGTTAACGAGCTATCGAATGGAGAGATGGAGATTAAGGTTTATCCTGCAGGCTCGATAGTACCAGCATTCCAGGTGTTCGATGCTGTGAGAAATGGTGTTGCCGAGATGGGACACGATTGGCCAGGCTACTGGAAGGGTAAAAATCAAGCCTTTGTTGCCTTTGCTTCTGTTCCCTTTGGTATGAACGATGTTGAGTATTCCATCTGGCTGATGCAGGGCGAGGGAATGAAGCTTGCCAATGAGCTTTATAGTGATTTTGGCGTTGTTCCGCTTCTTGGTGGAAACTCTGGGCAGGAGCTTGGTTTCTTTACGAAAAAACCGATTAAAGATGTTTCTGAGCTTAAAGGCATGAAGGTTAGAACAGTTGGTTGGGCAGCTGATATTCTCAAAAACATGGGTGTGTCCGTTGTTCCTCTACCTGGCGGTGAGATATACCTTGCATTTGAGAGGGGAGTTATCGATGCTGCTGAGTTTTCAACGCCTTATATTACCTATCCTATGGGATTCCAGGAGATAGCAAAGAATGTTATGGTTCCTGGATGGCATCAGACAGCAGTTCAGCTTATGTTTGATGTTAACAAAAAAGCCTACGATAAACTTCCTGACAGATTAAAGAAGATTTTGAGAATAGCAGCGGAGCAGACCCAACTCTGGGATATGACAAGGAGTGAGTACTACAACGGTATATATATCGAGAAATACAAAAAAGATGGGGTTAAATTTAACAAGCTTACAGATGAGTCGTTGAATAAACTGAGAAAGACTACAAAAGAGTATTTGGACGGTTTGAGGTCAAAGTATAAATTCTTAAACAAGGTGCTTGAATCCCAGGATAACTTCATAAAGCACTATGCAAGCTGGAAGGTTGTTAGAAGTGGTGTTTCCGACTATCCTTACAAGATGTATATCTCGGGTTATCACTATGAGTAATTTTAAAGGGTATAGGTTATGAAGCTTTTGTCTGGATTTATTGCAGTTGTGGATAGTATAAACGAGTTTGCAGGCACGATAGCAAATCTGTTTTCCTATATGCTGTTTGTTGTTGTGGTTGTTGGGGTTATAGCAAGGAAGGTTTTTAACCATCCCTTTATCTGGAATTTTGAAGCAAGCTATATGCTATACGCTGCCATGTTTCTCTTCGGTCTCGGTTATACTCTAAAACACAAAATGCATGTTACGGTTGATGTGTTTTACACAATGGCGGGTCCAAAGACCCGCTTTATCCTTGATTTGATAGGTTTTTTGTTATTCCTTGTGCCATTTGGTTATGTATCTTTGAAATCAACATTTATATTTGCCCAGCAATCTTGGCAGATTCTTGAGCACAGTCAGTCCACATGGGCACCACCTATTTATCCTTTTAAGAGTTTAATGCCGATTGCTTTCCTGCTTTTGGTTCTTCAAGCCGTTGTGGAGATAATCCGTTCATATTACAGTAATTGGAAGGGGATTGAGATAGATGGGAAATGATGTAATAGCCATAGGAATGTTTGTTTCATTACTAATAGCCGTTTTTTTGGGTTATCCGTTGGGCATAACGCTTGGTGGTCTCGCAGCACTGTTTGGTCTTTTAGCCTACGGACCGGGTGCTCTTTTTATATTTGCAAATAAGACCTACGGCTTGATGACAAACTATGTTTTGGTTGCTATTCCACTGTTTATTCTGATGGCTCAGTTTCTTGATAAATCTGGTATAGCAGATGAACTTTACGGTGCTATGTATGTAATCTTTGGCCCCATTAGGGGTGGATTGGCTATGGCTACTATAGTGGTTTCCACAGTTCTTGCAGCTACAACAGGCATAATAGGGGCGAGTGTTGTGGCTATGGGTTTGTTAGCTGCGCCTGCCATGCTTAAAAGGGGCTATCAAAAGGAGTTGACCGCAGGGGTAATAACGGCAGGGGGTACGCTTGGCATACTCATTCCACCATCTATCATGCTTGTTGTTTACGGTGGCTTAATAGATATGTCTGTTGGCAAGCTATTCATGGCTGCATTTCTTCCGGGTCTGTTACTCTCTTTTTTATACCTTGTTTACACCTTTGTTTACTGCAATTTTATAAATAAAGACGCTGGTCCTGCTATATCCAAAGAGGAGAATGTATATACATTTGGTGAAAAAGTTAGAATGGTTCTGAAGAGCATGGTGCCGCCTTTGATTTTAATATTGGCTGTTTTGGGTAGCATTGCCTTTGGCATTGCCACTCCAACAGAGGCAGCGGGTCTTGGAAGTTTGGGCGCACTCCTTATAGCTGCTTTTAATAGGAAGGTGAACTGGAAGATGCTCCTCGATTCTGGGTATGCAACAGTGAAAATAACAAGTATGGTTATGCTGATATTTGTCGGTGCTAACTTTTTTACATCAATCTTTATGGGTATTGGGGGTGGTGATGCATTTACAAGCCTCCTGTTTTCTATTAGTTCCAACCGTTGGGTAATTCTGGCAATGATGATGTTCATACTGTTTATACTTGGAATGTTTGTCGATTGGCTCGGAATACTATTGCTTTGTGTTCCTATTTTCACACCTATAGCTGTCAATAAACTTGGGTTTGATCCCCTATTTTTTGCCATGCTTGTGTGTATAAACCTCCAGATGTCGTTTTTAACGCCTCCTTTTGGATATGCACTGTTCTATCTAAGAGGAGTTGCTCCACCCGGAATGACTCTAAAGCACATCTACAAGGGTATAGTGCCATTTGTTATAATACAGATGATAGGGCTTGTTATATGTATCCTGTTCCCGAAGATCATCCTGTGGTTGCCCTCTATAACAATTAAATAAGGGTGGTTTATGGTTAGAAAAAGGCGGCTAAAGAAGCTGTTTTCTAAGATTGTTGGAGAGAGTAGGTGCTGGATAGAGGAGGAGGTCTGTGCATCGTATAGCTACGATGCCTATCCAGAGAAGCCTGTTTTGCCAGATATTGTTGTTATGCCAACGCATACCGAGCAAATTGGAGAGATTATTGACCTTTGCAACAGGCTTGAGATTCCTTTAACAGTTAGAGGCTCAGGGACGAATTTGAGTGGCGGGACTGTTCCCGTTAAAGGCGGATGTGTAATGCTTACAACGGCTTTGAACCGCATACTTGAGATAAACAAAGATGACATGTATGCGAGGGTTGAGCCCGGTGTCATAACACAGAACCTTGCCAATGCAGTGGAGAGAGAGGGGCTTTTGTACCCTCCAGACCCTGCAAGTATGAAGGTTTCGACCATTGGAGGAAATGTTGCGGAAAACTCAGGGGGTTTAAGGGCGCTGAAATACGGTGTTACAGATAGATATGTGATGCAGGTTAAGTTTTACGATGCGTTCTCAAACCTGGTAAAGAGTGGTGGCATCCCTGTTAAACTTGTAACGGGATTTAACCTAAAGGGTTTAATGATATCGAGCGAGGGGCTATTGGGTGTAATTTCTGAGGTCATGCTTAAGCTTGTTCCACCACCTCAGGCAAGAAAAACGATGCTTGTTTTCTTCGATGATGTACTTGACGCATCAAGAGTGGTCTCTGAGATTATAATCAACAGGATTCTTCCAGCAACTTTAGAGATTATGGATAACTTTACAATTAAGACCGTTGAGAAATTTCATCATATAGGCCTTCCAACCGACAAGGGAGCTTTACTTTTGATAGAGGTTGACGGACACCCTGCAGCCGTGGAAGATGAGTATGTTCAGGTTGAGAAGATTTGCAGGAAATATGGAGGAGATGTTCACATAGCTAAAAAACAGGAGGATAGGGATAAACTCTGGCAGGCTCGAAGGGATACTTTGAGCAGTCTTGCTATGCTCAAGCCAACCCTGATACTTGAGGATGCAACCGTTCCAAGGAGTAGGGTTCCCGATATGATAAAGGTAATTCAGGATGTTGCCAAGAAGTATAATCTGCTTATCGGGACATTTGGCCATGCAGGAGATGGCAACTTGCATCCGACGATACTTACAGATAGGCGAGATGAGGAGGAGATGAAAAGGGTCAGCGAGGCTATAGATGAAATCTTTGAAAGGACGCTTGATCTTGGTGGGACATTGAGTGGGGAGCACGGGGTAGGAATTGCCAAAAAGAAATATATGGAGAAAGAGGTTGGCAGAGGTACGCTGCTTTTCTATGAGAGGTTGAAAAAGGGACTCGATCCGAAGGGAATTTTCAATCCAGGAAAGGTTATTTGAGGCTTTGATATGAGTAAAAAGTTGAAAAGGATAGTAGATGAGCTAAAGGAGTTGGAATCTTTGACCCTGCAGTGCATGAAGTGCGGTGTGTGTCAATCTGTATGTCCTTTGTATCAAAAGGACTTCTTTGAACCTTCTGTTGCAAGGGGAAAAATCTCACTAATAGAAGCTCTTTATCAGGGTAGAATAGAGAGTGTACCAGGAGTTATTAAATATCTTGATTACTGCATACTGTGTGGCAGGTGTAAACGCTTTTGTCCAAGCAGTGTAAATATTGATGAGATATTTGTTCGTGCGAAAGGAATATTGAGGGAGATAGATGAGCTTCCATTTTACCAGAAGGCTCTACTCAAGTCTTTGATAGAGAGTGCCGATTTTTTGACCAATTTCCAGCCCGTTATAAGTGTTGGGATGAAACTTGTCTCAAAATCCGCTGGCGAGAGTGGATTAAGAACGGTTAAGTTTCCCATAAAAAAGAGTGTAGCCCCAGTTAGCCCTAAATCTTTTAACGCTATCTTTGGTGGTTTGAACAGGGCAGAGAGTGAAAAGATGAGGGTTATTTTCTATCCTGGCTGCGCAATAAGTTATATCTTTGTTGAATGGGGTGAGGCTGTTGTTGGAGTGTTGAACCACTTTGGTGTTTCCGTTTATGTGCCTGAGAAAAATCGCTGCTGTGGAATCCCTGCTGCAACCATGGGTGAGATTGATATGTATAAAAAGATGGCGAAACTTAATCACGACTGGTTTAGCTCAATAGATGATGCGGAGTATGTTATAACTGCATGTCCAACATGTGGTTACGGTCTGTTTGATCTGGGTGTTAGGGTTGCGGGGCTGGAAAGCAGTAAAAAGCATATGGATATTATGGTGTTTCTTAAAGAGATTCTCAATGTGAAGCTTAATAAAAAGACAAAGGGGCGGTCAACTTTGCATATACCGTGTCATTATGAACATGAATACGACAAAACTTTGATTGGAGAGCTCTCGGAGTTGAATGGTGAATTTGAGCCACTGGAAAACCAGAGCTGCTGTGGTTTTGGTGGTACATTTAGTTTGAAGCATTCAGGGGATTCTAAAGAGGTAGGTGCAGCTAAGATGGATGAGGTGAAGAGCAAGGGGTTTGAGAAACTATATTCACCCTGCCCCGGATGTGTTATGCAGCTTTCTGAACTTGCTTTGGATAGGGGAGTCGATGTTAAGGTTGAGCATCCAGTAATGGATTTTTATAGGTTGATTAAAGAGGGTGGGGCATGAAGAGAAGAGTAGAAAAGTTCCTTGAGATGTCAAAACTTGTAGGGAACAACAATGTTGTTGTGGATATGGCTGGCTTTATGAGTGTTTTGGATGAAAAAGGGGATAGTTTTGATTTTATAAAGCTTAACAGTATCGATGGGTTTGATAGGGTTTGCAGTGTGGGCAAAAAAGGTATAAAAAGGGCGCTTGTCGAGGCAGACTATGCTATAGCTGAAACGGGCACAGTTGTTGTTGAGAGCAGTAATGAGAATTTCAGAAGGGCAACATCTCTCAGCGATGAACTGTTTTTGGTTATTAGGAGCTCAAGGGTATTGAATAAGCTTGAAGAGATAGCCAATTATATGAAGGAACATACAAAGAAAGAGAGTTATATATCGTTTATCACGGGTGCAAGTAGAACAGCTGATATTGAGATGTCTCTAACACTGGGTGTACATGGACCCCGTGATATGACGATCTTTTTAATAGAGGAAGAGCAGGTGTAGGAGATGAACGAATTGCATTTAAGAATAGAGAAAGCCCTTTCAGACAGGGTATTGAGGGATAATTTAGATACATTTTATCATAACTACAAGGAGTCCCACAAAAGGGCTTATGAAGGTTTTGACTTTAACGAGCTCAAAAAGGAAGTGGGCAAAATAAAGTTTTTGTCAAAGGAAGAGAGACTAAAGCTTTTTGAGGAGTTTAAAAAGAATGTGGAGAGTGCAGGGGCTAAAGTTTTTGAGGCAAAAGACTCTAAAGAGGCGTGTGATTATATAGCCTCCGTTTGCAAAAGACACAGCAGTGAATATGTTGTTAAATCTAAATCAATGACTGCCGAGGAGATAGGCTTAAACGCTTATCTTGAGAAGAATGGAATCAAACCTGTGGAAACAGACCTGGGCGAGTGGATTATACAGCTTGCTAAAGAGACTCCATCCCACATGATTATGCCTGCAATCCACAAGAACAGAAAACAGGTTGCAAAACTGTTTCGTGAGCACCTTGGTGTTGAGGTTGAAGATGATGATATTGAGGGGATGGTACGAATAGCAAGGCACTATCTTAGGGAGTTTTATTTTAAAGCAAAGGTTGGTATCACAGGAGCAAATGTTGCAGTTTCCGAGACTGGGACGATTGGTATAATTACAAATGAGGGCAACGGCAGACTTACAACCACAATCCCACCTGTTCATATCGTTGTTCTGGGTTATGAAAAACTTGTAAAGAACTTCAAAGAGGCACTGAAGATTATAAGAGTTTTGCCCAAAAATGCTACGGGGCAGATTATATCTGTTTATGTTAGCTGGATAAAGGGAGCAGTTGAATCGTTGAGTAACCCTGAAGGAAAAAAAGAACTGCACTTTGTATTTGTGGACAACGGAAGAAAGGCTTTAATGGGAAATCCCTATTTCGACGAGGCTATGAAGTGTATACGATGTGGCTCCTGTGCAAATGTTTGCCCATCCTATGGGGTTTTAGGTGGCCATGTTTTTGGTCATATCTATACAGGTCCTATCGGTGCTATTTTAACATCGTTTTATCACGACGACAAAAGGGCGATGGAGATTTTGAGCCTCTGCTGCGGTTGCAAGGCTTGCAGTGAGATATGCCCTGCAGATATAGAGCTATCTGAACTCATCGCAAATATATACGGTGGTTTGAGGTTTAAGTACGGTTTAAACACTGTTAGAGGCTCTATATATACAAACATTCTTGCAAGGCCGAAAACATTAAAAGGTGCTGCCAAAATTGGTTCATTGGTATTGAAATCGGTTGAGAGAAGTAGCCGCCTGAGGAGTAAATTGACACCTAAAAAACACGATTTCAGGGTACTTCCCCTGCCTAAAAGCAAATCCTTCAGTGCTGTTTTTAAAGAGAGATTGGAACCCCAACAGAAAAAAGTGGATGGGAAGGGACGGGTCTTCTTTTACCCGGGCTGTGCCATTGAGTATCTATATCCGGAGGTGGGCTTGAGCATGGCGAGGCTTTTGAATAGGGTGGGACTCTCTGTAAGCATACCTGATAGAATGGTGTGCTGCGGCTTTCCAGCAGTCCACGATGGGGATAGAGCTGCAGCAAAAAAGATTATAAGGCAGAACGCTTTTTACCTTCCTAAGGGGGATGATTTTGATTATTTCCTTGTTCTCTGTCCAACCTGTGGGACAACTGTGAAATCTCTGTTTTCTCAGTTTACTCTTGATATGCCCAAGGAGTATGAGAAGATTGAAAGAATGGAGAAGAAAATCGTAAATTTTTCAAAACTTCTTGATGAACTCGGGTTAACCGTTAAGACAAAAGGAGATATCCTTTTTACATACCATATTCCGTGCCATCAGAATAGGGGCTTGCACTTTAGTGGAGAGGGGTTTTTAAAGAAGATCCTGCCCCGTTTTTATGTGCCAATGAGGGATAAGGACAGATGCTGCGGTTTTGGAGGGAGTTTTTCGATAGACTACCCTGAGGTTTCAAAAGCTATCCTTGATAAAAAAATAGACAGTATTGTTTCAACTAACGCTTCGGTTGTTGTAACTGAGTGTCCGGGCTGCATTATGCAGATAAGAGGCGGAATAATGAAGAGGGGTTTACCCATAGAGGTTTTGCATCTATCTGAGTTTTTAGATAGATATGTGGAGTTGAGTTAGACAATGTGGCATGCAACCAGCCTTCCTCCCACATCTTTCAGCTCAGGTTCTTTCTCTCTACATATGCTTTTTGCAAAGGGACAGCGTGTGTGAAACCTACAGCCTGTGGGTATATTTGTTGCAGACGGTATTTCGCCTTTGGGTATGAGCTTTTCTCTTTTTATATTTGGGTCTGGTATCGGTATTGAACTCATTAAAATCTTTGTATAGGGGTGCAGAGGCTCCTTAAAAATATCCTCTTTGTTGGCGATTTCTACAATTTTTCCCAAATACATGACACCGATCCTGTCGCATATGTACTTTGCACTTGCCAGGTCGTGGGTTATGAACAGGTAGGTAAGCTTGAACTCATACTTGATTTCTATCATTAGTTTTAGAATCTGAGACCTTACTGAGACATCCAGCATAGCCGTTGGCTCATCTGCTACTATGAATTTTGGGTTTGTTATCAGGGCTCTTGCTATTACCACCCTCTGCCTCTGCCCACCTGATAGGTGTTTTGGAAATCTGTTGTAGAACTCATCCGCTGGTGTCAGGTTGAACTTCTCAAAGAGCCAGAGTATTTTTTCTTTCCTTTCCTGCTTTGTCCCTATGTTGTGTATTTCGAGGGGGTGTGATACTATCTTTCCCACCCTCATATACGGATTTAAGGATGCCATGGGGTCTTGAAAAATGATTGAGAAGTTTCTCCTCTCCCTTCTCAGTGTTTCTCCTTTTAATTGGGTTAGCTCCATACCATCCATGATTATCTTGCCAGATGTCGGTTCAACGAGCCTTATTACCGTTCTACCAAGGGTTGTTTTACCGCTTCCCGATTCTCCCACTATACCAAGGGTTTCGCCCTTTTTTATGTAAAAGGAGACATCGTCAACAGCTTTTACTATCCTTTTTTTGCCTTTAAATATAGCTTCGAGCCACGCTACCTTAAGGCTAAACTCCTTTTTTAGCCTATCAACCCTTAAAAAAACTTCACTGCTCACTTTAACCCCCAGAATAAAGGTGGCATTTTACCTTCCTGTCACCCAGCTTAACAGTTTTTGGTTCTTTAGTTTTGCATATCTCTTTGGTATAGGGGCATCTTGGATAGTACTTACAACCTTTGGGGGGATTTTTTAAATCTGGTGGACTGCCCGGTATGTATTTGAGTTCCATATCGTCAAGCTTTATGTTGGGAATTGATTCAAGAAGCATCTTTGTATACGGGTGTTTTGGCTCATTATAAATCTCTTTTATTTCTCCATGTTCAACGAGGTTTCCCGCATACATAACAGTTACTTTTTCCGCAAGCTCAGAGACTATCCCCATATCATGTGTTATTAAAATCAAGGACATATTCTTGGTTTTCATAAGATTTTTCAACACCTGCATTATCTGTTCCTGGACAACCACATCCAAAGCGGTTGTGGGTTCATCTGCTATTAATAGTTTTGGTTTTAGGGCTATTGCAATGGCTATCATGACCCTCTGTCTCATGCCGCCTGAAAATTCAAAGGGATAGTTATCCAATCTTTTTGGGTCAGTCCCGACAGATTCAAGGGCTTCTGAGGCAAGTTTTATCATCTGTTCTTTTTTCATCGAGGGTTCATGGACTTTAAATAGCTCAAAAAAGTGGTCTCTCACCCTCATTATCGGATTTAGGCTCGTCATGGGGTCTTGAAAAATCATTGCAATCTCTTTGCCCCTCATCCTTCTCATCTCTTCATTGGTAAGGCTCAGCAGGTTTTTGCCGTTAAAGATAATTTCGCCTTTTGTCGTTGCATTTGGGGGTAGAAGTCTCAAAATCGCTACTCCGAGTGTCGACTTGCCACACCCAGACTCACCGACCACGCCAAGGCTTTCATGCTCGCCAACTTCGAAAGTAACATCCTCAACAGCCTTTACCGTTCCCGATTTGGTTTTATACTCTATAGACAGGTTTCTAATATTTAAAAGTTCCACTACCTTTTCTCTCCTATGTTCGGGTTAAAGTATTCGTTGAGTCCTTCTGCAAACATACTGAATCCGAGAACTATAAGAATTATTGCAACACCTGGAAAGAATGCCATCCACCAGTCGTTTGATATTAAGAACTGCTGCCCGTTTGCAAGGTCGTAGCCCCAGTCGGGTGTTGGTGGGGTGATTCCAAGACCGAGGAAGCTCAAACCCGCTTCTGTCATTATAGCGTCGGCGATATTCATTGATAAGACAACTATTATTGATGGTAGAACATTTGGCAGGATGTATTTGAAAATTATCGTTGAGGTTTTTGCACCTATGGAATATGCACTTTCAACATAGAGCTCGTTTTTTACACTCGCCACCTGACTCCTTATCACTCTATAGTAAGTGGGTATATAAACCACAGCTATAGAGAGGGATATGTTTATTATTCCGGGACCCAAAACGGCTGCTATTGCTATTGCAAGTATCAGTCCGGGAAATGTATAGACTGAGTCCATTATCATTGTTATGACTCTATCCACTGCTCCCCCGAAATATCCCACAACAAGCCCCAGTGGAATACCTATACCTGCAGCAATGAGTGTAGCCACAGATGCTATTGTAAGAGCCATTCTTGACCCGTAGATAAATCTTGAAAATACATCGTATCCCATGTTGTCTGTGCCCATAATATGGTGCCAGCTTGGCGGGGATAGTGGGTTTCCGCTTGGCTGTACGGGACTGTATGGCGCAATTATGGGTGCAAACAGAGCCATTAGTATAAAGATTATAAGTATTGTTAATCCTGCCAATGCCATAATGCCCGAAGAGTCACCAAGCATTTCCCTTATGAACGATGAGAGCCTGGATGAGAGCATCTGGTTTGAGTTTTCCACCATCTCTTAATACCTCACTCGGGGGTTTATCCATGCATTTATGACATCAACAAGTATGCTAATTATTGCTACGAATATCGCAAAGAACACTATTGTTCCCTGTATAGCTGCAAAATCTCTTGAGTGGATTCTGTTAACAAGGTAGCTTCCTATCCCCGGCCATGAAAAGGTGACCTCGGTTAAAACAGCACCACCGAGGAGCAGGGCAAACTGTAGGCCCATAATCGTTAAAATTGGGGGTAGTGCGTTTTTTAGGGCGTGTTTGAACAGGACGGTTTTCTCCTTTACGCCCCTTGCTCGGGCTGCAACCACAAACTGTTGGGATAGGGTGAGTACCACATTTGCCCTTACCATTCTCACAAATATGCTTGAGATGACAATACCAAGTGTAAGTGAGGGTAAAATTAGATGTTCCAGTGAGTCTTTAAGAACATCCCACTGTCCATTTATTATGGCATCCAAAATATAGATTCCTGTGTGTATGGGGTCTGGAGTCATAAATGGAGAGGATTCACCAGATACTGGAAGCCAGTGCAACCACACACCGAAAATGAGCTGTAGCATCAAGCCAAACCAGAATACCGGAAAAGAGTAAACGAATATTGAGTATATGCGTGCTGATATATCTATAGGGCTACCCAGTTTGTAAGCGGCAATGGTTCCGTAAAATATACCTATAAATACGGCTACAACCATTGAGAATATGGTCAGCTCCAAAGTAGCAGGGAATTTCTGCATAAGCTCCTTTAAGACTGGCATGCCTGTGACTGTGGAGTGTCCAAAATCGCCCTTAGCAATGTTTTTTAAATAGTCCACATACTGGACTAAGATTGGTTTATCCAGCCCCATCTGATGTTCCATGGCTTTAACAACCGAAGGTGGAGCTTTGGGTCCAAGCATGGCAAGAACAGGATTACCTGGAAGAACTCTGAGGACAAAGAAAACGATAGTCAGAATTATTAGAATCATGGGGATGGACAAGCCAATCCTCGTCAAGATATAGGATTTCATTGAATCCTCCTAAAGGGTGAGGAGGGATGAGCTCCCTCCTATTTTTTGTAAAGCAGATAGTATCTAAAAATCTGGACGGGATCAAGCAGGAGACCCTTTATATTGGGCTTTGCAACGACTCTCTGTTTGCCCTGGAAAAGAGGCACATACGGAACATCTTTTGCCATAATCTGTTGAACCTGATAGTAGATTTTTGCCCTCTCTTTTTTGTTTACAACCTTTCTCGCTTTAAGTAAAAGCTCATCCACCTTTTTGTTTGAGTAGAAGCTCCCCATACCGTTGCTTGCAGAGCTTGCCAAGAATGGCCACATGTAATCATCTGGATCGAAGTAGTCTGGATACCATCCGAGAAGGAACATACCCATAACGCCTTTGTTCCAGTAATCAACATAGGTAGCCCACTCAGCAGATTTCAGCTGGCACTTGATGAGTCCGGTTTTTTCAAGCTGGTTTTTAATGGTTAGGGCAAGTGCAGCCTCGGTGGAACCGTAGTGGCTCGGACTATACCAGAGTGTTATCTTTAAAGGATTACTCTTTGAATAACCGAGGGATTTTAAAATTTCCACTGCCTTTTTTATGTTGTGGTGCGGCATAACAGGTTTGTGTCCCCACATGCCCTTTGGAATCAGTGTGTAAAGTGGTGTTACCTGATTGTTAAACACATCCTTAACGATCTGTTTTCTGTCAACGGCGTAGGCTATAGCCTCTCTTATCTTTCTGTTTGTAAAAGGTTTATACTTTACATTGAAAACTATCTCCCTGATAAACGGGCTTGGTCCTACCATTGAGATAAAGTGCTTGTTTTTCTGAATCTTTGCAAACTGTTGGGGCAGGAGTGTCCTGTATGCAACATCTATCTCACCGTTTAGTAGGGCGATATACAGTGTATTTGCGTTTCTGTATAGCTTAACAAGTATTATGGGTGTTTTTGCCTTTTTGCCTGAGTAATAGAGGTTTCTCACAAGCTCTATCTGCTGTCCCCTGACCCATTTTTTGACCATATATGGACCGCTTGCAACCGGTATACCGTTGTAAACCTTGTCTTTTGAGTAAACCTTCGGATCAACTGGATATGATACTGTGAAGGCGAGGATATTTATAAATGGTGCAAATGGGTATTTTAGGTAGATTTTGAACTCTGTGTCGTTTACAACCTCTACCTTCTTGACGACATCTGAAAGCAAAAAAGATGGATCTTGTTTCAGTTTAATAACCCTGTCGATGGAGAATTTGAAAACTTTGGCGTTTATTGGGTCTCCGTTTGAGAATTTAAGCCCTTTCTTTAGGTAGAATGTGTAAACAAGGCCGTCTTTGGAGATTTTCCAGCTTTTGGCAAGTCCTGGGACTATCTTTGTTGTTCCGGGAATATACTTTACAAGTCCTTCCATGATATTTTGCAAAATGTTGCACGAAAGATAGTCGTAGCCCTTTGCTGGGTCAAGCGAGGAGATCTTGTCTGTGGTTCCTATTATGATGTAGTTTTTCGAAGATATGGCAAAGGCTTTGCCACCAATAAGAGAGACGAGAACAAAAAAGGCAATAATCAAGCTTAGAAACTTTCGCATACCGAACCTCCTTTAAGTAATTTTTCTTACATTTTTATCAACTTTTTTGGAAAAATTCCAGATTAAAAATTAATTGTTAAGTTAAAGTGAGTTTAGACAATCTTTTAAACATTCTGCTTTTGTCAGTTTCTCCCACCTTAGCTTTGCTTATTATCTCTTTCAATGTCTCAATAGTGTTGTTGTAAACGATTCTATCCACTGGAAATGGATGTCCGTCTTTTCCACCGTGAGCAAATGAGAAGCGTGCAGGGTCTTCTATTGAAGCAGGAGCTGAATAGATAAGTTCACTTACCAGCGCCAAAGCTCTAACCGTTTTTTCACCCACGCCCCTTATACTGAGTAGTTGCTCAAAGTTTTCAGGTTTCTTTTCTGAAGCAG
>WFQQ01000080.1 GCA_015486965.1 Desulfurellaceae bacterium
CAACTATTTTATACACTTATTGGCTTTACAATTCAAGCTGTACCCATATAATTAGAGCTTGATGAAAATCCTAATTATCCAACTAAGACAGCTCGGCGATGTCCTCCTGTCAACGCCATTGGCTCAAAATATTAAGCTGTTTCATCCCGATTGGAGTGTATATTTTCTAACATCAGTTCAAGCTCAAGACATAGTATCGGAAAATCCATTTATCGATAAAGTGCTGTCATTAAAAAAGGGACTCAAACATGAATTAGAGATGATTTATAAAGTCAGGAAAGAGAGATTCGACGCAATTTTAGATGTTCAGCGTACAGGGAGATCCAAAAGGATAACTCTTCTTTCAAAGGCTAAATTAAAAGCTGCGTTTTATAAGAGGGGAAACAATTTTCCTTACAATAAACTGATTAAGCAAGAGACCAAGGGCTATACAGCTTTTGAGAGACTCGATCTACTAAAAGCACTGGGAATACACAAGCCAAAAAAAATCTTACCAACCCTTTATTTTGATAAATCAACTAAGGAAAGAGTTAAAAAATATTTAGAAAGCCATGGCATCAAAAGTTACTTTGTTGTATCACCCACTGCGAGAAAACAGTGGAAAATGTGGCATCCAGAAGAGTTTGGTAAGCTTTCAGAAGAACTCTCAAAAAAACTAAACCTAACGGCTGTGATAACATACGGTGGAAGTGGTGAAAAAAAAGTGGCTCTTGAAACAGCAAAATACATAGAAAATCACCATATAATAGAAAAACCCTTTCCAATAAAAGAGTTTGCAGCATTAATAAAACTATCAAAATTTAGCCTTGGAAACGACTCCTTTCCATCCCATGTTGCAGTTAGCCAAGGAATTAAAACTGTGGTTATATGTGGTCCCACAGGTGGATGGTTTCCAGACCGCAACAATATCCTCTTAATCTATAAAGGTTTGGATTGCCAGCCGTGCAACAATCCAGAGAAATGTTCATATAACCTTGCTTGCTACAGGGAGCTTTCCTACAAAGAGGTTCTTCCAAAGATATTGAAGTTTATCAGAGAGGAACGGTAAGAGTTCACAAAATTTATTTAACCTAACACTTGACAATTGGAGAAAAATGACTATTTTGTTAGCAGACATTTGAGGTGAGTGCTAATGAACCTGGACGAGAGGAAAGTTTTGGTTTTGAGCGTAATAGTTGATAACTATATAAAGAACAAGCAACCAGCGGGGTCGAGGATTCTTACAAAAAGGTACAACTTAGACTTTTCACCCGCTACCATGAGAAATGTAATGTTAGATTTAGAGGAAGGGGGTTATTTAACTCACACACACGCTTCGGGTGGCAAGATTCCTACCCCAAAGGGTATAAAGTTCTATTTAGACATGATTCTCTCCAATTTCAGTCCAAAGACGAGAAGGGAGTTTGAAAATATACCACTTATGGACGCACTCACAACATTTGACGAAAAAATGAACAGGATTCTCGATACAATGGCGAATTTGAGCGAACAGGTAAGCATGCTTAGCTTGCCAGATTTTTCAAAAACAAAGATTAAGAGTATCCAGTTCATAAAGATAGGAGAGGGAAAAATTTTAACCATCTTGCTTTCAGATGGCAACATAATGGAAACAAAAATTGTTTCTTCAGAGAAAAATCTCAATGAAAAAGAGTTAAAGGAGTTCTCGGAATATATAACAAACGAATACTCAGGAAAAACTTTGGAAGAGATTGGAGAGGAACTCGAAAGTTATATTGTAGATAAAAAAGAGCTCTGTGAACTGTTGATATACAAACTCATCGAAGAGGCAAAGAAACCCAAAGTCATGGTGGATGGACTTGAAAATATCTTTAAATATCCACAACTCAAGGACGACTTAGAAAAGCTCAAGAAACTAATCAAAACCCTTGAAGACAGAAAAACTTTGCTTGAACTAATTAGAAATGTAATCAACAGCGACAGGATAATTTTAATTGGAGATGAACTACCTTTGGGGGATATAAAGGAGCTTGGTTTCATCTCTTCAAGCTACAAATACAGAGATGTAAACATTGGTGTTGTAGGCATCATGGGTCCTATAAATATGGACTACCCAGAGATGCTTAACATCATTGAGTCCGCAAAGAAAAAAATTAACGATATCATCAATCAGGGGGTTAAAAATGTCTGAGAAGGAAAGACAGAACGAGGGTGTAGAAATAAAGATAAACAACGAGGATAAACAAAAGAACAAAAAGAAAAAGGCTCAAGAAAACGAAGAGCAGAAAGCTAAAAACACAAATCTTGAGGAAGAGTATGAAAAACTAAAAAACGACTATTTGAGGCTTCTTGCCGAGTTCGATAACTACAGAAAAAGGGTCTCAAAGGAGATAGAAGAGGCAAAAGAGGCAGCGAAGAGGTCTATTATAAAAGAGTTCTTGGTTATTCTGGACAACTTAGAAAAAGCCATTGAGATGGCTTATAAGCATAAAGATGCCATTATAGAAGGGATCGAGCTTTCTATTAAGTCTTTCAAGGATATGTTAAAAAAACACGGGGTTGAAGAGATTAACCCTAAAGAGGAGAGTTTCGATCCAAATCTACACGACGCACTGATGACTCAGGAGTCTGATGAGCTTCCTAAAAACACCGTTATACAAACGGTAGAAAAGGGCTATATGCT
>WFQQ01000081.1 GCA_015486965.1 Desulfurellaceae bacterium
GATATACCAATTCTACTTGTTGACGAAGCAAAACCGTTAGATGATTAAAGCTGTTCTCTACACCCTTATCTCTGTTTTGAGCTGGGCGTTTATACCCGTTGCCTCAAAAGAGATTCTAAAAGATATGAACAACTATGCAATGCTACTTTTCTCAAACGCCATCTCAACGGTTGTACTATTCCTCTACCTAACTTTATCCAAAAAGGTAAAAATCCTTAAAACATACTCACCAAAGGATTATCTTATCCTATCTTTCCTCGGTTTTCTGGGTAGCTTCCTGTTCTATATCGTCCTCTACAAAGCATTTTCTCTCTCCCTTGCCCAGGAGGTGTTCATAATAAATTATACATGGCCCATACTCATTGTTCTTTTAAGCGCACCAATTCTTAAAGAGCGACTAACCCCAGCCAAACTAATCTCCATATCGATAAGTTTTTTCGGGGTTATTATTATATTAACCAAAGGCAACCCTGCACATATAAGGTTCACAAGCGTAAAGGGAGACCTGCTTGCCCTTCTTGCATCCCTCTGCTTTGCCCTCTTCTCGGTTCTCGGCAAAAAAGTGCACTACGACCAGGTTGCGTCTGTCTTTATATACTTCCTATCCGCTACCCTCTTCAGCTTAATAACAATCAGGTATGTACACATAGATTCAATAACAGCAAACTCACTATTATGGCTACTGATAAACGGAGCTTTTATAAACGGAATATCCTATATTTTCTGGTTTAAAGCATTGAAAAGCACAAAAGCGGCAGTCGTATCCAACATAGTTTACTTGACGCCCGCCATCTCTTTAATTTTTATATCTGTGATTCTGAAAGAAAGAATTGAAACCTACTCTATTTTAGGATTGTTCTTTATACTAACAGGCATAGCAATACAGCTGAAATCCAAGCTTACTTAATGGGTATGTTTATTTCTAAGACCTCTATGGAGTTATCCTTCTGAAGCGTCACATCTATCGATTCTGGGTCTATATCAACATACTTTGCAACAACTTTTATTAAATCCTTCCTCAGGTCATCAAGAAAGGGCGCTTTATTTGTGGCTCGCTCGTGAGCCAGTATAATCTGAAGTCTCTCTTTAGCTCTCTGAGCTGAGCTCTTCTTTTTCTTTTTAAAAAAATCGAGAAACATGGCTACTATTCCTTAAAAAAGCTTATTATTGCTTCGATTATTCCCTTTTTCTTTTCAACAATCTCCATAAACGGAACATCCTTTCCCAAAATCCTCTGGGTTATGTTCTTGTAAGCCTTTCCTGAGGGTGATTCGGGATGTAAAATTGAAGGCTCACCTATGTTCGTATAGCTAACTATATTCTCATCCTCAGGGACAAAACCAATAAGTGGTATGCTCAAAACCTGCAGAACATCGTCCTTGCTCATCATATCTCCCTTTCTGACCAAAACTGGGTTGACTCTGTTGATAATCAAGCTCATCTCTTTTTTGTCATTGGCTTCAAGGATACCAATAACCCTATCTGCATCCCTGACAGATGAGATTTCGGGCGTTGTAACTATGATGACCTCATCTGCAGGTAGCATGGCGTTTCTAAAGCCTCCTTCAATACCAGCAGGAGAGTCAAGAATAATAAAATCGAAATCCTTTCTTAACTCGTTTGTAAGCTCAATAACCTGCTCTGGTTTTACGGCTGATTTATCCCTCGTCTGTGCTGCAGCAATGAGGAATAGGTTGTCGGTTCTTTTATCTTTAATCAAAGCCTGCTTTATCCTGCACACCTTCTCAACAACATTTACCACATCATAGACAATTCTGTTTTCAAGTCCCAAAATCATATCAAGGTTTCTCAAGCCAATGTCAAGATCGACAGCAACCACCTTTTTTCCTGCCAAAGCCAGACCAAGTGCAAGATTTGCAGTGGTCGTGGACTTACCAACCCCTCCCTTACCGGAGGTTATCGTTAAAACCTTTCCAGACATAACCCCACTCCCATCACGATTTTAACCATTCATCGTAGCTCATAATCACTATTGCATCTCCATCAACAAAAGCAACCTCTGGAACAACACTCTCCCTCTTCTTAAGCAGTACATTCTCCTCAGGAGATCTCGTTATAAAATCGCCTATTCTGAGCTGAGGAGGGTTCAAATCAAAGGCAAATACAATTGCCTCATTGTTGCCACCATAACCTGCATGGGGAACACCGTACAACTTTCCAAGAACAAATATATTTCCCGTTGCGTAGATATAAGAGTTTGAGTTTACATTTCCTACAACAACCAAATCCCCCGTTGCCCTGATAGACTGCCCACTCCTTAAATTCCCCTTAAATGTTGAGACTTCCCTCTCGTTTTGTTCGTTAAGCAGATGCAAATCGCCAAGCTCAATTACAGGAAGCTGTGTCTTTAAGCCCCTTTTATCCTCAACAACTACGGCATTTACAAAGATCTCTTTCTCCTTCAGAAATTCAACAATCCTATCTGCTAAAACCTTATTCCTATCATTGAGTTTCAGTGTAATAATAGCGTTCTTCATATATTTGGAAGAGACTGCGAGAAGACTTTCAAGCTCTCTTTTAATCACTTCGAAGTCGTTATCGTTCACCTCTATCTCAAATCCAAGGAAATTCTTCCCCTTAATCGAAACCTTGCTCATTGAGTGGTTAAATACCATATAATTTGGTATAATTCAAGTTGTAAATTTGACAACGGTTAATACATACAATAAACTTAAAGGGGGCTAATATGATAGTAGAAAGGATAAAAACAAACATAAGAAAGGAAGCGGTAGAAATTACGAGTATTGTTGCAAAACATGTTAAAGGGATAAAGTCTGGCATAGTTGTTGTTTATGTGCCCCATACAACAGCAGGAATAACCATTAACGAAGCATTTGACCCTGCTGTTATGGAGGATGTTTTAAACGAATATATGAGGCTTATACCATATTCAAACAAGTACAAACATTTAGAGGGTAATGCAGACGCCCATATACAGGTAATATTAACGGGAAGCAGCATAACGGTTCCCATAGAGGATGGAGAGCTCGCTCTTGGAAGGTGGCAGGGTATATTCTTCATGGAATTTGACGGACCAAGAAACAGAAAAATATATATTAAAATTATAGAGGGGTAAAAAATGAAATACATAATTCTCCTTGGAGATGGAATGGCAGATTGGTCTATTGATGAGCTTGGAGGTAAAACACCACTCGAATACGCCAGCACACCAAATATGGACATAATAGCAGGTGGCACCAAAGGCATGGTAAAAACAGTGCCCGATGGGATGCACCCGGGAAGTGATGTCGCAAATATGTCTGTTTTAGGTTATAACCCAAAAAAATACTACACAGGAAGGGCTCCCCTTGAGGCAGTGAGCCAAAACATAGAGCTAAAACCTGAAGATGTAGCGTATAGGTGTAATTTTGTTAACATTGAAGATGGTATAATGAAAGACTTTTCCGCTGGACACATACCAACCGAAAAGGCAAGGGAACTTATAAAAATTTTGAATGAAAATTTAGATTTTGAAGGCATAGAGTTCTACCCTGGCGTTAGCTATAGAAATCTAATGATTTGGAGAGATGGGAAAACGGATAACACGACTCCGCCCCACGATATCTCGGATAAACAAATAGAACCGTATCTACCAAAGGGAGGTGCAAGCCAACTGTTAAAGGAGATAATGAACAGGGCAAGAAAGCTTCTAAAGGATAACACTATTTGGAAAGATGCAAACGCCATCTGGCTCTGGGGTGAGGGAAAGGCTCCCTCAATGCCGAGTTTTAAAGAAAAATTCAACAAAATGGGCTGTATGATTAGCGCTGTGGATTTAATGGTTGGACTTGGAAAGCTTGGTGGCTTGCATATACCAAAAATAGAAGGTCTTACTGGTTTTTTAGATACAAACTTCTCCGGTAAAGTTGATGCCGCTTATGGGTTTCTAAAAGACGGTGGAGATTTTGTGTATCTCCATGTGGAGGCAACCGACGAAACGGGACATATGGGCGATGTCAATAAAAAGATAGAGGCAATCGAGCTCTTTGACAAAAAAGTTGTGGGAGAGGTTATTAAATTTTCAGAAGAACTGCCAGATAAGTTAAAAATAGCTGTCCTGCCAGACCATCCAACACCGATAAAAATCAAAACACATACGGCGGAGCCTGTGCCATTCGCTGTTTGGACTTCAAAAACAGAAAAAAAGTCCGATAAATACAGTGAGAGCTCTTGTAAGAAAGGGGTTTTTGTAGATGAGGGATATATGTTTATCTCTAAAATTTTATTTGGAGAGTAGTTATGGTGGGGCCTATAGACATTCAAAATGTTATCCTGAATGCTACAGCCCAGAGCCAGCTCAACCAGAATCCCCTTGCTCAAGCTGCCCAAGCAGAAGGGTTTAAAAACCTTATAGAGACAAAAGAGAAAGAGGAGAAAACAACTAAGGTTGAAGAGAGTGAAAACACTCCACACAACACAATTGCCAAAGACAAAGAGGAACAAAAAAAGAGGGCTAAGCAGAGAGAGGGGCATATAGACTTAAGGGCGTGAGATAATAGAAAATCACCAAGAACCCTGTTCACTCACCCTAAAAAGAGCAGAGCGTACAAAACACTTTCAGAAAAGTCTATGTCTGCAACACTGATTATCTCGATCCCCAAAGCATCAACAGATGGTCTAACCGACTGGGGCTTAAGACAATCTCTTCCCTCCTCAACAGGACAGCTTGAGCAGAGATTGCAGGAGCCGGGAAACAGTGCATGGGCAAACGGGTAATCCTTGAAAAATAACCGTTCTCTCTCAAGCAGAAATTTTATTACACTCCTTTTTTCATCTTCAAACCTTCCCATGTCGATTGAGAACTTATACAACAGAGCCTCTCTGTATGAGCGAACCCACTCTTTTGTTTCACTCCATGAAGGAACAAATGGCGGACAGGAAAGCCTTTTTCCGTACATTGAACACATTTTACACTTCCAGACAGGCCTTGGAGAGACAACTAAATCAATGGTATTTATAACCTTTTCCCACACAACTTTCATAGCTACATTTTTACACAGTTCAAGCTCGACATTCAACAAAATTAACTAATTCAATGAGTTTAATTAAGCATACTTTTACTTTTTCCTGTTTTTAAGCCATTTTACTTGACTTCTGCAATTTTAGATATATATTACAAGCGGCATGAGAGAGAAAAGGCTTGTTTTAAAACCCAAAACGAATTTATCTGGTGTAATTTTTATAGTTCTATTTGCCATAGCGTTTATTTTTGGCATTGCCCTTTTGGTATTTGGCAAAGAGCGTGGCTACTATGTAAACAAGAACGGTGTGATACTCTACAGTGTAAAAAATGTGCACGAGCTTAAAGAGAGGCTTTCACTCTACAAATACATAAATCAATACCCGCTTCAAGTTGAACCATACCTGCTCAAAAGCTTCCCTAAGGATTTCTCTCACCTAAGAGCAAAAGAGAGGAAAAAACTCTTTATTAAAGCCCTTCTACCTATCGCAATCCTTGTCAATAAACAGTTCAGAAACGAGCATCGAATGTTTGAAAAGATAGCAGAGAAAATAAAAAAAGGTGAAGTTTTGAGCAGAGTTGACAGGGAAATTCTCAACTACGGACTTAAAAAGTACAAATGCCACACATTAAAAGAGCTTTTGATAAAGTCAGGTGGAGTCCCTGTAAGCCTTCTCATAGCACAGGCTGGCATAGAGTCTGGATGGGGTAAATCCCGTTTTGCCATTCAATACAACAATATTTATGGAATCCACAGAAAACACCCAAAACCTGGAAAGATAGTTATGAGATTCAAAAGTCTATACAGTGCGACTGTTGAGTATGTCTTGAATCTTGACAGGAGCAGAGCATATAGAAGATTTAGACTTGCAAGGTATAGAATGGGAGATTTCCCGAATCCGTATAAGCTTGCTGAATTTTTAACCCTTTACTCAACAAAAAGAAACCACTATATACACCTAATACAAAGAATAATCACGGCGAACAACCTCGTGGCTTACGATAAGAAGTTTGAATCTATAGTTGTTGCAGAAAACGCCTCACCAAACAACAGCCTCGAATAGCTCCCACTTGCTTTTGTTTTTCAAGTTTAATATAAAGACAGAAAAGGAGTCTTAAATGCAAGGTTTGATAGCTGTAGCCACAGACAGAGATGGCAGGTCGCTATGGAGCGGGCATTTTGGTGTATCCCCCATATATACAATTTTCGATAAAGATGGCAAGTTATTAAAACAGATAGAAAACCCGTATTCAAAAGACAAACACCACGATAACCCTTCTTTAGTTGTGGAGCTATTGAAGGGTGTTGAGCTTTTTATAGCAAAAAACATGGGGAAAAAATCACGGGAAAAATTAACAGGTGAACTTGGTATAAAAAGCTTAATAGTGGAGTTAAAAGAGATATATGAAGCCATAGACTATTTTTTAACATTGAGAAAAAATATAGATGTATTTGAGAAAAACAGAGAACGATACGAAAAATGGTTTGAGAACTACAAAGCAGTGTATGAAAGTGAATTGAATATGCTAAAAAGCGTGCTACCGCCTTTTGATAGAGCTTTAGAGATAGGTGTTGGAAGCGGTAGGTTTGCATATCCCCTTGGCATTAAAGAAGGGGTTGAGCCATCGGAAAAGATGGCTGAAATCGCTCGAGCAAGGGGCATTAAAGTATATCCAGGATTTGCAGAAAACCTACCTTTCAGGGATGAGCAGTTTGACCTTGTTCTAATTGCTGTAACAATATGTTTTGTAAATGACCCAGAAAAAACTTTGGAAGAGGCATATCGGGTATTAAAAAGAGAAGGAAAAGTAGCGGTAGCTATAGTTGATAGGGAAACACCTATAGGACTTGAATATTTAAAGAAAAAAGAGAGGGGTGAGTTTTACAGGAATGTAAATTTCTTCTCAACAGAAGAGCTGCACAGTATGCTTAAAAGCAAAAGCTTCGATGTAAAAGAGACCTATCAAACACTGTTCGCAAACTCAATAGACGACATCAAAGAGCCCCAAGACTTTTCTAAGGGCTACGGTGAAGGTGGATTTGTTGTTGTTATTGGTGAAAAAAGGTGATAGAAGTCATTGAGAAATCTCTTAACAACACACTCTCCATAGTTATAAGCTCCATCCTCATTATTCTATTTATCATTGCATTTATCTCATGGATATACCTACCCTTCGCAGTGTTCTCCATCAAAAAAGAATTAAGAAAGATTAGAGAGTTGTTAGAGAAGCA
>WFQQ01000082.1 GCA_015486965.1 Desulfurellaceae bacterium
GCTAATGGGTCATAAAAGCCTTGCAATGACGGAAAGATATGCCCATTTAATACCGGATGCCAAGAGAGAGGCGGTGGAAAAACTGTTTCGAACTTGATTTTGAAGATGGAAACAGAGAGAATTTTATTTTGCTCGTGCGTTTTCTGTAATAGAAAACCTGTTTTGCGGCTTGTTTTTCCTTTACAGTTTTAGTTTTTGTGTATATACTGTTAATAGATACTCAGTAAGGGGGTAAATATGCGCAAAACAAAGGTATTTAAAAGTGGCAACTCCTATGCGGTTAGACTACCGAAAGAGTTCAGATTAAATTGCGATACTGTGTACATAAAAAGGGAGGGTAATCGTATAGTATTAATTCCACCAGATAATAAATGGGATGAGTTATTTGATAGGCTTAGAGAGTCTAAAGATATTACCAGTGAGTTTTTAAAGGAAAGGAACCAACCTCTACCTCAAGAAAGGGAGTTGTTTTAGATGATCTATATGCTTGACACCAACATCTGCAGCTACATAATCAGAAATACACCGGAAAGAATAAAAGTGAAACTTAAAGAAATGGAACGAGAGCACGAGTTAGCCCTTTCATCTGTTGTTGTTTCAGAACTGTTCTACGGTGCTTACAAGAAAAACAGTGAGAGGCTAATTAATCTCATAAAAGGCTTTATAGAAAACTTTACCATCTACAATTTTGATACAAAAGCAGCCGAAATTTATGGAAAAATCAGAGCCGAACTTGAAAGAAGAGGTAATATCATAGGAGCTTATGATCTCCAAATTGCAGCCCATGCAATATCTTTAGATGCCGTTCTTGTGACCAATAATGAGAGGGAATTTGGAAGGATTGAGAATTTAAGGGTGGAAAATTGGATGAGATGAAAAATATGAAAGAAGAAAAAGAGCTAATTGAGTCTTTGAAGAACTTGGATGTAGAAGCGATAAAGAACGACAGAGAAAACATAGAAAGGCTCAAAAAAGCTGCTCAGGATTACATAGACAAACAGGACAAAACCATAATCCTGAGAATATCATCAAAAGACCTTGAGAAAATCAAGAAAATAGCAGCTAAAAGGGGCTTAAGATACCAGACCTTCATAAAAAGCGTTTTGCACCAGATTATAGAGGAAGAGTCTGCTTAATCAGAGAGTCTCATTTTCAAAAATTCCGCCAAACCGTAGTCAATTTTTCTCTTTTCCTGTGTTTGTATATAGGCTAATTCTTCATGAGATATTTTAGAAAGCTCTGACGCCTTTTTTGTGCCAAGATTGGCAACGACAGAATCAATGATTTTTTTCTCTGCTTCGTTTAAGTTTATGTCGTAGACAGGCTTTGAAGAGTGTATTATGTAAGTTACGGCGTCCCCTTCCTGAGGATAAATTTCAGCAATATTTATTGATCCATTTTCTTCCATTAGTTCTAATGCCGTTTGGAATCCATCCGGAACTGGGCCGTACGGCAGTTTCACATAAACCGCGCCGGTAATGGAATGCCCCAGTTCCTTATAAGACAAAAAATCTATGTAAAACATGAGTTTGTTAAGTTTTGTTTTTGTAACCACATTGCCCAGCGCTTCTACTTTGTTAATTACATACAGAACAACTTTCTCGAAAAAGTCGAAGGAGAAAGCTTTATTGCCGCGGTATTTCTCGCTTGAGGCATTATGTTTTCTTTCGAGAGATTCGTATCTATCTGTGTTTTCCATTACTTCAAGTATCTTGTTTTTTAGTTCTTTTATTCTGTCTTCGGACAGTAGATTTTTGTTTTTCTCTACTAACGTATACATATTTTTAGGCTCTGCTATAAACTGCAAAAGTCTGTCATGAGCAATTTCCTGCAGTCCGCCGTTTTCATACCTGCTTAATGTGGCAGGGCTTATGCCCAAAATTTTGGCAAGTTCCTGCTGTGTTAATCCGTATTTTTTTCTTATGGATTTTATTTCTTCTGGCTGGAGCATATTGTGTTTTTTTCTGTATTCTCTAAAGGCTATATCTATCTCATCTTGAGGATCTTCGTGGTCTTCTATCTGGTCGTAGCCACATTCCAGACACCTGTAGAGTTTTACGGGAACTTCAAAAATTTCACCCCTTACGTTGACTTTTCTTACAGTATTTGCCGGTTCTACTTCAACTTCTTTCTCGCAAACCGGGCAAATCAGCTTCATTACATCCTCCTTAAGCATGAAAACTTATACACTTTATGCAGTATTTTCCATTAGAGGTAAATACCTTGAGCTTGACATATACCTCTATCTCCCAGAGGTTAAGCTTAAACATCCAAACCTCTCCGCCTCTTACTTCATCTCTATCTTTCTCTGGCCCGCCGATGCAGTGTTTTGCTGATAATTTTCTGCATAGCCCTTCTATAGCTTGCGTTTTTGTAAGACCTAAACTGCCTAACAAGTCCATGTTTTTATCTCTGGGGACAAAATCAAAGCATCCTTTTTCGCAAGCTTTTTTAAAAACTTCCAGGAATACTTCAAGCATCCCACACCTCTAATAATATATCAATTAATGTGATTGTCAAGTATAATATATCAGTTGATATATTATACTTGGATATTTTGCATTCCTGGATTAAAAAATATCTATCTCTGTCTTTTCTAAAACCCTAACCACTTCTCTATTCACCTTTCCCTTATTTGCCAAA
>WFQQ01000083.1 GCA_015486965.1 Desulfurellaceae bacterium
ATTCTTCTACGATCAAACATATCTTCAATTAAAGAACCATAAATGGATAAGAATGACCAATATGTTTACCCCGGTAGGAATAGAGAACAACCATGCATCCATAGATGTCTTTGGAACATCACAGGATATTGCTATGATGGAAAACTTTGATGGAAAAGCAGGTATACTGCTGGACTATTTAGAGAATAAGAAAAGTACAGAAGAAGAAAGAAAGAATTATGATGGTCCTAATTACATAAAAATTAAAGGAAATAAATTCTTAATTGATGTTGAGCTGTTAGATGCAAAGGCTGCAGAGAGGATAAGGGCGGAATATGGGTATTAATCCTCGCTTTTAAAAATAATACCTCTGATTAAGAGCTCAAGGAAAAATCCAATAGAACCTATTTTTGATTTTCATAAGCCAATCTGTTAAAATCTAAAAAGCAAAGGGAGTTTGATATGTATGATAAAGGCGACTGTCTGGTTGAGGTTCTGCCCTTCATAAAGAAGTTTTACTCAAAAATCATGGTGATAAAGTATGGTGGCAGTGCCATGCTTGATGGGGCTTTGAGAGAGGTGTTCTCAAAGGATGTCTCTCTGCTTAAGTATGTTGGCATAAACCCAATTATAGTCCATGGCGGGGGTCCTGAGATTGGTGATACCTTGAAAAAGTTGAACATCGAGAGCAAATTTTATCAGGGTTTGAGGATAACAGATGAGAGCACAATGGAAGTTGTCGTGATGGTGCTTGCTGGAAAGGTAAACAAAGAGATTGTTTTGCAGATAAACAAAAGCGGTGGAAAGGCTGTTGGTATAAGCGGTGTGGATGCACACATTATCAAGGCTAAAAAGAAGCTTGTGAAAGATATGGATCTGGGTCTTGTTGGTGATGTGGATGAGGTAAATCCAGATATTCTCATGCACCTATCAAAGGATGGCTACATACCCGTTGTTGCTCCCATCGGGGTTGATGAGGGTGGCAAAAGGTATAACATCAATGCAGACAGTGTGGCTTCTGCCATAGCGGTGAGCCTGAAGGCTGAGAAGCTTATATTTTTAACGGACACAGACGGTGTGATGGACAGGGAAAGAAAACTTATCTCCTCAATCAGGGTTGAGGATGTGGATAGACTGATTAACAACGAAACCATTACAGGTGGTATGATACCAAAGATTCTGTCTGCGAAAGAGGCGATACTTTCAGGTGTTAAAAAGGTTCATATTATCAATGGAACACGGAAGCACTCATTACTTGAGGAGATATTTACCTTAAGCGGAGTAGGGACGCAGATTTATGGGCAAGAGATATAGTCTCGATAGGTTTATTAACATTGTAAACTCCCAGAATGACCTTTTGACGCTATATTTGAGGGGATTGCCGTTTTTTCTTCTTGCCTGCAATGCTGAGCGGTTGATTTTTTTCAAATATAGAAGAAGAAAGCAATGTTTTGATATAAAGGCTGGAATTACAAAAGAGGATGTGGAGGTTATTGTAAAGGATGACTTTGAGGGCTTTGATACGAAACTCCTTTTTGATTCCAAATTTAACAGGGATGCTCGCTCGTTTGGCTCATCCTGCAACGATATAATCCGCTCTTTTGTAAAACTGTTTATAGATGGCACCGTAAAAGAGGTCAAAAGGGAGGATTTGCCCTTCTATAAGCTTAAAAGCATGTTTGATGGTTTTGGTTTTAAGGGCTCTGCACTGCTTGTTCCCTTTAAATCGAGGGGCGAGGTGGTAGGTTTTATGCTCCTTCACCCGTACTGTGATGTAGAAAGTATTAAACCGTTTGTTGATGTGTTTGGCTGTGTCCTTGATAAGCTCATGCTTGTGAAGTCTGTTGAGAACCTTGAGCGGGCGGTGTCTGGTTATAAAGAGGGCTGCTCAACTCAGGATGATAAAATCTATCAGCTTGGTAAGTCAGCGATGGTTGTTGCCCACGAGATGAAAAACGCACTGGTAGGGATTCTTGGTCTTTTTAATAAGCTTGAGGAGTATTTGAAGGATGAAGAAAGAGCAGTTAGGTATTATGACATTATTAAGTCTCAGCTTGAGCGGATTTACAACTTTGTGATTGATATAAACAGATACTCCCGTTTCAGTGAAGCGATGGATTTAAGAAGGGTGGATATTTCCGATGTTATAGATAACGCAATAGAGATGGTTTCAGCCTTCTCCAAGAATGTTGATTTTTCAGTGTCTCTGGATAGGGGGGAGTTGTGCATTCTGGCGGATAGGGAGCAGTTGCAACAGGTTTTTTTGAACCTTTTTAAAAACTCCATAGAGGCGGGTGGCTCAAAAAGGATAAAGATAGAGGTTTCTGTTAAAAGAAAAGGGAATTTCCTTGTAATAAGGGTTAGGGATAACTGCGGCGGTATAAAGGATTTGGATAAGCTTGAGAAGATTACGGAGCCATTTTTCACGACCAAATCGTATGGGACGGGGCTTGGGCTATCTATTGTTAAGAGTATTATTGAAAACCACAAGGGGCAGATAAGTTTCAGGAATGTCCCTGGCGGTCTTGAGTGTGTTATTAAATTACCAATGAATTTTGTGGAGGAGAGAGATGGCGGAAAAGAAGAAAATCATGGTTGTTGACGATGAAGAGGCAATAAGGGTTTTATATGAAGAGGAGTTTAAGGATGAGGGGTATGAGGTGGTTTCATGCTCAAACGGCGATGAGGCTCTTAAGGCTTTTGATAAAGAAAAACCCGACCTTGTGATTTTGGATATTGCAATGCCGGGTGTTTCTGGTCTTGAGGTATTGAGCAAGATTAAAGAGAAATCGCCCAAAACACCTGTTATTATGTCCACGGCGTATTCGCACTACAAAGACGATTTCTACACCTATGTGGCTGATGCTTACATCGTAAAATCGCCAGACTTAACCGAGCTTAAAAGCAAGGTTAAGGAGCTTATAGGTTGAAACTGAATTTGCTTGACATGGTTTTTTAAATTTAATAGAAAAGGTCGAGTTTAAGGAAGAGAATTTTTAGGAGGTGTTCTCATGGCTAAGGTATGGATTGAAGATAGCTGCATTGGGTGCGAAGCCTGTGTAGATGAGTTGCCAGAGGTTTTCCAGATGGGAGATGATGGTAAGGCTCATGTTGTAAATCCTGAAGGAGCATCCTTGGAAGAGATTAAAGAGGTTGCAGAGGCCTGTCCAACAGAGTCTATTAAGGTTGAAGAATAATAATCCTTAAGGCACCCTCTGTGGTGCCTTTTTCTTTCCTTTTTAGTTTTCCCTTCCAATCTAAGGCGATATTATGTATAAATAGTTCAAAGCTAACGGCCAGTTATGTGGGTTTTGTGTTATTTTAGTTTGCAATAAGAAAGTTTATTGTTTATTATTGGGAGGGTTGCCATGAGTGAGAAAGTTGAGCCTGTGGAAGTTAAATGCCCCAATTGTGGTTATACAATGATTATTTACATGCCAAAAGAGGAAATTCCCAAATGTCCCAAATGTGGAACACAGATGGTTATCAGTGAGCTTTTGGATGAAGGGAAATATTACTAATTTTTTAAGGAGGTTTGGTATGAAGAGGTATTTTAAACTGTTGGTTTTCATGGTTGCGTTTGCGCTTCTTGGCTCATTTACTGTTAAGGCTGCAGACATCAACCTTTGGCACAGCTCTACCCTTTACAAGATTGAGAAGAGGGGAGTTTTGAGGGTAGGTCTGAACGCAGGCTACATGCCATTTGAGATGAGGTCTAAAACCGGAAGGATTATCGGTTTTGATGTTGACATTGCAAAACTTATGGCAAAGGCGATGGGTGTTAAGCTCAAACTCATCAACACCGATTGGGATGGTATTATTCCTTCTTTGATTACGGGTAAGTTTGATATCATAATCAGTGGTATGACAATCACTCAGAAGAGAAACCTGAAGGTTAACTTTGCAAATCCATACTTTGTTGTTGGTCAGACCATCTTGTTAAACAAAAAGTGGGCAGGTAAGGTAAAAAGCTACAAAGACTTAAACTCACCCAAATTCACAATTACCGTTATGCTCGGAACTACGGGCGATTTTGCAGCCAAAAGATTTATGCCAAAGGCTAAAATTGAGGAGTTCCAGGACGAAGAGAACGCAGTTATGCAGGTTGTTCAGGGAAGAGCTGATGCGTTTGTTTATGATAAGCCTTACAACACAATCTTCTATGAGACAAAGGGAAAGGGTAAGCTGGTGTTTCTGGATAAACCGTTTACATATGAGCCACTTGGATGGGCAATCAACAAGGGGGACCCAGATTTCTTGAACTGGCTAAACAACTTCTTAAGACAGATTAAACATGACGGCACATACGACAGGCTCTACAAAAAGTGGTTTGTTAATGTAAAAGATTGGATTAAGAAGGTTCAATAAGAGATGAGAAGAAAAAAACACACTCTTCTCTGGAACATAGCTTTTGTTTTAGTCATTATCGGTATTGGCTTTTTTATCTACAAGGCAAGCCTGAGAATAAACTACTCATGGAACTGGAGGGCTGTGCCCTCCTACCTTGTATATAAGGCAGAGGATGAGATTGATGCACCTGCCCCTGGTATCGTTGAGGGTTATAAAGATGGTGAGCTCATACTGAAGACAGAGAAGAACAAAATCCTGCACATCAAGGTTGAGCATCCCATTTTGAAGAAAGGTGCTGTGGTTAATGAGGGTGATGAGCTTGGCTATAACACCCACTACAAGGCTGGTCCACTACTTGTTGGTCTTTATATGACCATCAAGGTTTCGTTGGTTTCCATTGTAATGGCTCTGATTATCGGTCTGTTTACCGGTTTAATGAGAATTTCCGAAAATCCCCTGTTTAAAAACCTATCAACTGTTTACATTGAGCTTGTCAGGGGAACTCCACTCCTTGTCCAGATATTCATTGTTTATTTCTTCATAGGCACCCTGTTCAGTATGACTCGATTTATTGCTGGTGCTTTTGCGCTGGCTGTTTTTGAGGGCGCTTACATTGCGGAAATCATTAGGGCTGGAATACAATCTATTCCGAGGGGCCAGACAGAGGCGGCACTTGCCCTTGGCATGAACTACTTTCAGATAATGAGGTACATAATTATTCCGCAGGCTTTTAAGAGGGTTTTACCTGCCCTTGCTGGACAGTTTATCTCACTCATTAAAGACTCATCCCTTCTTTCTATTATATCCCTTACTGAGCTTACCAAAGCTGGTAGGGAGGTTGTTGCATCCACATTTAGCCCCTTCGAGGTGTGGTTCACCGTTGCGGCGCTCTATTTTATTGTTACATACAGTCTTTCGCTGTTTGATAGGTATTTAGAGAGGAGATTGGCTGGCGATGAGTGATAGTAGCGAGAACATTATTGTTGCGGAAAATGTTAGTAAGACATTCCCAAATGGTGTTAAGGCTTTAAGGGATGTTTCTTTGGATGTCAAGAAGGGAGAGGTTGTTGTAATAATTGGAGCTTCGGGAAGCGGAAAGACCACTTTTTTAAGAACGATTAATCAGCTGGAAACTGTCGATTCAGGGAAAATCATAGTTGAGGGTGTGGATGTTACAGACCCGAAAACAAATCTAACGAAGATAAGGGCAGATATCGGAATGGTTTTTCAGCACTTCAATGTGTTTCCCCATCTGACTGTGCTTGAGAATGTTATGCTTGCTCAGATTCTTGTCAGAAAGAGGAAGAAGGAAGAGGCAGAGCGGATTGCTATGGAGTTTCTGACCAAGGTGGGAATAGCCGACAAGAAGGATGAGTACCCCACAAACCTCTCGGGAGGCCAGAAGCAGCGTGTTGCCATAGCGAGAGCCCTTGCCATGCATCCAAAGATAATGCTGTTTGACGAAGCAACAAGTGCATTAGACCCTGAGATGGTTGGCGGAATCTTGGATATTATGAAACAGCTTGCCAAAGAGGGCATAACCATGGTTGTTGTAACGCACGAGATGGGGTTTGCCAGAGAGGCTGCGGATAGAATAGTTTATATGGATTCTGGTAAGATTGTTGAGATGGGAACACCTGATGAGATTTTCAACAACCCCAAAACGGATAGATTGAAACAGTTTTTAAGCCAGATACTGTGAAAAAAATCAAAATCCCTATTGAGAAAGCCATCGGAGAGAAAATCCCCCACGATTTTACAAGGATTTCCAAAGAAGACGGTTATAAAGGAGTTCTTTTTAAGAAGGGACATGTAATTGAAAAGAGAGATATACCCCTTTTAAAAAGCATAGGGAAGAACTATATCTACAAGCTCATCCTGAACGAGGATGAGATACATGAGGATGACTTTTCTGTTGCTTTGGCGCCTAAACTTGCTGGCAAAAACATAGAGTTCGATGAGAAACCTTCAGAGGGTAAGATAACATTCAGGGCGAAGGTTGATGGCCTATTTAAACTGGATAGAAAAAGGGTTTTGAAGCTCAACTCAATCTCTATAGCCTCTTTCCCTACTATACACGGTAATTTTCCAGTAAAAAAAGGGTATCAGGTGGCAGCCTTCAGGATTATCCCCCTTGTAGGTAAGAGAGTGGTTCTTGAGAGGGCTCTTTCGATTGCCGATAAGCCGCTTATATGGGTTGAGGAGTACAAAATCAAGGAGGCTGCCCTTATCATTACGGGAAGTGAGGTGAAAAGAGGGCTCGTTCAAGATAGGTTTGAGCCACTTGTAAGATCTAAACTTGAAGCCTTTGGGGTTAATCTTAAAGAGTTCACCATTGTTGGTGATAGTTTAAGGGAGATTTCACAGGTATTTGAACAGTTTTCAAAGTATGAGTTTGTGGTTCTAACGGGTGGTTCAAGTGTTGACCCCGATGACATTACAAAGAAAGTCTTAAAAAAGTGCGGTGTCAGGTTCGTTAGAGAAGGAAACCCCATTCAACCTGCCAATAACTTTTCCATTGGTTATTATAGAGAAAAAACGGTGTGTGTGGTGCCAGCAGGAGCTCTTTTTTATAAGGCAACTGCCTTTGATGTGTTTCTTCCAAGACTGCTTGCTAAGGATAAAATAACAAGAAAAGAGATAGCGGAGTATGCTATAGGTGGTTTATGCCATTTCTGTAAAGTTTGTGTGTATCCAGTTTGTCCCTTTGGGAAGGTGTGATGGTAAGGGTTGAAGATGCAGTTGAATTGATTAAGAAGAACACAGAAACCGTAAAGGGTTTTGAGGAGCTTTTCATCAGTCAAATTGAAAATAGAGTTGCCTATGAGGATGTCGCCTCCCCTATAGATGTTCCCGGTTTTTTGCGTTCCGCAATGGATGGTTATGGTTTGGTGGGCAGATGTGATAGATATAGAATTGTGGATAGTGAAGATGAGCTTGATGAGTGCACCTGCATAAGGATAAATACAGGCTTTCCCATTCCAGATAAGGTTTATGCGGTTGCTGAAGTTGAGATAGCAAAAGTTAACGATGGCTATGTTGAGCTTACCAGAGATGTTCAAGAGAAAAGGAATTTCACCGTTCGTGGAGTTGAGGTTAAAAAAGGAGAGGTTATATTAAAAGCTGGTGAAAGGGTCTCTGTGAGAAAGAGAGCACTGCTTGCCTACTGCGGAGTAGCCAAAATAAAGGTGAGGAGAAAACCCATCGTTGGTCTGATAACCACAGGGGATGAGGTGATTTTTCCAGGAGAGGAGAGAGGAAAATACACCGTTTTTAATGCCAACTACTTCATACTTGAAGGTTTGGTCAGAAAGTGGTTTGGTGAGCCTGTCTATTTTGGACATGCTGGAGACAGGGTAGAAACCATATTGGAGATGCTTTTTTATGCTCTGGATAGGTGCGACCTTGTGATTACATCTGGCGGTGTTAGTATGGGGAGCAGGGATTTTGTTAAAGAGGCTGTGAAACAGGGTGGTTTTCAGGTCATTTTTGATAAGACAACCATAAAACCAGGGAAGCCTGCAATATTTGCTAAATTTGGTGAGAGACTGTTTTTTGGTATGCCCGGTTGGCCAAGTGCACTGTATGCTACAGCATATCTCTACTTGAAACCTATGATGTACAGGCTTTCAGGATGTGAAGAGAAAGAGTTGAGTTTGACGGCTAAGTTGTTGGAACCTATGAAATCTAAAAAAGGTAAGTTTTATTTTAATAGGGTAAAGGTTGACTTCAGGAATGGTGGCTTTTGTGTAAGTTCAGCAGGTTCTCAAAAGACCGACAACTTCTTCTCAACTGCCGTGGCAGATGGTCTTTTGGGAATAGATGAAGAGAAGGGCAGCGTTGAAATAGGACAACGGCTGCCGCTCGTTATTTTTGACGATTAAGGTTTTTTGAATAGACTCTCTACATCGATAACCTTATCTTTACTGTTTTGGGTTGAACCCAATCCAGCTTCAAGGTTTGAACTTGGCATGGTGGAGCTTATCTTTATATTGCTCTTTGCCTCGTGGTATTTGTTTTCCAAATCCTGTGGGATATTAGAAAACTCATAGACCACTTTATCCATGCTGATAAACCCGGTTATTTTTTCCTCGAACGGAAAACCGTAGGGTAAAATTGCAATCTGTATTCCAGCAGAGCCGGGAATAACCTGAATCTGTGCTACATCTTCAAGTCCGTTTTTTTCTGGGTTATATGTTCCAATGACCGTTTCACCCGTGACAAGCTTTACAAACTTTACGCTCATTTCAGTATTCCTCCATAAATATGTTTTCTATCCAGGTGTGTTTTTCACCATCAAAGCCGATAATATCGAACCTTATATCAAAATCGTTAAGTCTCTTTTTCTGGATAAAGTATTTTGCGCAGTTAAGTATTTTGTGCATTTTTGCTCTGTTTACAAATTCAGCAGAATAACCATAATCGGAGTTTGCCCTTGCTTTGACTTCAACAAACACAATCAGATCGCCCTTGCGGGCAATTATATCTATCTCACCATTTTTGCACCTAAAGTTCTTTTCGATTATGGTAAATCCATTAGATTCGAGGAGGCGGGCAGCTCTATCTTCGAACTGCCTGCCTATATCGGTTTTAGTAACCCTTTTTCTTAATTTTAGCAGCTTTGCCTCTTCTCTCTCTTAAGTAGTAGAGTCTTGCTCTTCTAACCTTTCCACGCTGCAGCACTTCGATTTTCTCAACCGATGGGCTATAGTAGGGGAAGATTTTCTCAACTCCAACACCACTTGACTCTTTCCTTACAGTGAAGGTTCCATCGAGCCCCCTTCCGCCCCTTCTTCTTATCACAACGCCTGTAAATATCTGTATCCTCTCTTTGTTACCTTCCTTTACCCTGGTGTAAACCTTTACCGTATCTCCTGGCCAAATCTCTGGAAACTCCTTATTCAGTGATTTTGCCACCTCTTCCTTGAAAGCCTTTAGTTTATCCATCTTCTTCTCCCATCCACTTTATTGTTCTTTTCTTTGCCTCTTGTTCCCGCCACTCTTTTATTTTTTTGTGGTTGCCAGAAAGCAGGATATCTGGTACCGCCATCCCCCTGAAAACCCTCGGTCGTGTGTATTGGGGATACTCAATCAATCCATTTTCAAAGCTCTCCTCTTTCAAAGACTCCTTGTTTCCTAAAACCCCAGGGATTAATCTCACCGTTGCATCCACGATCGCCATGGCTGCTATCTCTCCGCCAGACAGAACAAACCTGCCAAGGGATATCTCCTCGTCGGCAAGCACTCTCACCCTTTCATCAAAGCCCTCATACCTACCGCATATAATCGCAATACTCTCTCTTTTTGAAAGCTCCTTTGCCTTTTCCTGTTTAAAAACTTCTCCGGCAGGTGTTAGCAGTATTGTGTGAACATCAGGGCTTTTGGACTTTACATAATCCATAGCCTCATATATGGGCTCTGGTTTCATCACCATTCCAGCACCACCACCGTAAGGGTAGTCGTCTGTCATCCTGTGCCTGTCGTGTGTAAAGTCTCTGATATCCACAACTTCAATCCTCACAAGCCCTTTTTCCTGAGCCCTTTTAATGATCGTTTCACCAAACACACTCTCAAACATCCCCGGGAATATGCTCAGTATGTATATCTCCATTATTCAATAATTTCTAAAACCGCCTTTTTCCCGGACTTTTTACTTGCTGCGTTTAATATCGTTCTTATCGCTTTTATGGTTTTACCCTCTTTGCCGATGATTTTGCCAAGGTCGTTCTTATCCACACTCAGCTCTATAACTGTTGTCTTCTCTCCGCCAATCTCTTTGATTTTTACCGCTTCCTGATTGTCAACAAGGCTATTGACGATACAACTAATCAGCTCTTTCATGGTTCATCACCCTGCCTTTTTTACAAGGTTTTTGACAGTTTCTGAGACTTGAGCCCCCTTCTCAGTCCACTCTTTAAATTTGTCGAGGTCAACTTTTACTGTAATTGGTTCAGTCCTTGGGTCGTAGTAGCCAAGAACATCTATTACCGCTCCATCTCTTTTCTTTCTTGAGTCAACCACCACAATTCTATAGAACGGTTTCTTTTTCGTTCCACCTCTCCTCAGTCTTATTACTACCACTCTTATCCTCCTTACATATTGATTCCCATTCTTTTCATAAGGTTCATGGCTTTTGACCTGTTCATCCCCTTCATCATCTTCTGCATCTCTATAAACTGTTTTATAAGTCTGTTCACATCGCTAACCCTTGTTCCGCTACCCTTTGCAATCCTTCTCTTTCTGCTTGCATTTAGAATCTTGTAGTTTTGCCTCTCCTCTTTTGTCATTGAGAGTATTATTGCCTCTATGTGCTTGATCTCTCTGTTAAAAGCCTCTTCGTCATCAATTTTAACCTTATTCAAGCCCGGAATCATTCCTATCAGCTTTGCAATAGAGCCCATTTTTTGTATTTTTTTAAGCTGATTTAAGAAATCTTCAAGTGTGAACTGCTGTTTTTTTAACTTTTTTGCAAGCTCTTTTGCCTCTTTTTCCGACTCTGTTTCACGGACTTTCTCAATCAGAGTTAAGACATCGCCCATTCCCAGAATTCTTGATGCAATTCTGTCGGGATAGAACACATCGAAGTCGCTTATCTTCTCGCCCACGCCCGCAAACTTTATGGGTTTGCCCACAACCCTCATCACAGAGAGAGCCGCACCGCCACGGGCATCTCCGTCAAGCTTTGTGAATATGTTGCCTGTTATACCAACTTTCTCATTGAATACTTTGGCGACATTGACAGCCTCCTGACCTATCATTGCATCTGCCACGAATAAAATTTCCTGAGGTTTAACCCTCTCTTTAATTCTCACAAGCTCTTCCATGAGCTCATCATCTATGTGAAGCCTTCCAGCGGTGTCGATTATTATAACATCGTGTCCGTTTTCTTTTGCAAACTGTAAAGCGCTTTCAGCTATATCTTCCGGTTTTTTGTTTTCCTCAACAAATACGGGAATGTTTATCTGTTTCCCCAAAACCTCAAGCTGTTTCACTGCGGCTGGTCTGTAAATATCGCAGGCTACAAGGAGCGGTTGCCTACCTTTGGAACGCAGGAACTTGGCAAGTTTAGCCGCCGTGGTTGTTTTACCAGAACCCTGTAAACCTACAAGCATTATAATAAAGGGTTTCTCTTTTATGATGAGGTTGGACGCTTCACCGCCCAGGATTTCTGTTAGCTTTTTATGGACTGCCTCTATGATAATCTGACCGGGGGTCAGGCTTTTCTCTAACTCTTTGCCCTTGAGTTCCTCTTTGATTTCATTGATGAACTCTTTAACTACTTTGTAGTTTACATCTGCCTCTAACAGGGCAAACTTAACCTCTTTAAGGGCTTTTGACAGGTCTTCTTCTGTTATCGTGCCACGAGACTTAATCTTTTTAAAGATATCGTTGAGTTTGTCGGACAAATCCGAAAACATTAACCACCCCCAAGTAGCTCACAATCCTATTAAAACTGTGGTTGGTTGTCAATATTTTTGGGCTTTTTTATTCGATTGGTGTGCCCTTTGAGTAGGCTACACCCTGCATGAGGGCTACTGTTTCGTCTTGGGCGTTTTTCACCTCTATCTGGTAGAGAGAGATTCTTTTGCTTTTTGAGACCTCTTTAGCAATAGCTTTTAGTTTTCCCTTTTTTGCGGGTTTTATGAACGATATAGTTGAGTTTACACTCAAAGCCAGTGTGCCGTATGAGTTTGAAGCGGCTCCAAAGGCAAGGTCTGCGAGTGTGAAAATAGCACCACCCTGAACAATACCGGCAGCGTTTATATGGTTTTTGTTAATTACCATCTCTGCCTCTGCATAACCTTTTCTTACGACCGTTAGCCTTATGTTGTTGTACTTTGCGAACATGTCGTTTTCGTTGAGCAGCTCTTTTATCTTTTCACTCATACCTAAATCGTGCCAGACATTTATCTTTTTTGCAAGAATTTTTTGAATTTTTTAAAAGTTGCTGTAATTCAAAAGTTTTGGAAAAGTTAACGGTTGTTTATCATTTTATACCGTTTGTTTTATATTAAAGAACGGTTATTTTTTAAAGTGTAATATTTAGAACTTAAAAATAATTATTGACATATGTCAAGTTTGGTGGTAAAAAATACTAACATGATGGTTTTTGGAATGTTCACTATAGAAATTTAAGGGTTGAAACATGATTGGTGAAAAGAAGTTCGGATTTAAATTACCTGAAGATTTAAAGAGAGAGATACAGTTTAAAGAAGATTACGAGATAGATGTTTTAGAGAGCAATGGTGGGGGTGATTATATAGTATCAAACTCTGAAGATGTTGATGCTGAAATCTACGCCCCTGAGATAAACTTCTACCTCAAAAACAGCAAAGATAAAGACCCAGAAAAGTTGGGGAACAATGTTTACAGGCTTTTTCAGGCAAGAAACCTGTTCTACCTATATTCAAGCGACCTGCCGGAGATAAAAAGAATAGATAACACCGTTATCCTCGTTGGTGGGGATGAGTTTTTTGATGAGTTTGAAGAACTCAATAGCGGTGGGAAGCTTGAGGTAATTGCAAAGGTTAACCCCGAAGATATAGAAAAAATTGAGGGTGTTATAGGTTCCCTCAAACTATTAAAGAAAGACAACTCCATTTTTGAAGCATCTCAGATACTGTTTTTAGATAGACCTGACGACTATGAGAGGGTTGGTGTTATTAAGGTTGAACGAGGAAAAGAGTATGCTGCCTTCAATGAGGCTTTGGAGAATGCTGAGTTTGGTTATGAGTATGTCAAGGTGCTCAAGTATGACAATACCATCTGCCAGCACCACAACAGGCAGTACGATGTGTGTGGCTTTTGCGCCGATGTCTGCCCGGTTGATGCCATTGTAAAGGCAGATGATCCAAGAAGGCTTGAGTTTGTTGATATAAACTGCACGAGATGTGGTGGTTGTGTTAGCATCTGTCCATCTGGTGCCATGGACTTCAGGGTGCCAGACAGAAGTGTCTTTCACATGATGTCCAAAATTTACAAGGATAGAATCCCTCTTATTATACCAGAAAATATGGGATTTGAGTCGCTCAAGATTGATTTGAAAGAGGATGTTTTACCCTTTGTTATTGGTGGCAAAAAGTTTCTTGATGAGTCCCACCTGCTTACGATTTTACAGGAGAGTGGTGCTCAGGTGGTTATTTTTAACGATAACCTCTCTAAGGGCACAAAAGAGGCGATAGGGCTTATAAATGAGATATACAGAAGAAAGTATGGAAAAGAAGGGGTTTTGGTAGCAACAGATGCGGATGAACTCAAAAGTGCTCTGGATAGAGTGTGTAAGGTTGATGGCTCTTACAATCCCAAAGAGGTGGATGTTTACAAAAAGAAGAGGGAGATATTCTCAGAGAGGCTTGAATTTATTGTGGATGGAGATGATTTAGGGGAGCTTACCTCTTTTGAATATTTACACTACGGTTTGATTTCCGTTGATGAGAGCAGGTGTACCCTGTGTCTTTCCTGTGCAGGTGCTTGCAATGTTGAGGCTTTGAAGCCTTTTGAGAACGACAATAGTTTAAGGTTTAACCCCTCTCTCTGCACCATGTGTGGCTACTGCGTTCAGATTTGCCCCGAACAGTGTATGAGTATAACGAAGGATGTTATTTATCTCAATAAAAGCTGGTTTGTCTATAGGACGCTTGCAAAGGATGAGTTGTTCAGGTGTATTGTTTGTGGTAAACCTTTTGCCCCCGCAAAGTCAATAAAGACCATCGCCGAACGGATGATTAAGATTTGGGGTGAGGATGACCCACGGGTAAAAACCCTCTACTGCTGTCCCGATTGCAAGCCAAAGGTAATGCTTGGCGATAAAAGTATAAAGATTAAGGGGATGAAGTAAGATGGTCAAAGAGAAGGTAAAAATCGATGCTGTTGACAGTGCGAGGGCATATCTTTACGGTCTTTTTTCTCTGTTTTTTACATTTACCTATGATAAGGGAGTGGTTGATGAGATTTTAAATGGACTCAACACAGTTATTGAAAACCCGATAAATGTTCAGATGCAGAGGGCTGCTTTGAGGCTTAAGGAGAAACTTGAGAGCGATAGAGATGCGTTTTTTGATGAGTACGACTCCCTGTTTCTTGCACCCGACGGTGATATGATTAGAACATCTGCCTCATACTTTACGGAAGGGATAGAGAGTGGCAAAAAAAGGCTTGAGATGATAGATTTTGTTGTCCAAACCCCTTACAGAAAGTCGAAAGATTACACAGATAACGAGGATGACCTTGGGTTTGTTCTCTCTTTTATGTCCAAGATTGCCTACGACGGAGATAAATTTAAAGCTCTCCAAAAGCAGGTTTTTGAGAGGATTATCAATGTTTTCATAGATGAGCTGCTGGATGAAATATACAAAAGCAAAAACAGTAATATTTTTAAAGATATTGTTGAGATGATGAGCCCTTTTGTTGAGTTCGAGAGACTCTACTTTGAGGTTGAAAAGCCCAAGAAAGAGAGAAAGCAGGCAAAAGAGATGGGCAGGGTGCTTCCTTATAAAAACCTGAAAAGGCGTAAGGAAAGGTCTAAAAAGGTGGAAAGTGAAGTTTGTGATACCAGCATCGAGGATGAGGAGCCCGTGGAAGAGGTCGATTAGGAGGTGAGGTATGAAAAAAGAGGGCAGAAGGGAGTTTATTAAAAAGGCTGTAACCTACAGCGTAGCTGCATCTGTTGCCGGTGAGGCTGTGCTTGCATCTCAAGCAAAAGCTCAGCAGCCTCAGGGTGATAACGGTGTTGTTAGGGGTCATTCTCCCAAGAAGGAGATTCTTTACAGGCTAACAAAGCATTGGGAAGAGTATTACAGGATTGCACCGTAAAAAGCGTTCAAACAATGATGAAAGGAGTTTGAAAATGCAGAGGGCTAAAGTTGGTAGAAGGGCTTTCTTAAAGATGGCTTCCCTTGGCAGTGCCGTTTTAGGTGCTTCTTTGGTTGGAGGGAAGGCAGTAAGAAAGGCTTACGCTCAGGAGCTAAAGGAGCCTTATCCCGGTTCCAAAAAGGTTAGAACAATATGCACAGCCTGTTCGGTTGGTTGTGGAATTATAGCAGAGGTTCAAAAAGGTGTTTGGGTTAGACAGGAGGTTGCCCAGACCCATCCATTCAGTCAGGGGGGTCATTGCTGTAAGGGTGCAGCAATGATAGAGGAGGTAAGAAATCCCAAGAGACTGAAACACCCCCTCGAGAAGGTTGACGGCAAGTGGAGAAGGATAAGCTGGAACGACGCTTTAGATAAGATAGCCAATCAACTGAAGCATTTCAGAGATAAGTATGGACCCGATTCTGTAATGTTCTTGGGCTCAGCCAAGATGGGAACAGAGCAGGCTTACTACTTTAGAAAGTTCGCTGCGTTTTTCGGAACGAACAACATAGACCATCAGGCTCGAATTTGCCACAGCTCGACGGTTGCAGGCGTTGCGAACACCTGGGGATATGGTGCTATGACAAACCACCTTGGCGACATTCAAAACTCCAAAGCGATTATGATTATTGGTTCAAACCCGGCCGTTGCCCACCCAGTTGGATTTAAGAATATGCTGAAGGCAAAAGAGAGAAACAACGCTGTTCTGATAGTAATAGACCCGAGGTATACAAAGGCTGCAGCCAAAGCAGACCTGTTTGCCCAAATTAGGCCTGGAACAGATATACCGTTTATATACGGAATCTTGCATCTGATTTTCAAGAACGGCTGGGAGGACAAAGAGTTCATAAAGCAGCGCGTGTATGGAATGGACGCCATCAAGAAAGAGGCTGAGAAGTGGACACCAGAGAGGGTTTCCGATGTTACCGGAGTCCCCGTTGAGAGGATTTATCAGATAGCACGCGCATACGCAACAAACAGACCTGGAACATTCATCTGGGCTATGGGATACACGCAGCACACCATAGGCTCTTCTAATACAAGGATAGGACCAATCCTACAGCTCGCTTTAGGCAATATGGGAGTTCCTGGCGGTGGCTGCAACATATTGAGAGGACATGACAATGTTCAGGGTGCAACCGATATGTGCGATCTGTCCCACTCCTTACCCGGTTATTACGGATTACACGAGGGCTCTTGGAAGTACTTTGCGAAGCAGTGGGGTGTGGACTACGACTGGCTGAAGGGCAGGTTTAAGTCCAAGAAGTGGATGGAGACCAAAGGATTTACACTTGCCAAATGGTGGCAGGGTGTATTGCAGGAGGAGAAGATTTATTCGCCATCCCCGATAAAAGCACTGGTTGTTATGGGTAATGCTCTAACGACAACAGAGCAGACTGCAAAGGTTCAGGAGGCTTTGGATAAACTTGACCTGCTTGTTATAGTTGACCCATTTGCTCAGGAGGGTGCAGTAATAACCAAGAGAAAGAATAACCTGTTCCTGTTGCCAGCTGCTACACAGTTTGAAACAAGTGGCTCTGTTACAGCTACAAACAGGAGTGCACAGTGGAGAAACAAGGTTGTTGACCCAATCTATGAATCCAAGACAGACCACTGGATTATGTTTGAGCTTGCAAAGAGACTTGGGTTCTACAAAGAGTTCACAAAGGGTATGCTGTTGGATGTTGACAAGAAAACCCTAACATTGAAACAGGTTAAGAATGACTTCAAGTTCCCGGAGGATGCAACAAACGAGATAGCAAGGATTATAAAGACAATAGGCTTGACTGGATGGAGAGCAGAGAGACTAAAGAAGCACAACAAGTATTGGGAGTATTTCGATCCTGTAACATTGATGGGCAAAGGGCCTGTTAAGGGTGAATACTATGGATTACCATGGCCATGCTGGACAGAGGATCATCCAGGAAGCCCGATACTTTACGATATAAACAGACCTGTCATGCTTGGAGGCATGGGCTTCAGAAACAGGTTTGGACTTGTCCATGACGGTGTAAGCCAGCTTGCTGGGCCTCTTGCAACGATTAAGGGTGCAAAGGTTAAGGGCGGCTACCCAGAGATAACAAAGGACAATATAGAGAAGGTTCTTGGTATAAAGCTCACACCGTTTGAGAAGAAGGTGATGGGCAAGAACTGGAAGGTGGACATCAGTGGATTGATTGCAAAGTATTGCATGAAGTACGGCATCGCTCCCTATGGAAACGCAAGGGCACGCTGCATCGTGTGGAACTTCCCAGACCAGATTCCGCTCCACAGAGAGCCTCTCCACACACCAAGGTACGACCTTGTCAAGCTCTATCCGACCTATCCAGACCAGAAGAACCAGTACAGGGTGGATACAAAATACATGTCCATCCAGAAGACCGATTGGTCAAAGGAGTTCCCAATTATCTTGACCACAGGAAGACTTGTAACCTACATGGGTGCTGGAGTTGAGGATAGGGCATCCAAATACTTGGCAGCTATTTATCCTGAGATGTTTGCTGAAATTCACCCAGAGCTTGCCATTAAATACGGCATTGGAAACGGAGATATGATGTGGGTTCACTCACCAGAAGGAACCAAGATTAAGGTTAAAGCTGTCTATTCGTTCAGGGTTAAACCAGACAGGATTTTCCTGCCAATACACTTCGCAGGTGTAATGCAGGGTGAGGATATGAGCTACAACTATCCTAAGGGAACAAAACCTTATGCGGTTGGTGAAAGTGCAAACACCGTAACAAACTACGGTTATGATATTGTTACACAGATCCCAGAGACAAAAGTGGGACTTTGTAGAATTGAGAAAGCATAAGGAAAGGAGTTAGGCGATGTATAAGTACAGCAGAATGAAATTTTACTGTGATGAAAATAGATGTATTGATTGCCACGGCTGTGAGGTGGCGTGTCAGGTTGGGAATGATTTGCCCGTTGATATCGCAAGGAGAAAGGTTATTACGGTTAACGAGGGCATTGAGGGTAAAGAGTACTCTGTGTCCATATCCTGTATGCACTGCACAGATGCCCCCTGTGCTCAGGTTTGCCCTGTTCAGTGCTTCTATATCAGGGAAGATGGCATAGTCTTACACAATAAAGACATCTGCATTGGTTGCGGCTATTGCTTATACGCATGTCCTTTTGGAGCACCCCAATTCCCGAAAGATGGGGCATTTGGAACAAGAGGCGTTATGGATAAATGTACAATGTGTGCGGGTGGTCCAGCTCCTACATTCTCTGATAAAGAGAAGAGATTGTACGGCCAGAACCGCATAGCTGAGGGTAAGGTTCCGCTCTGTGCTGCAATGTGCTCAACAAACGCATTGATTGTTGGAGATGCTGAGCATGTTGCTGAAATAATAAGAGAAAGGAGAACGGCACACGGACATGGTGTGTTAGATGAAACCCCGTATGGATGGGATATTGCCTATCCAAACGAGTAAAGGGGGAGCTATCATGTCAAAACTTGCTTCACTGATTATGACTCTAATGGCTTTTTTTCCGGGGGCGGCGTTTGCCTCCCCTGATATAATCAGACAGCAACTGCCACAGGCTGTACCCCACTATTGGAAATGGGGAACCCTCTTTGTGAACCTTCAGGTGCACCTGTTTAAGGTTCTGTTTTTGGTGGCATTGATTGCTGTTTTAGTTGTTGAGTTTTTACACTTCGTGATCGTAGGACCTAAAAAGTTCAGAGAAAGCGGTAGAAAGATAAAGGTTTATAATGCCTTTATGAGACTTGTTCACTGGACTGCAGCACTCTCTTTCACACTGCTTGTTCCCACAGGGTTGATTATTGTATTCAGTAAGTTCTTCGGTGGCGATGGCTTTGTTAGAACTATGAGAAGTTTGCATTTCCTGGGCGCAATTCTATTTGCCATTGCTGTTGTTCCGCTATTTTTAATGTGGGTTCTTGATATGCTCCCCGAAGAGGGCGATATTAAGTGGATTCTTGTTGGTGGTGGTTATTTAACGAAGAAGGAAGTTGAAACAGGTGCCGGCAAGTTCAATCCGGGACAGAAGGCGTGGTTCTGGATAGCTACGGGTTTTGGGAGTTTGCTGCTACTTACAGGTTTTTTGATGTATTTAAGAAAGCCCAACTTTATCATTCCCTTTGTAAAGTATCAGATTGATGCTTTGAGATTGGCGGCAATAATTCACAATTTTGCTGCTATGGTAGTCCTTGTGATGTTTTTAGTTCACCTTTACATGTCACTGTTTGCTGTGAAGGGTTCTCTAAAGAGTATGATTACAGGCTACAAGGATGAGGAAGAGATAAGATATATGCACTCATCCTTCTATGAGAAGGTGAAAGATAGGTTTGGAAAGTGATTCAAAAATGAACGGGATGAATGCCGCTGCTGTTAGAGTTAGAGATAGGGTGGTTGAGCTACTTGATAGATATTCAGACGAAGGCGGCAGGGTGGAGTGCAGAAAAGCGCTTGCCATATCGAAAAAGCTCGGTTTAGACCCTCTTGTTGTTGGGCGTATTGCAACGGAAGAGGGCTATAGAATTTCCCAGTGTGAGCTTGGGCAGTTTGGTAGGAAGAAAGTTGGGGACTTCGATAGAAAAACCTACGAGCTTTTAAAGGAGCGCTCTTTTGAAAATCGAAAGATAACATGCCTCGATGCCTACACTGTTGCAAGAGAGGTTGGGCTTTTTAAGGTTAGGTCAACGGTTAAAAAGAGCGACCTTGATGTGGTTGACTGTCAGCTTGGATGTTTCACGGAGAAGAAGAAGGCACGGCTCAGGCTGATGCTGGATTTCTCGGTAAAGAGTAAAAACAGCGGCAAGGTTTTATCGTTGGATGACTTGAAACTTTTGAGACTTATAAAGGAAAGTAAGAGCCTTTGTGATGTAGTCTCTTTAGCTGGGTTAAGTTTTGAAACGCTCCTTGAGAGGATTAAGACTATTGAAAAGTCCCTGGGCATAGCCTGCCTAAAAGGCTCATACGACTGCTCAGAGAAGGCCTATCTGACGGATGAAGCCGTTGTTTTTTTGAAGAAATTTGAGAAACTTCGGGAAGAGGTGGAGAAGTTCGCAATAAAAAGATTTAAAGAGCTATTTTACGGGGATAGGGTTTATAAAAGAAAAGAATCTCTTTGATTCTTACAAGTTTGGGCTGGTTTACGCTATACCCATCCCCCCTCTCATCCTTCCTTTTAGTTTTTAAGCCGTAAACCAGCCCGCTAAATCTGTTTGACATATATTAGAAAATATTATAGAACTTTTGAAGATAGGGGATAGTTTTTGTGTTTCACTTTTTAAATTCAATTAGTTTGTAAGCTGGGATGATTAACAATATCGAAACATTCCTATCGGTTGTTCCTGTTGGTGTTGTTTTGGTCAATAAAAACAGGGAAATAGTCAGCATGAACCCTTATGCACGGGATATAATACTCTCCAAAGAGTACTACAACAAGGATGTACTTGAACTTCACGGGCAGCAGAGCGAGAAGGGTAAGATTAATGAGTTTTTCTCAAAATTGACAGAAGATAAAGCTGTTGAGCTGCCCATTGTTAAGATTTTTGATTTTAAGGGCAAATCGATGTTCTTTATAGTTAAATTAACCAAGCTTTACGATAGAAACGATGAGTTCAGTGGGATTGTTGCTATCTTTTACGATGTGACAAATTTTACCATGAGTAAGGTCAGTTCAGAGGATAGCCAAACCCGATTTGTGCTTGATAAAATACCTGTGATGTTGAAAGAGCGTATCGTGTTTCTGGATGTGAACAATATTGTGTTCATAAAGAGCATAGGAAGCTCAACGCTGATTAAAAATAACGAGAACAATGAGTATTTTACCAACCTTAAGATATCCGAACTCCAAAAGAAACTTGAAAACAAGGGCTTCTTTAGGTCCCACAAAAGTTACCTTGTCAACCTTTCCTACCTGAAAGAGCTCATTTTTGATGAGGAGAGCGGTCAGTATAGGTTGAGGCTTTCAGCAGATGGAGTATCTTTTTTTGTTCCTCTGAGTAAGAGAAACAGGCAAAAGTTAAGCAACTTATTGTCCATTTAGCACCGTTTGTTAATAGTTTAGGGACGGTTGTGTACTAAATCTAAACGGTTAATACTTTTTTAAAAAACGGTATTATTTACTTGAATATACTTGGAAAACAAAGTAACTATTAATTGAGTGAGGTAAAAAGTTTGGAGGTGAATTATGAAAACGGTAATGGTTTTTCCAGAGCGGTGTATAGGGTGTAAACACTGTGAAATTGCATGTGCGGTTGAGCATTCCAAATCGAAAGACCTCTTTGCCATGTTTTCAGAGGAGATACTATCCAAGCCCCGCATCCATGTTGAGGTTGGAGAAGACCTTTTGACCTTCCCCAACAGGTGCAGGCACTGTAATCCTGCTCCATGTATGGAGGTCTGTCCAACAGGTGCTATTAAGAGGGATGTTGAGACAGACTCTGTAATCGTGGAATATGGCAAGTGTATTGCATGCGGTATGTGTGCAATGGCTTGTCCGTTTGGCATTATATCGTTTGGTAAGACCTACGAAATCGTGGTTGACAGGGATGTCAATGTTAAGTGCGACAACTGTGTGGATAGGCAAAAAGAGGGTAGGGAGCCCGCATGCGTTGAGGCGTGCAAGACAGGTGCATTAGTGTTCGGTGATGCAAACGATGTTATAAAACTCAAGAGGCAGAGTGTAACAAGGAATATCGCATCTTCGCCTGATAAGAGGGAGGAGCCGGTTATCCCTGAGAACATAGCTCTCTGGAGGGAGCTAAACAAAGAGTTTTCCCATGCAAATAAATATTAAATGTTTAGAAAAAGATAAGGAGGTTTAAAAATGGCAAAGTGGAAGCCTGAGGAGAAATCGATAGATAGGGCAACCCAGGAGATGATAAGAAAAGCAGAGAGGGATGGTGTTGAGACTGTTTGGGATAGGTTGGAGAAACAGCAACCGCAGTGTGGATATGGTCAGCTTGGTGTATGTTGTAAAAACTGTATGCAGGGACCGTGTAGAATTGATCCGTTTGGTGAGGGACCAACTAAAGGTGTTTGTGGTGCTACAGCAGATACAATTGTTGCAAGGACTTTGGAGAGGATGATAGCGGCCGGTGCTGCAGCCCATTCAGACCACGGAAGGCATGTTGTGTTGGCTATGTATGAAGCTTTGGAGCACGACGCACCATATCCAATAAAAGATGAAAAGAAGCTAAAGGCTGTTGCGGAGAAGCTTGGCATTGAAACAGAGGGCAGAGAGATTAAAGAGATAGCTAAAGACCTTGTTAAAGTAGCATTCAACGACTTTGGAAAGCAGGATGAGGAGCTTATCAAATTTGCAGATAGCTACGCCAACGAGAAGAGGAAAGAGGTATGGAAGAAGGCTGGTGTTGAGCCGAGAAACATAGACAGGGAAATCGTCGAGTGTATGCACAGAACAACGATGGGTGTAGATCACGACCCTGTATCCATAATTCTTCACGGTATCCGCACCTCTTTGGGAGACGGTTGGGGCGGTTCTCTGATTGCAACAGAGTTTCAAGACATACTGTTTGGCACACCGCAGATTAACAGAGGAGAGGCAAACCTTGGAGTTATCAAAGAGGATTATGTAAATATAGTTATTCACGGTCATGAGCCGGTTCTCTCTGATAAGATTGTTGAGGCAGCACAGGATGAGGAGTTGTTGGAGCTTGCAAGGAAATATGGAGCCAAAGGCATTAACACCGTCGGTATGTGCTGTACAGGGTTAGAAGTCCTTATGAGACATGGAACGCCCATAGCAGGAAACTACCTGCAGCAGGAGATGGCTATTGTTACAGGTGCTGTTGAGGCTATGGTTGTTGATGTGCAGTGCATAATGCCA
>WFQQ01000084.1 GCA_015486965.1 Desulfurellaceae bacterium
ATTTCATACTGGTGAAAGCCATGCTTATCAAGCTTCTCGCAGAGCAACTTGTAAATCTCAACTATCTCATCATCGCTGTTGAGAGCCAGCTTACCATCCTTTCTTAAATTAAAAAAGGGTGTACCTTCAATCACTGTAAGCATATAGGCAGAGATGTGCTTTATGGGAAGCTTTAAAACCCTATTCAGTTCTTCTTGAAAAAGTGAGACGCTATCATCGATTCCATAAATTAAATCCACACTTATATTTTCAAAACCTGAAGAGTGTGCAATATCCACTGCTTTAACAGCCATTTTGCTGTTGTGGATTCTTCCTAATTTTTCAAGCTTTTCATCTCTTAAAGATTGAATACCCAGACTGAGGCGATTAAAACCCAAAAGTTTCAGGTTGAGCAAATAACTCCTTTTGACATCGTTGGGTATAGCCTCTATGGTCATCTCCTGCATATCGAGGGAAAAGTGTTTTTCAATTTCGTTTAAAATCAGCTCTATGTGTTTAGGCTTTAACACCGTAGGGGTTCCGCCACCAAAATAAACTGTTTTGACCCTATAATAACTTTTTTTTCCAAAATTTCTTATCTCTCTCTTCACTGCTTCGACATATCTATCCAGAAGAGATAAGCTCTTTTCGTATGACACAAAACCACAATAGGGACACTTTCTATAACAGAAGGGTATGTGTATGTAGATATAGAGCTCCTTTCTCATGGTAAAAACAGTATTGCAAAAAAAATCTATTTCGTGCAATAATAAAATCGTGAGACGGTTAACAGTAAAGATTACTGAATTTGCAAACGGCGGATACGGAGTGGGAAAAGTAGATGGCAAGACGGCTTTTGTTAGATTTGCCCTTCCCGACGAAACAGTTGAAGCTGAGGTAGTTAAGGAGAAAAAAGATTTTATTATAGCAGAGGCAAAAGAGATTAAAGAGCCCTCTACACACCGCATAGAGCCTAAATGTCCACACTACTATCATTGCGGCGGATGTGATCTTCAACATGCGGAATACTCCTACCAATTGGCTTTAAAAAAAGAAGTTTTCTTAAATACAATTAAAAGGCTTTCAAATCTTGAGCCAGAAAACGGCACAGATATTGAACCATCGGTCAAACAGTGGAGCTACAGAAAGAGAGTCCAATTCAAGTGCAGAAATGGCAGGTGGGGATTTTATAAAAAATCAAGCAACCAGTTTGTGGAAATATCCGAGTGTCCTGTAGCAGATGGCCTAATTAATGAATACATCAAAAACAACAGATGCAAGGCTGGTGAGGTTGAAATTGATGATTACGGAAACATCAACAGTGATGAAATGATATTAAACTTAGGCCTCAAGCACCCACTTTTCTACAAAAAAGGCGCTTTTACGCAGGTAAACAGAGAAGTCAATTTGAAAATAATCGATGATTTAAAAAGGGAGGTAAATGCGCTGAATCCCAACAACATAGTGGAGTTTTTCTGCGGCATAGGTAATTTCACTATTCCACTCGCCCTTGAGGGATACAATATACTCGCAGTTGAGTTTGATATAAAGGCAGTCTCATCGCTGAAAAGGAATATAGGAAACTTTAACCTCAAAAATATCTCAGTTTTGAGAGCAAACCTTTTTGAACAGTTTAAGATTAAAGGCCACTTCGACCTTGCTATTTTAGACCCACCAAGGGAAGGAGCAAAGAATGTTGCTCAAAAGTTGCTCAGAAAAAACATCAACAACATAATCTATATATCGTGCGATCCGGCAACGCTATCGAGGGATATGAAAATATTGAGTAAAAAGTATACTCTTGTCAAATCAAAGCTTTACGATATGTTCCCCCAAACCCATCACATTGAAAGCATGAATATTTTAAAACTCAATAAAGAGTGATTGTCTCCGCAAAACCCTAAAAAGGGCTTTCACAAGTTTTTGCTTGTTGTCTGAGTAGAAAAGGTGGCTTCTACATTTCGAATCGCTGCTACCAAAGCCATTTACATACTCAAATTTTCGGATCAATTTGCACGCTATTTTGTCTTCTATGTTGTTTCTGGATAGCCATACAAAAAAACCCTCAATTTTAGCTTTTTCAAGAAGATAGTCTATGTGCCACCTTTTCTTTTTACTGCTGCTTAAGTGTCTTTTAAGTCTATTCTTAAGGCCAGAAAGGGCAGAGCCTACATAGGCGTAGTAGCCACTTTCAAAATTAACTTCACCCTTTCTGCCAATCCTCATCTTCTCGTGATTTTCCACTCTGATTATAAGTGCGTATGCTCCTTTTTTACTGAACAGGTTCTCTAATCTCTTATTAATGGTTTCCCCATTGGGATTACTTCTTTACCAAAAACAGCGTTTAACACAATACCAAACACCATCCAGAGGATTGAAAGTATAACAAGAGGCAAATCAATTCCCACTATTTTCCAGAGCAAAAGGTTGTGGTTTAAAAAGAAAAACCCTGCTGAAAGAAAGAACACATCCGTAAACAGCATGAACAGGAGTGCTATTTTGGGAGCTTTAAAGTGCCCAAATGTGAAACCAACCATTAGTATTCCCATGACTATAAAAACATAGCCATCAACAATTGCTGTGTTCTCAGGGATAAAACCAAGTGACTTACCAAGAAACTCCCAGAAACCAAGCCACATAAAGGCACTAAAGGCAAGCATGATGTTTCCAGTCATAATCTCCCCGTTCCTAAGATCGATAATCCCCGCCGTAAACTGAACAATACCCCCTGCGAACCCAAGGGCTATCAACACATTAATCATTTCATGGGGTGCTCTGTGGGTAGCTATAGGCCATAAAGCGGCAAGATAAAAAGCAAGCACCATTAAGCCAGCTGGGCCAGGATTGGCGTAAGGTTTTTTCTCCATAAAATCCTCCTTCAAAGGTTAATAATTAATAACAAGTTATACACAAGTTTCACCTTGCAATCAAGTAAATCCTTTTTTATACTGGATGACCGAGGTTTAAGATGAGAGAGAGTACTGCAAAAAAGTTACTGGAATTCCAAAAAGATGAGATAGTTGGGCACACAATTTACAAAAAACTCTCCCAGTTAAGCTCAGTGAGTGAAAAGAACAGAAAAATCTTAAATAAGATTTCTCAGGATGAGCTTGAACACTACAAAATCCTAAAAAGATATACACAAAAGGAGTTAAGACCAAATCCACTCATAGTTTTTGCCTTTATCGTTCTTGCAAAACTATTTGGTGTTGTTTTCTGTGTCAAGGTTATGGAGGCAAAAGAGAGTGAAGCTGAAGAGAGCTACAAAACTCTATTGTCAGAGATTCCAGAGGCAGAAAGAATAGTAGAGGATGAAACAAAGCACGAGAAACTGCTAATGGACATGCTCCATGAGGAGAGGATTGAATACATAAGCTCCATGGTGTTGGGTATTAGTGATGCTATTGTGGAGCTGACAGGAGCTTTAGCAGGTGTTTCCCTCGCTTTACAGAATGCAAAGTTAATAGGAATAGTGGGTGTGGTCACAGGAATCTCTGCTTCTTTAAGTATGGGCTCAAGTGAGTATCTTTCTCAAAAGTCTGAGAAGGGCAAACATCCGCTTAAAGCTGCCATATACACGACCGTTGCCTATTTCATAACCGTTCTGATGCTTGTTATTCCGTTTTTTCTTTTCTCTGATTTTTACTACGCCCTTGCTTTGATGTTTTTTGATGCAACAGTTGTCATATTGATATTCAGCTTTTTCGTCTCCGTCGTTAAAGAGAGCTCTTTTAAGAAAAACTTTCTTGAGATGTTCATAATCAGCTTCTCTGTAAGTATAGTTTCGTTCGTTATAGGGCTTGTTGCGAGGAAAGTGTTGAATGTAAATATTTAAGGGGGCTTTATGGAAGAGTTATCCAAGAGGTTGTCAAAAATGATAGAGTTTTCGCTTGGATGCACAGAACCTGCAGCCATAGCGTACAACACAGCCCATCTTGCAAAATACATAGAAAATGCGGAGAGCATTTCGGTAAAGATAGATAGAATGACCTTCAAAAACGCATTTGCCGCTGGCATACCAAACTCAAATGGGCTAACGGGAGCAAGAAATGCAGCACTGCTTGGATATGTTATAGCTGATACATCCAAGGGTCTTGAAATATTTGAAATGCTTTCAGAGAGGCTGTTAAAAAAGTACAGAAGTAGTAATATAAAACTTGATATTCAACTCTCTGATAGAAAGGAGCTTTTTATCCACTCCACAGCATGGGATGAAGAGGGAAACCATGCAGAGGTAACAACAAGAAAAACCCATACAGGAATAACAGAGATTAAGAAAAATGGAGAGGTTATATTCAAGAAGAAGGCAAAAAAGCTTGACGATGAGATAGAGTTTGAAGATGAGCTTTTCAACAGCGACAGGTGGATAGAGACGGTGGAACTTCTCTACAGCGATGAGGAGCTGAGGAGTAGAGTTAAAAGGGCGATGAATGTAAACTTGAACGCAATAGAATACGGAAAGAGGTATTTAAAACCTCAAATAAATCCCGCCTTTGGGGCTATCTATGCAAGGATGGGCGGAGATAGCATTGAGATATCAAGTTGTGCAGGTAGTGGGAACAAAGGCATAGTGGCAATTGGAGCAGTTTCATACTTTGCAAAAAATATGAATAAGAAAGAAGAAAAAATTGTTAAGGCGGCGATTCTTTCCTGCCTAATAACATCCCTTATAACCTCGAAGTTTGGGTTTGTTTCTTCTGAGTGTGGAGTTGTGCACGCTGCAGGCGTGGGTCTTATGGCTGCCTTACTATACCTTGATAACAGGTTAAACCTCTTCTACGATGCTTATAAAAATTATATCGAGGGGGTAGGGGGAGTATTTTGTGATGGAGCAAAAAGAGGGTGCTCCATGAAGGGCTATACGGCAAGTGAGATGGCTTTGAAGTCCATAGCTCTTGCGAAGAACTCAACAACAGCCCCGAATACCGATGGTTTTCTCGGTAGAAACTTCAAAGAAACCATATACAATCTGCTTCAATACGATCCCTATTTTAAGCTGTTTGATAGAGAAACAATAGACATTTTAACAAGAAAAACATAGAGCAGTTAATGTTTGGAATTTAAATTTTCATACACCCAGTTAAGAACTTGGCTATCCATATCGCTAACAAGGCTGTTAAGACAGCTTACAAACTCACCCTTTTTTCCAATAAGTTTTCTTCTTCTATATAACAAAGTTCGAATGCTACCCTTTGTTTTTAATGTAAAACTTGCAAGGATCTTACAGTATCGTTTATTACTTTCAAATACAGGTTGGAACTCAAAGAGTCTAAAGGAGAGTTTCTCTTTTGAATATTCTACAACTCTAAATCCAGCTTTTGAAAAAGTCCTAACAAGAGACTCCTTAATCATATTGCAAGGTGTATCCACCCAAACATAGTCTGGAGCTTGAACCATTTCAAACTCTCCAGTCTGTGCATAAACAGAAAGCCTATCAAAAATAGGTTTACAACCTGACAACTCTATCGTTATGGAGAGATTTTTCACACGAGCACCACCCAGTTTTGGATGAGCATTTAAAAAAATGAGCTTTCTTGATGGAGCTGGTTGTATAGAACAGGAACTTAAAAAAAGATATAGAACAACAAAAACAAAACTAAATCTTCTCACTTTTTACCCCTTAATAGGCTCTCTTGTTTTCTACCCTTAATCAAAAGAGATGGGTCACTCCTCAACTCAATTATAAACTGCTTAAGCTGGATTAGTGTCCTTTTAAGCTCCTCGAGTGAGAGGTTGCTTTTTTGGAGTGTTGTATCTTTTGTGTATTGAACAAGTTCGTTCAGTTTATCAATTAACAAGTCAATCCTTGATAGCGTGAAATAAGCAGAATTTATGGTTTTTCTGGCAGTCCGGATAGTTTTGTTTGTGGTTATGGCATCTTTCTGCAAGGATAAAACAAGGTTATTTGAGTTTGCCACCAATCTATCTATTTTATTTATTAGTTTATTTAGTTTTCCTTCGGTGGCAGTTAACTCCTCCGTGAGCTTATTTATGTGTTTAACACTTAACTTTACGGAGTTGACAGTGGCGTTATCGAATAGACTGCTAACCCTATCCGCAGCTTCCTTAAGCGATGTTAAAGCTTTGGGTAGAGCCTCAGATATTCTTTGCAGAGTGGTTGGAACGGTTGGAATTACAGGGTAGGGCTCCTTCTCAAATTTAATCAGTGGCTCTTTGGGATGTTTAGTATAGGATAGATCCACATAGGATATTCCCGTTAGTCCGTTTGAGGTTATTCTTGCCACAGTATTTTCATTTATGGGTAAATTTTTCTCAACCTCAATGTAAATCTTTATATACTCGGGGTTTTTCTTATCTATTTTTATATCATAAACCTTTCCCACATCGAGCCCTTTATACCTAACGGGAGAGTCGATGTGGAGTCCAGAGACATTTGATGTGGTCAAAATTATATATCTCTTGTAATTCTTATTTACATTTCCTGTTCCTATAAGCCAGATAACAATAAAAACGCCTGCAATACCAAAGATGAGAACAAAAAAACCAACCAAAGCATAGTTTACCCGTGATTCCATCTCGTAAACTTACTACCTCTCTCTCCAAAAAACAGTTTCTTCAACCACTCGTCATCCTGCTTCATAATATCATAAGGTTTACCTTCAGCCAAAACCTTTTTATCCCTTAAAATACATGCCCTTTTTGATATTCCAAAAAAGCTATCAAGGTCGTGGGTTATCATAACTACCGTGATACCCAACAACCTATTTAGCTCTGCAATTGTTCTATCAAAGTCATCGGCACTTACAGGATCGAGCCCGCTTGTGGGTTCATCAAGAAATATAATCTTTGGGTCTAAAACCAATGCCCTCGCCAGAGCAGCTTTCTTTCTCATACCTCCCGAAAGCTCGTATGGGTAGAGGTTAAAGACATCCTGCTCAAGACCTACAAGGGAGAGCTTAAATCTGACTATATCTACAGTTGTCTCCCAATCCAGTTTGGCACTCTCTTTCAGTGGTACAGCTACATTCTCACCAACTGTTAAAGAGGTAAACAGACTTGCCGCCTGAAACATTACACCGTATGATTTTTTTATTTTTTCCTTCTCAGATTCTCTTGCACTGTTTAAATCCACACCCAAAACCTCTATTTTCCCTAAAGACTTCTCAAGCATTAAAATAGCTCTCATAAGAGTGGTTTTTCCGCTTCCGCTCCTACCCAGTATAGTGTAAATATCTCCCTTCTTTACAGTGATACTTACGCCGTCTAAGACAACCCTTTTGCCGTATGAAACCTTTAGGTCTCTTACTACAATTATATCCCCATCCATCTAAATAAAACCGAAAAGATTGCGTCTGCTATTATAACAGCAAAGATACTATCAACTACACTAATGGTTACACTTTTTCCTATGCTTTCAACATTCTTCTGAGTTCTAAAACCTTTGTAAGCTCCTATGGTTGCAATTAAAAATGCAAAAGCGGGTGCCTTTAATAGACCTGCGAGAAATGTGTTTATGCTAATTGCCTGATGTAGCCTCAGGATAAAATCCCTCAAAGTAATTCCTAAGGAGAGTTTTGCAACAACCAAACCTCCAAAAACACCAGAAATATCTGCAAGAATGGTCAATAGTGGTACGCTGACGAGCATAGATATTATTTTGGGAAACACAAGCACATCGAACGGCTCAACGCCCATTGTTTTTATAACATCTATCTCCTCTGTTACATTCATAATGCCTATTTGGGTCGTATAAGAGCTTGCACTCCTACCAGCAAGCAGGATAGCCACAATTAAAGGACCAAGCTCCCTTAACACTGAAATGCTTACCAGATCAACCACAAAAATATTGGCACCAAACTGTTTAAGTCTTATTGAACCGTGGTACGCTATAACTGCACCAATAAGGAATGATATTGTTGCTAAAATTGGTATTGCATTAAACCCCATAAGCTCTATATCCTTAGCGATGGATTTTATTCTTAACCGTTTAGGCTTAAAAACCACACCAACACCTTTAATAAACACCTCTCCAATAAAAACAAGGAAACAGTAAAGCTCTTTAATCCTCTCTATAAATTTTAAACCAATCTCATAGAAAAACCCTACCTTCTTATGCTCTAAAGTACCGCCTTTAAAGTTTTCCTTTACAATATCCAAAAGTTTCATCTGCTCGCTATTTGCTACAATTTCCTTTTTAAGAGTAATCAAGAAAACCATAAAGGTTGTGTCAATAGTTTCGGCTTTTGTGATATCTACAAGTTTAAATCTCTCCTTTTTTACTATTTTTGACAATTTCTCAATAGATTTATATGTAAGCTCTCCATAAAGGATAAGCCTGTTGCCGTCTATTTTATACTGCACTGTCCCTCTTTTTGTTTGTTAAAACAACACCGGTTATAACAAGAGCACCACCAATGAATTCGCTAAATCTCAAATTCTCTTTCAAAAGAAAGACTGAAGTGATAACACCGAAAACAGGGACAAGGTTTACAAAAACACTTGAGCGTGCTGCACCTATCTTTTCTATCCCTCTATACCATGCACTGAACGCAAATATGGTAGAGAAAAAAACCATGTACATAACACTAAGCCAGCCTCTCAAAGGGTACCCTAAAAAACCGAATAGATTACCAAACAAAACGGCAAGAGGTAAGAACATCAATGCACCCAGAAAAGATGTAAGACAGACAGCCTCAAAAATATCAAGCCTCAACAGAGCCTTTTTTGTTATAACGGAGTAAAAAGCCCACATTGTTGTTGCCACTAACATAAAGAGGTCCCCTATGTTGAAATCCATAGTGAGAAAGGTTTTAAAACTTCCATCTGAAACTATAAAAGCAACACCCACAAACGAGAGTAATATTCCAGCAGCACCCAAACTCCCGGTTCTCTCTTTCAGTAAAAAATAAGCAATAATGGCGGTTATTATAGGGTTTGCGCCTGAAATTAAAGAAACATCAGAAGCTTTGGTAAATCTAAGGGCAAAGAGAAAAAATACCCCATATAGAAAGACACCGGTTAAAGCCATAAGGAAAATATTTCTAAAATTATCTCTCAATTTGAGTGCTAAATTAAAAGGAGAAAGCCTAAAAAATAGAACGAAAAAAATACTAACTAAAAGAAACCGTATAAACGCAAAACTGAAGGGGTGAATAACCTCCACCCCTATTTTTGCTATTGGAAAACCTACTCCCCAAAAAACACAAGCAGCAATTAGTAATATGTAAGTTGAGGAATTCTTCATCCATTATAGGGCTTTCTGAATCTTCTCTGCTGCTGTTTTAATCTCCATATACAACAGACCGAGCTTCACCTTTACATCTGCCATAGCCATCAAAACTGCCTCTTCTCCGGCAGATGTAATCACAATGTAGCCCTGATCTCCTTTAATTGTTACCTGCTGGGGAATTCCCTTTCCGAGTTCCTCAACAGCCCTTTCAGAGAGAGAAAGCAGTGCAGCAGACATAGCAGAGACCCTATCCTCATCCATACCAGAAGGCAGATAGCTGCTTATCATCAAACCATCGGAAGTTACCAAAGCTGCACCCTCTATGTTCTGACTTGAACCAACAAACTCTTGCAAAACCCTGTTTATAATCTCCTCTTTCATTGAAAACCTCCCTCTTTTAACTTAACATGTAGTTAAGATACACAAAAATTCAGAATTATCAAGAAAATTCTTAAACCTTAAAGCCTATCCTCAAGCCCCCCCAGTGTTTTCCCCTAAATTTAACTTCGGACGAAATATCAAACATTAAAACACCAACATCCCTTGGATAGGGTTGGAGCAGATATTTGCGTGTATGCCTTGCTGCAGTAATGCCTGTAAAATCGTTGAAGATTCTCATTGAACGGTTGCCGAGCAGATCCTTTTTGTAATCACCTGTCAACGGCTTATCGTATATTGTGTTATGAGATGGAAGATAGCCGTTATCATCTACCAAAACAACAAATCTGAAATTCTTATCCCTTTCAAGTAGGTCATCTTCGATTGGTTGTATGTATTTTTTGGCAAATTCAGTAAACTTTGTTGTGTACTTTTGAGGGTCGGTGTTGGGAACTGGTACATAGTTTCTATCCCACAGGTCGTCTTCTGTGATAAATCCATCACTGACAGCCTTTTCAAACGCCTCCTCTATTCTTTTTACGCCTTCAAACAGTGTATCGACAACCTTCTTGAAATACTCATCATCCTCAACAGCAAAATCTATAATGTCAAACTCACCCTCTCGTCTCATATATGAACCGTTAGGCTGTTTTTTCATCTCAATCTTCTTCATAAAATATCCATTCTTCAAGACTACATCCAAATAAACACTGAACAGCATGGGATAAGGGCAGATAGTTGTTCCAAGGAGAGCACCACCAACACCCGTAGGGCAGTACATACATTTATCTTTGTCGATTTTTAGCGTCAAACCCTTATCATCTCCATCTAAATCATACTCAGTAGCAAAAAATATGAAATCGTTTAATACATCAAAAGCCTCTTTGTAAACATCTCTACCCAGCTCTTTGCCGTCTATGAAAGGAAAAGTGCCCTTTTTTAAAAGATGTAGAATGAGTCTCATAGCGGCTGTTTTCATAGATGGAACCAGCATAGCTTTTGACATCACTCCAAGGTCAAAGGTTGCACCCATTGTGCTTGCCCACAGTAGGTGAGCCCCATCTAACCTGTTGAATCTCTCTTCCTTTTCTCTCTCGCCCATCTTATCCTCCTCAAGGCTTTATTGATAAGCTTTTTCAAAAGAAACCGTTTACATTATACTATTAATGGTATATTTTTCAAGTTTTACTTAACAATGTTTAACTACATATTTGTAAATTAATGCGCAACGCAAATGCACTTAAAGTTTTGAATTTCTGGCAATTTTTAACCAGAGATTACAAAATGTTTAACATACCGCTCTAAAACCTTGAGAGGCAGAAACTCAATATCTAACTTTTCAAGCAATCCCCCAAGAGAAAAAATGTTGTAGTCGTAATCTATAAAATCCATATTCATGTAGTGTTCAATGATTTTCTCTAAGTTTTGAGAACCCTTCCTGAACCAGAGAAAGTAAATCCTCAAATCCTCAAGCATTAAATCTATACCTGAGTATTTGTTTGTAAGGAAAGCTAAAAACTCATCAAACCTATCGTTTAACTTTACATCTAAATCCAGATACAAACCCCCAAAGTGGTAAAGTACAAGAAAACGCACAATATCAGATTGAAATCTGTAGTGAGCACTTGAAAATTTTGATATGTCATATCCGTTTTTTTTCAAAAATGTTTTTATCCATGAGGTTTTGAGAAATCTATAGGTAGGAATTTTCGAAAATATACTGCTGTTGTGTCTGATAAAGACAGTGTATTGGGGAGGCACATTATCATCTTTTCCGTACCATATCTGAAAAATATTTGGATAGTCTTTCACATCACTCATGCAATCTATACTACAATAAATTTTTGATTGAGTTAAGTTTTTGGTGTAAATTTGGTGCCATGAAACTAACAGTTAGGAGCAGAGAAAAAACAAAAACCATCGATTGCAAAAGGGGAGAAAATCTGCTCAAAGCCCTCCACGAAAATGGCTTTTTTATAACGGCTTACTGCGGCGGAAAAGGAACCTGCAAAAAATGCACAGTTAGGTTCATCTCAAATCCGCCAGAACCCTTAAAAGTAGAGATAGAAGCACTAAAAGAGAAGATAGATTTGGGATTCAGACTTGCTTGCCTGCATAAAATAGAGCAGGATACCGTAATTGAAATAGAGGAGAGCAAACCTGTATTTGCTGAAATTAGAGACAGACCGTGCTGTGACAAGGATAAACCCTATATTGCCCTTGATATAGGGACAACAACAATAGCTTTAGCCTACATAGAAAACAAGAAAGTGAAAAACACTTTAAGCATGTTGAACCCCCAGATTCCGTTTGGCGCAGATGTTATCACAAGAATCGCATACTCAAACAGCGGTGGTTTTGATACGCTCTGTTTCATACTGCAAAAAGCAGTTATAGAAGCAGTTGAGCCTTTTAAACAAGCAAAAGAGATGGTGGTTTGTGCAAATCCAACGATGCTCTCATTTTTTTTAAAAATCAACCCAAAAAATATAGGAGAATACCCATATACTCCCCCGTTTACAGGGAGTTTAACAACAGAGTTTAAAAACATCAGGGTTTATATACCTCCAGTTGTAAGTGCTTTTGTGGGCTCTGACATAACAGCCGCCCTGACGCTGCTACCTGAAGATGAGGATTTTCTATTTGTTGATATTGGAACAAATTGCGAGTTTATACTTAAATCAAAAGGAGAATACTTCTCATCCAGCGTCCCAGCAGGACCCGCACTTGAGGGAACAAATATAGATTACGGAACAATTGCGAAAGAGGGGGCTATTTACAAAGTAGAATTAGACGGAGAGCTAAAGGTTTACACAATAGGAAACAAAAAACCCATAGGTATAACAGGCTCTGGTTTAATAAGCATAATAAGTCTCTTAAGGAAATATGAAATTATATCAAAGGACGGCAGACTGGTTGAACCCTGGGAGACAGAAGCTCCTCTGGTTCTAATTAATAGAATCAAAAAAGATGGTTTTCTTGTGTCGGATGGTGTATATCTTACTCAAAACTCCATAAGAAATTTTCAACTTGTAAAGGCATCCTTAAACGCAGGGATAGAACTTCTACTCAAAAAAACAGGGGCGGAAAAACCGAAAAAGGTTTTTGTTGGTGGAGGATTCTCAAGAACTCTCACAAAAGAGGAGATTAAGGGCTCCACTCTGTTGTCTTTTGGTGATGAATTTGTTATGCTTGGCA
>WFQQ01000085.1 GCA_015486965.1 Desulfurellaceae bacterium
GGGATATAGATACGCAGGTGTTCAATATAGTAGTCAATGTTTCTGTGGAAATAGCTATGGAAGATACGGACACGCAACAAACTGCAATATGAACTGCTCAGGCAATAAGAGTCAGATATGTGGCGGGAGCTGGGCAAATAGTATATATAAAATAGTTTTACATAAACAAATCCAAAATCAAAAGAATAAAGCAGTTTACAACACAGCAGTAAACGGGGAGAACTTCTTAAGAAACAACCAAAGTAATAACCCTTATAAGTCTTACAACAACTACTATAGATATCTTGGCTGCTTTAAAGATCGGGGTGATCCATATGGATTAAGAGGCAGAGACCTGGCTGCTTTTGGATTTGGAAGTGATAGGATGACACCAGCTCTGTGTATGAGGGAGTGTGCAAGAAGGGGATATAGATACGCAGGTGTTCAATATAGTAGTCAATGTTTCTGTGGAAATAGCTATGGAAGATACGGACACGCAACAAACTGCAATATGAACTGCTCAGGCAATAAGAGTCAGATATGTGGAGGGAGCTGGGCAAACAGCGTTTATGATGTCGCACACTTAAATGTGCTGAGATTTCACTATGGTAGCGGCGTTGAGGTTAACATTGACAGACCTGGTTCAGACTACAGAAGCTTCAACCTGCCCTACCCCGATTACAGGCTATGCCAGAATGCGTGCAGTGAAGACCCGAAATGCAAGGCATGGACATATGTAAAGCCATACACGATTCAAGGGTCTAACGCACGGTGCTGGCTCAAAAATTCCATACCACATCCCGTAAAGAGAAAATGTTGTGTATCGGGAATAAAACACAGATTATTAAAGTCAATGAAAACCTTCAAGTATCCACGGATAAACGGCTACAGGCTGGATTGGTGCAGAAAATGGGCTCAGGATTGTGGAAAGGGTGCTGCAGACGCATTCTGCAAGAGAATGGGATTTACGGAAGCCATGTCATTTGAAGAGGATTACGACATTGGTGCAAAATCACCAACTTATGTGATAGACAGTGGCAAAATCTGCAATCAAAGTTTCTGCGATGGTTTTAAGTACATAACCTGTGAGGGAAAGAGATCTGTAGCTTATACAAACAAGCATAAACAGGTATATGTGCAGCCAAAGAGTAATAACAAATTAGACTGTAAAAATGCATATAGAAGATTTGTCGAGGCATACAACAGGGTTGTTAAACTGATGAGCGCTGGCAAGTCCGATACACCTGAAGCCAAAAGAGCCTATGCCGCATACAAAATTGCTCGAGAGAGATATCAATTATGTAAAAATAAAGAAAAAGGCAAAACCCCGCACTACAGTATAAATAAATGCGGAGTTTACCAGAACAAACAGGACTATATCTCCATGCACTTTCCAGAATATTTAAGCGCAAAGAAGCGTTACATAAATTTAACCTGCTCTGTTTATATGCTACCTAAGGGGAGCAGAATAAAGGCAGAGTGGTATTATATTACACCAAATAAGGATTACCCAATTGCTGAGAAAACTGTTGTAGTCAATAGGACTTCTCCAGAAGACAAGTATGTTAATTTCAGGATCGAAAATTACAGAGAGTGGCCAGTTGGTGTATACAGAGTAAGAATCACACTAAACGGTAAAGAGGTGAGTGTAATATCGTTCAGGGTTAGATGATGTAGAAAAAGTTTTGTGCGCTATTTATTTTCTTTGGCTGTATTTATCTTTAGCAGGTCATAGAACACACACTTTCTAAATATGCCTGTCAAAAGAAGAGTGCAGCCTGCGGCCTTAATAATATTGTTTTTTGTAATGCATCCGACAAAGGTTAAAAGTGAGCCACCTATAAGTCTTGCTTCTCTGTCAAAGCCACCTATATTGGGTTTTAAATCTATCATTTTTCATCCTCCCGAACTCTTTTTAGATAATCTTTTATATAGCTTAAAAGAGAGAAAATTGCAAACACCATGGTTGTATAAACAAGAAAACTGAACAATATAGAGTCAAAGTAAATCCTGAAGATTTTCAAGAATACAAGTGTTATTACAATCACCTGCAAAAAGGTTGAGATTTTTCCAGTAATTGAAGCTTTAATCTTGATATTTGAAATTTCATTTACTGAAAGCACCTCTATAGTGCTCCCAACAACAAGTATTATATCTTTGGTTAAAATAGTCGCAAAAAGCATTAAAGGAATATACGATTTTATGGTTAATACCACAAATGTATAATTTAACATTAGTTTGTCAGCAAGGGGATCGAGAACCGCTCCTATCCTTGTCTGCATTTTGAGCTTTCTCGCAAGCCAACCATCTAAGACATCACTTAGGGCTGCCAAAAAGAAAAGGAGAACAGCACTGCGGTATTGGTTCTTTATCAGGCATATTGTTATCGGTACAACAAGAATTATTCTGAAAATAGTTATGCTATTGGGTATATTGAGTTTCTCTTTCATTAGTGAATAAGCTTGAAAAACCTATTAAACCTTATTTTGAAAGGATGAAAAGTCCAGGAGCCATAGATTATAAAAGCCTTTCCAACAAGGTCGTTGTCTGGTACAAAACCCCAATACCTTGAGTCGTATGAGTTATCCCTGTTGTCTCCCATCATGAAGTATTCGTTAGGCGGTACCTTAACAGGTCCCCAATTATCCCTTGATCCCCATAGTGTTTTAAACATAACAATATCTGTGTTTCTTGGATAGATATGTGGGTCTGTGTGTATGACATAAGGCTCTATAACTCTTTTTCCGTTTCTGTATAGCACTTTGTTTCTCATCTCAAGTACATCTCCGGGTATGCCAACACATCGTTTTATGAAGTAAGTGCTCCTGTCTTTTGGCCATCTAAAAATCACGATATCTCCATCCTCAGGATGGCTAACTGGAATTATTAACTTACCTGAAATAGGCACACGAATCCCATATATTAACCTATTTGCAAGGACATGGTCCCCAATTAAAAGCGTTGGTTCCATAGAGGCAGATGGGATTTTGAATGCTTCAACAAAGAACGCTCTAATAAACATTGCGATTATAAACGCAATAACAATGGATTTAATCCAATCGAACAGCTTATCCTTTTTGTCCATCAATCCCCCTTTATCTCAACAAGTTTTATGAAAGCCTCTTTAGAGATACTTATATTTCCTAACTGCTTAAGCTTTTTCTTGCCCTCTTTCTGTTTTTCCAACAATTTCTTCTTTCTTGTGATATCTCCACCATAGCACTTTGCAAGCACATCTTTTCTTAAGGGGCTTATCTGCTCCTTAGCTATGATTTTTCCCCCTACTTTTGCCTGTAGCCTCACTTCAAAAAGCTGCTTTGGAATGTACTGTTTCAGGTTCTTCAAAACCTCTCTTGCAATTCTGTATGCTTTTTCCTTGGGAACAATGAGTGAAAATGAGTCTATCTCCTTACCGTTTATTAAGATTAAAAGTCTTGTCAAATCACCAACTTCAAAACCTTTAAACTCGTAGTCAAAGGAGGCATAACCTCTCGAGAGGGATTTTAACTTATCGTAAAAATCAACGAGTATTTCAGCAAGCGGGACATCGTATTTTATTAAAACTCTATCAGAGGCTATGTATAAGATCTCTTTTTGCTTACCCCTTTTCTCCTGTAATAGTTTCAGTAGATTTCCAACAAACCCTGATGGTGTTATGATTTCAACCTCAACATATGGTTCAAAAATCTTCTTTATCTTCTGTGGGGGTGGTAGCTCCGATGGATTTGATATTTCTATTATTGAGCCATTCGTTAGCTCTACCCTGTAAAGAACGCTTGGTGTTGTCACAACAACATCAAGGTCAAACTCACTTTCAAGTCTCTCTTTCGTTATATTCATGCTTAAAACACCAAGGAAACCACATCTAAAACCAAATCCCAGAGACTCGGATTTCTCTTTTTCGACCGTCAAAGACGCATCGTTCAGTTGAAGTTTCTCTAACGCCTCTTTGAGGTCGTCGTAATCTTCTGGATTTGTGGGGTATATGCCTGCAAAGACAAACGGTTTTGGTTTTTTGAATCCTTCAAAGGGCTTATCTGTTGGGTTTTCAGCTAAGGTTATAGTATCACCTACCGTAGCGTCTTGTATATTTTTAATATTTGCTATTAGATAGCCGACCTCACCTACCCTCATTTCCTCAGTTTTCTTCTGTTTTGGCGTGAAAAAGCCAAGTTCTTCAACCTCGTACTGTTTTTTGTTTGAGTAGACAAGGATTTTGTTACCTGTTTTAATCTTTCCATCAAACACCCTGATGATTGAAACAACCCCCCTGTAGTTATCGTACCATGAATCAACAACCAAAGCTCTAAGCGGTGCGTTTTCGTCGCCTTTTGGTGGTGGTATCCTCTCCACTATGGCTTCCAATACTTTGTCCACATTTGTTCCGTTCTTAGCCGAGATTTCAATGGATTCACTTGCATCTATACCTAAAGCATCCTCTATTTCTCTCTTTGTTTTCTCTATGTCTGCACTGGAGAGGTCTATTTTGTTTATAACAGGTATTATTTCAAGATCGTTATCTATTGCAAGATAGGCGTTCGCTATGGTTTGAGCTTCCACACCCTGTGTAGCATCAACAACCAAAAGGCAACCTTCACACGCTTTCAAGCTTTTTGAAACTTCATAGCCGAAATCTACATGTCCAGGTGTGTCTATCATGTTGAGAATGTAGTTTTCCCCTTTAAATGTATAGTTCAACCTTACAGTCTGTGCCTTAATCGTTATGCCGTGTTTTCTCTCGACTTCAAGGTTATCAAGGATTTGCTCCTTCATCTCCCTTTTAGATAGGGCACCTGTAAGCTCTATTAATCTATCTGCAAGCGTGCTTTTGCCGTGGTCTATATGGGCAATAATGGAAAAGTTTCTGATATTTTCCCTTTTCATTGCTGAGCTTCCTTAAGGAGCAAAAGCATGGCTTTCTCTAATTTATATGTTTCATATCTCATCGACTTAAACTTCTTAGAGCTGCTCAAGTCTATCAATTTAAAAGCTTCTTCTAAAACTCTCAGGGATTCCTGAACTCGCTTTATGTTGGCATTAAATATATCGAGAATATCTGCTCTTGTTTTTTCTATATCGCTTGATAATCCTACCCCTACATCACTTTCTGTATTTCTATTAAGCGTAAAATCTCTGCTTTTTTCTATTTTGGCTATTTCAGACCTTAAGTCTTTTGCCTTTTTGGTAAGCTCCTCACTATCTAAAACGAATCTTGCGATATCCTCCACAACCCTTAAGCCTTCCCTTGCCCTGTTTAGATTTGCATCGATCATTCTATCTATCTTGTCGTGGAGTGTAACCACAGGCGATTAAACTCCTTTTCATAAACATTGGCTATGTCGAATCTTTTTATAATTATCACATTTTCGTCATTTATTTTAAATGCAGAAGCCGTCCAGTTGGCAGAGCCTGTTATCACACAGTTTCCATCGATAATCGCAAATTTGTTGTGCATCAGCCCTTTTCTATTCCACGCTATGTGTGGTATGGCAAATCGCACATCTATACCGTTCTTTTTTAAAAATGGGTATTTTGTGTATCTATTTCTGGGTCCGTTTGCTTCTCTATCAAGGACAACCCTGATCTTCACTCCTCTTTTTTTTGCCCTCACCAGAGCCCTTGCAAGTGGTCTTGAAGTAAAATCGTAAACTGCAACATCGATCGATTTTTTTGCTTTGTCTAATTTATTAACAATTGCATCCAGGGCTTCATAGGATGGTGTAAAATAGATAAATATTTCCCGAGAAAGTGAAATATCTACCAAGAAAACGATAAACAGGATAGATAAGATAGAAAATTTAATAAGTTTATACATTGTAGTTTGGTGGCTCCTTTGTCATTATTATGTCATGGACATGGCTTTCTCTCAGGGATGCTTCCGTGATTTGAATAAATGTTGCCCTTTTTCTGAGCTCTTCAAGGTTCTTTGCTCCAATATAACCCATTCCAGATTTAATTCCCCCTATTAGTTGATATAGGACATCTGCAACCTCTCCCTTGTATGGCACTCTTCCCTCAACGCCCTCTGGCACGAGTTTTTCAGGCTCAACCTCATCCTGAAAGTATCTGTCTTTACTGCCCTCCTTCATTGCCTCTATTGAGCCCATACCCCTGTAAATCTTATATTTCCTTCCTTGATAAATAACGCTCTCTCCAGGGGATTCCTCTGTTCCAGCCAAGAGGTTTCCTATCATCACAGCCTCAGCCCCAGCTGCCAGTGCCTTCACAATGTCTCCTGAGAACTTTATTCCACCATCTGCAATTATTTTTTTATCGTAGCTTAAAGCCTCTTCTGAACACTCGCTTATTGCCGTTATCTGTGGAACTCCAACACCTGCAACAACCCTCGTTGTACATATAGAACCAGGACCTATACCGACCTTCACTATATCGGCACCAGCCTTAATAAGGTCTTTTGTCCCCTCCTTCGTTGCCACATTTCCGCCGATTAAAATTGTGTTTGGAAACATCCCCTTTATCTTGTCAATTAGATTCAAAACAAATGTGGAATGTCCATGCGCAGAGTCAACAACTATTACATCTACACCTGCCTCAATCAGGGCTTTGGCTCTCTCAAGCCCGTCTCTAACACCGACGGCAGCACCCACAAGAAGTCTGCCGTGTATGTCCTTAGAAGCGTTTGGGTATTCCTTTTTCTTCCTTATATCTTTTATTGTTATCAATCCCTTAATTCTAAAATTTTCATCAACTATGGGGAGTTTTTCAACTTTAAACTGCTTTAGATAATCTTCAGCCTCTTTTAAAGTTATTCCCTCCCTTGCCGTTATCAGGTTTATCTTTGTCATTACATCTTTTACGGGTTTCGAGTAGTCTTTTTCAAATTGAACATCTCTGTTTGTAATGATACCTACAAGAGTTCCATCTTCCAATGTAACAGGTATGCCCGATATGTGATACTGCTTCATTAAATTAAGTGCATCGTTTATTGTGGCATCTGGGTCAATCGTTATTGGGTCAAGTATCATTCCGCTTTCAGATTTTTTAACCCGAATAACATGCTTGACCTGCTCCTCTATGCTCATGTTCTTATGGATGATACCAAGTCCGCCCTGCCTTGCCATGGCTATAGCCATCTTATACTCTGTAACGGTGTCCATTGCAGCCGATATGATTGGTGTTTTTAGGATAAGCCTTTCTGTTAAGTGAGCGGAAACATCTACATCCTTAGGAAGTATGCTTGATTTAGCAGGAAGAAGTAAAACATCGTCAAATGTTAATCCAAAACCTCTCTTCAATATCATGGTTATATCTCCAGATATTTAAAATCTGCGATATTCAACACAACCCCTCTAAGCCTGTTCAATAATGAAAGTCTGTTTTTTCTTATCCTTTCATCTTTATCCATAACCATTACCTTGTCGAAAAATCTATTTATTACCCCCCTTTTGTCCGCAACACTTTCAAGCAATTCGTAATACTTTTTGTCTTTGATGAGTTTCTCCTGCTCATCTTCAAGCCCTTTTATTATACTGAAAAGCTCCCTCTCTTCATCCTGCCTAAACATGCTCTCATCCACATCGGTTTCCTTAAAGTCCTTCACTATATTGAATACCCTCTTTATTGCAAATCTTTTCTCCTTACTTGGGTCATTTTTTACAAATTTGTCCAGTGCTATGAGCCTTAAATAGGCATCGTAGATGTCGTCAAATTTGTAGATAGAAGCCTCTATGACATCATGGTCAAATGTGTCAAACATGTTTCTAAAGCGCGTTTTGAAAAACTCCAAGATTTCACTAAAATCCACATCCACTCTGTAAAGCTCACGAGACCTCTTTAAAACTTCAATAAGGTTGATAGAGAGTTTATTTTCAACAACAGTTTTTATGACTCCCAACGCTGCTCTTCTAAGACCGTAGGGGTCTTTCGCTCCTGTGGGTTTTAGGCCTGCATAAAAACCACCAACGAGAATATCTATTTTATCTGCAATTGAGAGGGTTATACCTGATGGCGTTTTTGGTATCTCCTCATCTTTTGGTAGGTACTGTTCGTAGATTGCTTCTGCGACCTCCCTATCCTCTCCAGAGAGCAACGCATACTCACGCCCCATAACTCCCTGTAGCTCTGGAAATTCGTATACCATCTGAGTAAGCAGGTCAGCTTTCGATAAATATGCTGCTCTTCTTGCCTTTTCTTCATCGAACCCAAAAAGTTCAGCAATAAATCCAGAGAGCTCCACGAGTCTGTTTGTCCTTTCAAGCTGGGTACCCAGCCGTTCGTGGAACATCATCTCGTCAAGTTTTTTTACAAAATCCTCAAGCTTGTGCTTCTTATCCTCTTCAAAGAAGAACTCAGCATCGGAAAATCTTGCCCTCAATACCCTTTCGTATCCGTTTTTAATTATTTCCATGTTATCAGTTTTTATATTGGAAATTGCTCCAAATCTGTTTAAGAGTTTTCCATCTTTCATGAAGGCAAAATACCTCTGGTGGTCTTTCATAGATGTTATCAGCACCTCTTTTGGGAGCTTCAAAAACCTCTCTTCAAATTGACCAACAACAAGAACAGGGTACTCCACAAGGTTGACGACTTCGTTAAGTAGTTCATCGTCATAAACTAAGCTTGCTCTCTCCTTTTCTGCCTCCCTTTTTAGCTCGTTTAGTATAAGCTGTTTTCTCTTGTTATGATCCACGAAAACGAAGTTATCTTTCAATTTATCTTCATAATTACTGAAATTGACTTCAATCTTTTGGGGTGACATAAATCTATGCCCAAATGTGTAGTTTGTGGCTTTTTTTCCCATAAATTGAAAATCAACCACTTCATTGTTGATTAAAAATAGAACATTGTGAACTGGCCTTACATACTCAAACTCTCCATCTCCCCATCGCATCTTTTTATAAAAATGGATGTTAAGAAATATCTCCCTAACACCGTCAATAATTAAAGGTTTTGTGTCCAGCTCCTCACCCTTTTTGACTATAACTGCATACTCGCCCTTTTTTGTTTTTTCAAATGTGAGCTCATTGCGTGTTGCATTATTCTTCTTCAAAAATCCCTCCAAAGCTTTGGTGGGCTTTCCCTCTTTAAAACAGACAGCTTTCGGAGGTCCTATAATTCTTATATCTTCACCCTTTGTTTTATCGTCAAGTTCCAATTTAAGAGCTATTCTTCTTGGGGTAAGATAAAAACTTGAGCTTTTAATATTAATATGGTTTTCTGAGGCTGTTTTTTCTAAAAGAGAACCTATCTCTTCCTCCAGATGTTCCATCTCACTTGTGGGCAACTCTTCCAAAAATAGTTCAAACAAAAGGTTCATAATTCGCCCTCCACATATAGCTTAGCCACTTTTGCCACCATCTCTCTGACCCTCTTTATAAATGTTGCCCTTTCTGTGACACTGATGGCGTTCCGTGCATCTAATAGGTTAAACACATGTGAACACTTCATACAGTAGTCGTAAGCTGGTCTTACGAGTTTTGCTTTAAGGCAATTTTCCACTTCCTGCTCAAACATTTCGAAAATTTTAAACAACATCTGGGTGTTGGCAACCTCAAAGTTATAAACAGAGTACTCATATTCATCTCGCTTATGAATATATCCGTAGGTATATTCGTCGTTCCACTTCATATCAAAAACATTATCGACACCCTGTATATACATTCCAAGTCTTTCCGTTCCGTATGTTATCTCAACAGGAATGGGTTTAAGGTCGTATCCCCCCACCTGCTGAAAGTAGGTAAACTGGGTTATCTCCATCCCGTCAAGCCACACCTCCCATCCAAGCCCCCATGCACCAAGGGTTGGAGACTCCCAGTTGTCTTCAACGAACCTGATATCGTGCTCGTTCAATTTTATACCCAAAAACTCAAGGCTTTCTAAGTATAAATCCTGAATATTTTCAGGTGATGGCTTCATTAAAACTTGGTACTGGTAGTAGTGCTGAAGCCTGTTTGGGTTCTCTCCATACCTTCCATCCGTGGGTCTCCTTGAGGGAGCAGGATATGCAGCATTCCATGGCTCACTTTTAAGGGATTTAAGCGTAGTTGCCCAGTGAAATGTGCCTGCGCCAGATTCTATGTCGTATGGTTGAAGGATTATGCATCCCTTCTGTTTCCAGAACTCGTTTAAGCTTAAAATAACATCTTGGTAGTTCATAATTCGCCCTCCAGTTCAAAGACCGCCACCACAGGTGCGTGGTCAGACGGTTTTTTCTTTCTCCTAAAACTCTTATCGATATAACACTCCACACACTTTTCAGCCATAGGCTGCGTAGCCCATATGTAGTCTATTCTTAGACCAATATCCTTCCAAAAAGCACCTGCTCTGTAATCCCACCAGCTGAAAGCCTTCTCTTTGTTAAATACCCTGAACAGGTCAATAAACCCAAAGTTGTAAAGCTCCCTCAAAGCCTTTCTCTCCTCAGGATGAAAGCCAATTTTCCCATCCATCTCCTCTTTGTCATAAACATCTATCTCTTCCATAGCCACATTGAAATCTCCAAGTATTATGAGGTTATCCTTGTTTGAGTAGTGTTTAACCAAAAAGTCTTTAAGCCTGTAGATAAAGTCGATTTTATACCTGAAAGCCTCAGTATCGGGTGCCTGTCCGTTTGGAAAGTAGAGATTTATTATTGTAAAGTCCTTAATCTTTGTTATGAGGGTTCGTCTATGGTTCATATCGTTGTTGAATATGTAAGGCTGAACCTCTTTGAATGGTAATTTTGAAAGGGTAGCCACACCATTAAACCTCTTTTGACCAAATATTGCCACATTGTACCCAAGCTTTTCAAACTCCTCCTTCGGGAAGAGCGGGTCTTCCACCTTTGTCTCTTGCATGCAGAGTATATCTGGATTCCTTGAGTCAATAAACTCCAAAACCAAGGGTAGTCTTGCCCTTATGGAATTCACATTCCAGCTAACTATTTTTATCTGCATCTTGACTCCTCTTAAGCTTCAAATAGAGTATAATTGTTGCAAAAACAATGACAAATCCAACTGTGTTTGCACTTATGAGAACTATATCACATCTGAGCACTCCATAGAGTATCCAAAGTAGCAATCCTGTAGAGATCTGGAGCATCATCAAAATGCTCAACCCATCTGTTCTTTTAGTTTTTAGAAGTTTCAAGAATTGGGGGACAAAACTAAATGTTGTCAATGTTGCCGCGATAAACCCGATTAAATTAACTACCGTCTTACTCATCAAAATCCATCTTTTCTATGTATAGAGATTCAAACTCTTCTGCTTCTGCTATCTCTATATAGCTGATCTTCTCTGAAATTGTTTCGACTCTCTCCCTTTCACTCTCACAAAAAAGTCTCATTCCACCTCTTATTGCACTGTTGCCAAGCATAACAAATTCATCACCAAAAGACAACAGAGTGGAGCCCTTAATCTCCTCTTTTGTTAGAGTTCTTGAGAATCCTCCACCAACAAAAACCTTTCTCGGTTTTTCCGCCCCTGTTTTTTTGAGTAGAAGTTCTACCCCTGCGTTTAAGGATGCCTTTACAAGTTGAAAATTTCTTATGGAGTTTTGAGTAAGATATACACCATCCGAAACAAGAAAACCATCTTTTTTGATTCTATTAATTAGAACCAAAGGAGCTTCTGTCTCCCAGGGTTCAACCAGTCTGCCGTCCTTTGATATAATTTCATATTTCCTTAAGAGACTTATTATGCTTATTAAACCAGAGCCTGTTATAC
>WFQQ01000086.1 GCA_015486965.1 Desulfurellaceae bacterium
CTCTTCCATGTTGCCTTCCAAAGGTGTTTTTAATATCGGTTCAAAAAGCCTTACCATATCACAAAAAATCCCTGAGATGCCTCTTCCTTCCACGAAGCCTAAAAAAACAGTTCACGGAAGGGGTTTGATACCTAAGATACTTAGAAAGAGTGGCGGTGGTGTGGGGCACAACAAGCAGGCTTTGAACCTTTACACTCTGATGAAAAAGATTCAGCAGTCAATAGCGAGCAGAAAAGAGCTTTTGATGTATAGAAATCAGATTAAAATGGAGATAACAGAACAGGGTTTGCGCATCATTATTTTTGACAAGAATAAAAGGCCCATGTTCTATCCTGGCTCTGCAAAGCTTGAGCCGTGGGCAAAAGAGGTTTTAGATATAATAGCCAAACAACTTGCCTCCATATCCAACAAGATTGTAATTGAGGGGCATACAGATGCCCATCCATTTGTAGTTGGAAATCTCTCAAACTGGGATCTTTCCACGATGAGGGCTAATGCAGCAAGAAGGGAACTTGAGCAGAATGGTGTCGGCAAGGATAGATTTGATAGTATCGTAGGCTATGGTGCCACAAGACCTGTTCCGGGGACTAACCCTGACGACCCTATAAACAGAAGAATTGTTATACTTGTAAAGAAAATATAACTAAAAAACTGACCCTCTAACAATTAGTTTCATACCAATAAATTCATTGGTTAATCATCTGTAATTCTTGACAAATAGAGCTGCGTTTAATATAATCGGTTTTGAAGCGTTAATGTATATTCATAGTTGGGGTTTAGCAGTTTCAAGCAATAGAACATTTTTTAAGTAAAAAAAGGGATTTTTCTTCAAAGGAACTTATAAACAGCTTTTAAAGTTTTTACAGGAGGGTAGAAGATGGCAGACAAGGGAATGGTGGTTAAGGTATCTGATGAGTTCAAAAAGAGGGCAAACCTCAAGTACGATGAGTATGTTAGGTTAAGGAAGTGGGCTGAAGAGGATTTTGAAGGATTCTGGGACTACTTTGCAAAAAAGGAGATCAGCTGGTTTGAACCGTATGAGAAAGTGTTGGATGGCTCTAACGCCCCATTTTATAAGTTTTTTACAGGTGGAAAGCTAAACATGTGTTATAACTGCGTTGATAGGCATGTAACCACTCGTGATAAGAACAGGGCTGCTATACTTTGGGAGAGTGAACAGGGGGAATCAAGGATTTTGACTTACAGGGAGTTGCAATATCAGGTAAACAAATTTGCCAATGTTTTGAAAACCCTTGGCGTTAAAAAAGGGGATGTAGTAATCATCTATATGCCCATGATACCTGAGCTTCCCATAGCTATGCTTGCATGCACAAAGATTGGTGCCATTCACTCTGTTGTTTTTGCTGGGATGAGCTCTGTTGCTTTGCAGGAAAGGATCGTTGATTCTAAAAGTAGAATTGTGATAACAGCTGATGGTGGTTTCAGGGGAGGTAAAACCATTCCCTTAAAAGAGAATGTGGACAAGGCTATACAGGATTTGAGATTTATAAAGTATGTTGTCGTGGTGAGACATGCCAACAGAGAAGTTCCCATGAAAACCTTGAGGGACTTTTGGTGGCAGGATTTGATGAGCGATTCAGATTATGCAAAACCTCACTGTGAAGCTGAGCCAATGGATGCAGAAGACCCGCTGTTTATCATTTACACATCGGGCTCAACAGCAAAACCCAAGGGAGTTGTGCATACAACGGCTGGCTATCTACTCTGGAGAATACTCACAGCCCGCTGGGTATTTGATTTAAAGGAAGAGGATACATTCTGGTCAACAGCAAACATAGGATGGATTTCAGGCCACTCATACACACTGTATGGACCCCTTTCAATAGGCTCCACAACATTTATTTACGAAGGAACACCGCTTTATCCAACTCCATCACAATGGTGGTATCTTGTTGAGAAGTACAAAATTAATGTTATGTATACCGCTCCCACCGCAATCAGGGCATTGATGAGGAGAGGAGAGGAGTGGGTTAAAAAGCATGACCTATCATCATTGAGACTTTTAACAACAGGAGGCGAGCGTCTAAATGAGGCTGCATGGTTGTGGTATTGGGAGCATGTTGGAGGTAAGAGGTGTCCGATAATAGATGCTTATGGGCAGACCGAAACAGCCGGGCATATGATCTCTTCTCTGCCTGTCGTTGACCAGAAACCGGGAAGCGTGGGGATTCCTGTTCCGGGTATTTTCCCTGATGTCGTTGATGATAGTGGTAATATTATTAAAGAGCCAAATAGAACAGGTTATCTTGTATTGAAGAAGCCTTGGCCATCAATGGTTAGGACACTGTGGAACGACGATGAGGGATATATAAAATATTACTGGGAGAAGTTTAACGGAAAGTACTATTATACGGGGGACATAGCTTATAAAGATGAAGATGGCTATTTCTGGATGGAGGGTAGAGCCGATGATGTTGTTAATGTCTCTGCCCATAGGATAGGTTGTGCAGAGATTGAGAGTGCTCTTACGAGTTGTGAGTATGTGGCTGAAGCTGCGGTTGTGGGCAGACCCAACGAGATAACAGGCGAAGAGGTGTTTGCCTTTGTGGTATTGAAAGAAGGTGTTGACAAATCTCGCCATGATGAGATAGTAAGGATACTGAGGGAGCTTGTTAGAGAGAAGGTTTCGCCTATTGCAAGACCTGAGGAGATAGTGTTTGTCGATGCGCTTCCCAAGACACGCTCTGGCAAAGTTGTGAGGAGAATACTGAAGGCTATAGCATCCGGTAAACCGCTTGAGCAGGATATGTCCACGCTTGAGGATGCTTCTGTTATCGATAAAGTTAAAAAAGCCGTTGAGGATAGAAATCCTGTGCTTGGAGGATAGTCAAGATGTCTGTTTTGGTTGAGTTTGCCATGTTTCCTACAGATAAGGGTGAGAGTGTGAGCAGTTATGTGTCGAGGGTTATAAAAGTTGTTGACGAAAGTGGTGTTAACTATAAACTAACACCGATGGGAACTGTATTTGAAACCGAGACAGTGGACGAGGCTCTCTCTGTTTTGAAGAACTCCTATGAGGTTTTGGCTCCCGATTGTAATCGAGTTTATGCGACTGTAAAGTTCGATATTAGAAAGAATAGGTCAAACAGAATGAGCCAGAAGATAGCGTCAATTGAAACCAAACTGGGTAGAGAGGTGAAAAAGTAGATGGAAATAGCTATCCTGGTCGCAACCGTATTCAATGCGGTTGCGGTCATTTTTATTTTTGTTTTTTTGAAAATTAAACTGGATAAGCTTTCTGAAAGATTAACATCCACTTTGGTGGATTTGACAAAGGAGTCTAAGGAGCAGACAGAGAGGAATGCTGAGCTTTTCAACAGTGTTTTAAAGAGCTCTAACGATTTAAGACTGACTCTAAAGGATGAGCTCTTTGGAGGTTTCAAAGACATTAACGAGAAATTTGACTCGATAACTTTAAGAATAACGGATTCCCTCGACAAACATGGCTCAAGAAACCGAGAAGTGATTGAGAAGCTTATAGGCACAGTTGAGGATAAGCTGCTTCAGATAAGCGATAGGGTTGACGGAAGGCTGAAAGAGGGGTTTGAGAATGTCGATAAAACCTTTAAAGAGATTATAGAGGGAATTGCAAGGATTTCCGAAGCTCAGAGGAAGATTGAAGAGCTTTCTGGTGAGGTTGTTTCTCTTCAAAAGATTTTGGATGACAAAAAGAGAAGGGGAATTTTTGGAGAGGTTAAGCTTGAAAGCATCCTTGTTTCAGTTTTTGGTGAAAAAAGGGAGCTTTACGATATCCAGTACCCATTGGAAAATGGCGGCAAACGATTTGTTGTTGATGCTATTGTGAGGACACCCCAGATGGGGATAATACCTATAGATTCTAAATTCCCACTCGAGAACTACATTAGAGTTGTCCAGGCAGATGAGTCTGAAAAGCCCAAATTTGAGTCTTTGTTTAAAGCCAATTTAAAGAAGCATATAGACGATATATCTGGAAAGTACATAGTTAAAGGTAAAACCTCAGATATGGCGGTGATGTTTTTGCCGGCGGAGGCCATATTTGCTTATGTTAATGCATATTGTGGTGATGTTATTGAATACGCAAGAAGGAAAGGGGTCTGGATTGCTTCGCCGACAACCTTGATGGCTCTTCTTACCACAATACAGGTGGTTGTCAGGGATATAAAAACGAAGAGACAGGCTAAAAAGATTCAGGAGGAGCTGATAAAACTTTCCAAGAACTTTTCCCTTTACAGGCAGAGGTGGGAGAAGTTGCTTAAAGATATAGATAAGCTCCATAGGGATGCAAATGAGGTAGGTAAGACAACGGAAAAAATATCTAATCAGTTTGAGAGGATTGAAAAAGTGGAGTTTGAAGAGAGCCCACCTGAGCTTTCCGAATAGTTGAATATTATGACCAATTGATTTATATTGTCGCTGTGAAAAGAGTAAAGTTAACGCCCTCTATAGAGGATTATGTAAAATCTATATATGACATTTCCAAAAAGAGCAAGGTTGTTAGGGTGAAAGACCTCTCCAGAAGCTTAAATGTTAAGATGCCATCTGTTGTAAATGCAGTTAAAACGCTCGAGAGCAAAGGGCTTGTGAAGCATGAGAATTATGGATATATAGAGCTTACGCATCTGGGAGAGAGGATAGGAAAAGAGCTTAAAAACAAGCACGATATACTGGCAGAGTTTCTAATAAAAGTACTTCAGGTTGACCAGGATATAGCATTAAAGGATGCCTGTTCCATAGAGCACTACCTTAACCCAAAAACCGTTGATAGGGTTGTAAGTTTACTTGAATTTTTGAAGTCAAATCCTGAATACAGCAGGTGGATTGAGCAGTTCAGGTTGTATCTTAGGGAAGGCAAGGACGGTTAGAGGTTTCATAGACTGTTTTTAGAAGCCCAATAAATTCCTCACTGTCATTAAAACAGGAAACCCTGATTAGCTCAGTGTTTAGCTTCTTGGCAATATCTTTGTAGGTTTTATCTATCTCATAGACAGTTTCTGTGTTTTCTGTTGAAAAGCTTATGGGTATCAGCAATATAGAACTATACTTTTTAGAGAGTTCTATAATCATTCTTTCGGTTGTTGGTTCAAGCCACTTAATGGGGCCCAGTTTCGATTGGAATGATAGGTAAATAGGTTTTTTAAGCCTCTTTTTTAGGTAGTTTAGGAAAACCTCTAAGTCGTGTTTATATGGATCTTTTGTTTTTTCTAAAAGTTTCACGGGCAGAGAGTGGGCTGACAATAGTATGGTAGGGTTTCCCTTGCACTCGTTAAAAGCCTTTTTTATTCTTCTTTCTAAATACTCAAAGAACTCGCCAAATATACAGAACGGAGGGGCTGTTTTTTTTGACCTTCTCATGATTTTACCGTGCGTTGTAAATGAGAAGAAGTTGAACATCGGTATTGTGAATTGTTCATCCTTTAAGAATGGTCTTGAATATACAAATTTTGCCTCAACCGGCTTATTTATTAATACACTCAGTTTTTTGGCTTGAATCTCTGTAATATTTTTTAAGGGCGATCGTGCCTCCTTTAATATTTTGTAAGTCTCTTTTGCCCTGAGCAGTGTTATGGCAAGAGCTACAATAGCTCTAATGGGCTGTTTTAAAGGGATTATATTGTAATCGTTAAACATATTAAAAAGAAAGATAGGTATATCTATAAGCTTTTCAACATAGCCTAAATTTGCAACTGTTATGCTATTTGGATGTTTTTTCATGGACTAAGTCCACTATGAACCTCAAGGAGTCCGGCTCTGTACTCTTTAAGACCCCATGACCTAAGTTGAATATGTGGGGGATATCCTTTGCCTCTGATAGGATTTTTAGGGTTTCTTCTTGTATAACACTTTTTTCAAGAAGTGGAACGGTGTTGTCCATATTGCCCTGAACGGTCTTTTTAGTTCTTTTGTGAATCTCTTTTAAAGGGGTTCTCCAATCTACACTAAAACAGTCGAAATCTAACTCTGCTAAAAATTCGTTCAGGTGGCACGAGTTTTTAACAAAATAGATGGATGGTTTAACGCTCTCTGCAATTCTTTTTACAAAAGGAAAAACAAATTTTTTATAGTCATCCTTTGACAGTATCCCAGCCCAGCTATCGAAGAGCTGTACAGCATCGCAACCAGCTTTTAGCTGCAATTTGAGGTAGTCTATTGTCATCTCGGTAAGTTTCTCCACAAGTTCAATATACTCCATCTCTCTATTTTTCATAAAGATTTTCAGATTTGAGAATTCATCCCCGCCAAAAATATAACACGATAGTGTGAACGGTGATGCGGCAAAGCCTATCAAGGGAAGCTCTCTGTTTTCTCCTTTTATAAGCCTTATAGTCTCAAAAACAAACGAAACAGTAGAGAAATCGTGAGAACACTTCAGGTTTTTTAATTCTAACTTTACGGTGGGTTGGGAGTTATCTTTATAGTTGAGCTTGGCTCCAAAGGATAAAAGCGGTATAAGAATATCGCTAAATAGTATAAGTGCATCAACATCGAGTTTTTTGGGTAGTAATGTTATTTTTGCTGCAAGCTCTGGCTCTTTGCACATTGTTAAGAAGTCGTATTTTTCACGCAATTCTCTGTATTCTTTCAGGAACCTTCCCGCTTGCCTCATGAACCAGACAGGTGTATATGCTGATTTCTTTCCGTTTAATGTTTCAAGGAATACCTCTTTTCTATTTTGCATCATACCAATTATCCGCTATTTTCGTGTTTGCCTTGAGGGGTACACTGAAGCTAACAACACTTTCCATTGTTTCTTTTACAAGCTTTGCCACATCTGAGGCTATCTCCTCCTTAGCTTCTATAAGCAGTTCGTCGTGAACCTGTAGAAGTAGGTGTGCATCCATCCCTTTTAACTTTTTGTATAGTTTTACCATAGCAATTTTAATGATATCTGCAGCTGTCCCCTGTATTGTTGCGTTTACAGCAGCCCTCTTCTCAAATTCAGCTATCCTTTTGTTTGAGCTGTTTATGTTGAAAAAGTATCTTCTTCTTTTGAAATAGGTTGTCACATAGCCCTTTACTTTTGCTTCCTCTATGGTCTTTTCTATGTACTCCTTAACTTTTGAGAAGCGTGTAAAGTATGTCTCTATTATTTGCTTTGCTTTCTCTTTGCTTATATTCAATGTTTTTGCTAACGACACATAACCCATGCCGTACAAAATCCCGAAGTTTATAGTTTTTGCCATTCTGCGCAGGTTGTGATCCACCATGTTCGGGTGGACTCCAAAGATTTTTACAGCCGTTTGCGTGTGTATATCTTCATCCCTTTTAAATATCTCTATCAATATTTCATCCTTTGACATCTCTGCAAGAACACGCAGTTCAATTTGTGAGTAGTCTGAGCATATAAGCTTGTATCCCTTATCAGCCACTATGGATTTCCTTATTCCTGCATGAAACTCATCATCTCCCGCTGGAAGGTTTTGAAGGTTGGGATTTGACGATGAGAGCCTGCCCGTTGCTGTTAGCGTTTGGTTGAATGTGGTATGGATTCTATCGTTTTTATCCTTCTTTTCTAAAAATGGATTTATATAGGTTGTTATTACCTTCATTATTGTTCTGTAAACGATTATTAGACTTGCAATCTCATGCTTTTCAGCTAACTTCATTAGGCTTTCTGAGTCTGTAGAGTACCCTGTCTTTGTTTTCTTTATCGGTTTTATTCCTAACTTTTCAAATAGAACCCTCTGGAGCTCCTTTGTTGAGTTTATATTGAATTTCTCTCCTGCGAGGCTATAGATTTTATCCTCTGTGAGCTTCAACATGTTCTCAAGTTCGTTTTTAAAGCCTATGAGCCTTTCTGTGTCTATCTTTATCCCCCTTTTTTCCATTGCAACAAGCACTTCACTTAGAGGGGTTTCAACATCCCTTAGGAGAAACTCAAGCTCATGAGCTATTACTGTTTCCTTAATTTCATCCAGAGCAAAAGCAAGTTTTTCTTCAAACTTGGATATGTTGACCAGAGTTAAGAACATTTGTTCATTTATGTGCTCAAAGCATGTTTCTATATTTCCTTTGCTATCTGGGTTTATTAGGTAGCAGGCAAGCTTAACATCAAAGGGTAGCTTATCAAATCTAAAGTCCATACTCAGAAGCTTTTTCAAATCATAAACCACATACTCACTGTCAGATGAGAAAAATGCAGGCTCTATCCTTTTTGTTTCTCCATCTTGAAATAGTATAGCCCCGTTGTTTTCAGCAATTACTATGGGGATTTTTGAGGTAATTTTTGTGGTTTGTTGGCTGTTTTGCTTTTTTTCTGGTATAAAGTCCATAAGTGATTTAAAGCCAAACCTCAAAAATATCTCTTTAATTTTTTCAAAATCGGGTTCCCTTTTTTTCAATTTTTCTAACTCTATTTCTATGGGAGCGTTTCTTTCGACCTTCGTTAGTTGCCTGTAAGTTTCAAGATTTTCTTCTCTCTTTATAGCCTCCCTAACCTTGGGTTTCAATTTATCCAGGTTTTTTAAAATCCCATCTATGTTGTTGTATTGAGCAAGGAGTTGGGATGCAGTTTTTGGTCCTATGGATTTAACACCCGGTATGTTATCAATGCTATCCCCAACCAATGCCAAGTAGTCTGGAACCTGCTCTGGATAAACACCCAATTTTTTGAACACAGCCTCACGGTCGTAGTAGATTTTTTTTGTTGGGTCAAAGATTAAAACTCTATCATCCACTAATTGAAACAGGTCTTTATCCGAAGCCACAATAACTATGTCGTATCTATTTTTCAGCTTCTCTGCGTATGTAGCTATCAGATCATCAGCTTCAAATCCATCCAGCTCTATTCGTGTAATACCAAAGGCGTCTATTAGCTCTTTGATTGGTTCTATTTGTATGGATAGTTCATCTGGCATTTTTGGCCTATTCTGTTTATATATTTCTAACAAATCCTCTCTAAATGTTTTGGCTTTTGTGTCAAAAAATATTGCCACATAGTTTGGCTTTGTGTTCTCGATCTCTATAAGCAGTTTGGCAAAGCCGTATATAGCACCTGTGGGAAAGCCGTTGTATGATAGTCCTCTTATTGCAAAGAAAAATCTGTAAAGAAATGAGCTTCCATCTATCAGATAAATCTTTTCCCTCATAGCTTAAACTTTACACAAAAAGCTGTTTTGCGTCAACATGAGCAGCAATGATTAAAGAGTTTACACTATTTGGATTGTTATATAGCTAAAGTTGTCTTTTTGAAGTCTGGTATCCATGGTTTTTTTGAGGAGTTCACACGGGTGTTTGGTTAGGAGACACTCTATTAATTCATCTTTGCCAATCTCGCTCCACAGCCCATCACTGCATATAAGGAAGTTGTCATCTGTTTCTGCACGGATGGTTTCTTTGTATATTTTTAGTTCAGTTTTGTATCCGTCCCCTTTTATTGCAGAGGTAAGTATGTTTCTGTATGGGTGTTCCCCAAACTCATTCACTGACATAAGGCCATTTCTCACCATCTCTTCAAATAAGGTGTGGTCTTTTGTAAGTTTAGTGAGCTTTCCTTTTCTTAACAGATACGCTCTGCAATCACCCACATTGAAGAGGGTTGCACGCTCCTTTTCTAAAAGCACACCAGCAACCGCACAGCCAAGGCCTAAAGAGTAAGGGTTTTCTTCTGCGTAGTTTTCAAGCACATCTCGAGCTTTATGTAGAATATCTTCGATGTTTGATACACTGTCCTTTTGTACGCTTTCTGCGATTGTTTCTAAAGTAAGTTTTGCTGCTGTTTCACCTTCGGGATGCCCACCCATTCCATCTGCAACAGCGAAAATGGCTTTGTCACTGTACATTTCCTCAATTTGACATTTTTTCATGCTTATCATTGAAATAACCTTTTTATCTATCAAGATTGCGTCTTCGTTATTGTCTCTGAAGTTACCTGTGGCTGTGAAATACTGAATGTTCATGTTATGATAGTTTAAAAAAACGAGAAGAATGTCAAGCTCAAGCTGTTAAGATTTTTTATAATTGAACATAAGTTCAATAAGTGAGAAAATAACTCTTGAAAGTTTCTGGAAAAGGTGTATTAATGCATTATGAAAAAATGTAAAAAAATGTATGGAGGTGATAGATATGCCGTGGGGTGACAGAACAGGTCCATTTGGAGCAGGACCAAGAACAGGAAGGGGTTTAGGTTATTGCGCAGGAAACAGTGTTCCAGGCTATATGGTAGGTGGCCCTGGCTTGGGTTTAGGCAGAGGCTGGGGCAGAGGATACGGTCGAGGCTGGGGCAGAAGCTGGCATGGACGAGGTTGGGGCAGAGGATTCTTTGGATGGTCTAATCCCTACTATCCACAAGCCCCTTATGCCTACTCCAAAGAGGATGAGAAGCGGTTTTTGGAAGAGCAGATTGAGGGTTTGACAAAGACAGTGGAAAGCCTTAAAAATAGGCTGGAAGAGTTAAAGAAAGAGGAGTAAAGCCCCGCATTTTGCGGGGTTTTTGCTTGCTGGAGGTAGAAAGATGAAGATCATGATTACATCGAGGGGTGAGACTCTAAACAGTCCTGTGGATGAAAGGTTCGGAAGGGCTGAGGTTTTTATAATTTATGATAGCAAGACAGGTGAATTTGAGGCGATTAAGAATCCTTTTTTGAACAGTCAGGGTGGTGTTGGCATATCTGCTGCTAAATTTGCAGTTGAAAAGGGTGTCGATGCTTTAGTTTCTGGCAGTTTTGGGCCCAACGCTCTGGAGGTTTTGAAGGCTTCTTCGATTAAGCTTTACAAAGCAGAAGAGGGAACAGTTAAGGAGAATATAGACAAACTCCTTCAAGGTAAGCTAAAGGAGTTTTAGAGGAAAGTAGACTATGAAGATAGCTGTTACGAGTGGCAAGGGGGGAACGGGAAAAACTACGATAGCAACAATGCTCGCATATTCTTGCGATAATCCACAATACATTGATTGCGATGCTGAAGAACCCAATGGGCATCTCTTTTTGAAACCCAAGATTGAAAGGGTTGAGTCTTTTAATGTGCTTGTCCCTAAGATAAATGAGGATATCTGCACCTTCTGTGGCAAGTGCGCAGATGCTTGTGTCTATAAGGCTCTGGTTGTAATGGGAGAGCCGCTAAAAAAGACTATGTTTTTTGATGATCTGTGCCATTCATGTGGAGCATGTGCCTATGTATGTCCTGTGGATGGTGCATTGGTAGAGGTGTCACAGGAGGTTGGTAAGTTCAAGATTGGAAGGGCTGGACACATAGACTTTGTTATGGGTGAGTTAAGCATCGGTGAGGCGAGTGCAACACAACTTATAGCAAATTTGAAAAAGAGGTATATGGATGAGTCTAAAACCGTTATTTTGGATTCTCCTCCCGGAACAAGCTGCACCGTTGTTGAGACAATAGAGGATTCAGATTATGTTTTGCTTGTCAGCGAACCAACACCTTTTGGATTGAGCGATTTAAAGCTTTCTGTGGAACTTGTAAAGGATATGGGTCTAAAATTTGGAATCGTTGTTAATAAATACGAAGAGGGTAATACGCTCATCGATGATTATGCAAAAGAAGAAGGAATAGAGATTCTCTTTAGATTGCCA
>WFQQ01000087.1 GCA_015486965.1 Desulfurellaceae bacterium
AAATAGGGGTGTGGTTTTAATAAAGGATATGAGCTCTTCTTCACAAGAAGAACTTGAAATAAATAAATTCATTGAGAACGAGGTGAAAAGATGGCAATAGGAGGTTTGAAGAGAACCCACTATTGTGGAGATGTCAGGACAAGTGACATAGGAAAAGATGTTGTGCTTTTTGGGTGGGTTCAAAACTGGAGAGACCACGGTGGCGTAATTTTCATAGATTTAAAAGATAGAGAGGGCATAGTTCAAATAGTGTTCGATCCCTCTGTTGATGAGGAAATTCATAGACAGGCATCAAAACTGAGAAGTCAATACTGCATAGGCGTAAAAGGTAGGGTTAGACATAGACCAGAAGGTACAGTAAATCCAAATCTAAAAACAGGTGAGGTTGAGGTTGTTGCGGATACACTAAAAGTCTTCTCGGAATGTGAAAACCTGCCCTTCCCCGTTGAGGAGTATGTGCATGTAAATGAAGAAATCAGGCTTAAATACAGATATTTGGACTTAAGAAAACCAACAATGCAAAAGAATTTGATCATCCGCTCAAAGGGAGCATTCTCGGCGAGAAAGTTCTTAAACGAACAGGGGTTTATAGAAGTTGAAACACCGGTTTTAACAAAAAGCACTCCAGAGGGTGCCAGAGATTTTTTAGTCCCAAGCAGGCTCTCACCCGGAAAATTTTACGCCCTACCTCAATCACCCCAGCTTTTTAAGCAGCTCTTGATGGTATCAGGTTTCGATAAATACTACCAAATCACAAAGTGTTTTAGGGATGAAGACCTAAGGGCAGACAGACAACCAGAATTTACCCAAATTGACTTAGAGATGAGCTTTGTTGAAGAGAATGATGTTATGGAGATTACAGAAGGCATAATAGAGGCTGTATTTAAGGGAACAATTGGTTATGAGGTAAAAAGACCGTTTAAGAGACTCACATATCAAGAGGCTATGAGCAGGTTTGGTTCAGATAAGCCTGATATGAGATTTGGTTTGGAGCTTAAAAACCTTACAGATATAGTAAAAGACACCAATTTCAAGGTTTTTAGAAATGTAGTGGAAAAGGGCGGAATCGTTTACGGCTTAAATGCCAAGGGTTGCATAGACTTCTCAAGGAAAGAGATAGATGACCTGACAAATCTTGTAGCCATTTATGGTGCTAAGGGTCTTGCATGGATCAAGGTCAAAAAGAGCGAGCTCCAATCGCCCATAGTGAAGTTCTTCTCAAAAGAGGAGATAGAGGGAATTTTAAAAAGATTGGATGCAGAGCCCGGGGATTTATTGTTCTTTATGGCGGATACACCCAAAGTTGTATATGACTCTCTTGGCGCTTTAAGGCTTGAAATTGGAAAAAAACTCAAACTGATGGATGAAAATGAGTTTAACTTTGTTTGGATAACACACTTCCCACTTTTCGAGTGGAACGAGGATGAGAACAGATGGGAAGCCATGCACCATCCCTTCACATCTCCAAAAGAGGAAGATTTAGAGCTGTTAGATAAAAACCCAGAAAAGGTAAAAGCTCGTGCCTACGACATAGTACTCAATGGAGTCGAGATAGGCGGAGGCAGCATAAGGATTCACAGAAGCGATGTACAAAAAAAGATGTTCAAAGCCCTCGGTATATCAGAGGAAGAGGCTCAAATCAAATTTGGTTTCTTGATCGAAGCTTTGAAATATGGTGCACCTCCACACGGCGGACTGGCTTTGGGCTTCGATAGGCTTATTGCTTTAATACTTAAAGAAAAGTCAATCAGGGATGTCATAGCATTTCCAAAGACCCAGAAGGGCGTTTGCATGCTTACAGACGCTCCAAGCGAAGTGGATGAAAAACAGCTTATGGAGCTTGCTATAAAGGTTAGAAAAACTAAAAAAGAATAAAAATGGTGGGCGGTACAGGGTTCGAACCTGTGGCCCCTTGCGCGTGAAGCAAGTGCTCTTCCGCTGAGCTAACCGCCCATCCTGTAGTAAAAAGATTATTCAATTATCTAACAGTTGTCAACTCCGTTTAATCGACTATTCAAACCTATAATCAGATATAGCCATAAAGTTAAGACTACAACAGGAAGAAAAACAGAAAAATAACTTTAACCAAAACAGAATTTAATAAACTTGACAAATGTCAACTTTTACTTGAAATAAAGGAGACCATTTTGTATAAATTACACATGCGGATGAAGTATTTAATAGCTTCGTTTGTAATCCTTTTGACGCTGAAAAGCTACGCATACCAGATTTATACTGTAAAAAAGGGTGATACGCTAATAGGTATAGCTCACAAATTCGGTATAAAAGCCAAACTTATTAAACAGGCAAATCGAGGGATAGATTGGAGACGGATAAGACCAAATCAAAAGATAAAAATACCTACTATAGCCTCAAAGAGATTTATAGGGGTAAAAACCAAAATAGCCAAACCAAACAGTAGGCTCAAAAGAGAAACTAAGACCAAAAGACCCATACAACTTTCAAAGAGAAAATCAGAAAATAAAAAGAAAATATATACAATAAAAAAAGGCGATACGCTAATAGGCATCGCCCACAAATTCCACTACTCTACCGAACAGATAAAGGCACTAAATCCAAATATAAACTGGAAAAAAATAAGACCTGGGAAAAAGATAGTACTACCGTCAAAGCATATAGTGGCAAAGAGAGCTCCAAAGCCTGGAGAGATAGGTGATGGATACTATATTGTTGCAAGGGGAGACACATTAAGAGGCATTGCAAGAAGATTTGGTTTAACTCTGAAAG
>WFQQ01000088.1 GCA_015486965.1 Desulfurellaceae bacterium
AGTGTTGCAGTTTTGCTGTTTCTGAATTTTCCCAGTATAAATCTTCTGAGTTCATTCACATTCAGGTTAGTAGTATCTACTATGTAATTTGAGATTTCTCTGACAGGTTTTAAAAGTTTAATCTCCTGCTCAATGGCATTCTCAAGTGTTAGTCCACGCATAACACTTAAGGGGTGAGCCCTTCTTGTTTGTTCAAACCTTTTTATCAGGGTGGTTTTATCTGCCTCAAGAAAGATCAGTGTAAAGTTTGAGCTGTGTGATTTTACAAGCTCCTTTAGCCTTTTTATGTTAGATTCAATCTGTGGATCCCTTGCATCACAAACTACAGCAAGTTTATCTATTTCCTTGTTTGAATATTCTACAATCTCTATAAACTTCTCTAAAAAAGAGAAGGGTAAGTTGTCAACTGCAAAGTAGCCACTATCCTCTAATGCAGCAAGAGCCGTACTTTTACCAGAGCCAGAAAGTCCGCTGAGAAGAACTATCTCCACGCTATACCTTCTGCAACTCTTTTTCTTTCTCTTTTATTAGGTTTAAAACTTCCCCTTCCTCTTTTGCTTTTATTATACTATCCTTCAGCCTCCCATCTTTAAAAATCTTTGCAACCTTAGCCACAGCCTTTAAAAGTATCGAGGGTTTCTGAGCGGGTGCGAGCACAACAAAGAATATCTGGCTTGGAAGGTCATCAAGTGAACCGAAGTCTATGGGGTTTTTTGTAGTGAACAGAGCTCCAACAACCTTGTCAAGTTCTGGTATCTTGGCATGGGGTAGGGCAAAATGTCCACCAAGTGCTGTTGAGCCAAATTTCTCCCTCGCTTTCAGGAAAGAATACACCTCGTCAGGGTCTAAATTTGCTGTCTCTGCCACCTCTTTAGCCATCTTCTCCAGACACTCAAACTTTTCCTGGCACTCTATATTAAGCCCGATTTTGTATATAAAATCTGAAATCTTATACTCTTTCATCTGGTCACAATATATCCGTAGTCGCCATTTTTCTTTTTATAAATAACACAAACCTTGCCATTCTCTGAGTTGTTGAAAACAATAAAGTGTTTATCTTCCTCATTGAGTTTCATAATAGCCTCTTCCACCGTTAAAGGTTTTGGTATAAACTCCTCCTCAACAATAACAGGTTCTCGTTCTGTTTCTTCTGCCTTGAAACTCTCCTGCTGCGAAGCCTTCCTTTTTGATTTGTAGAGCTTATCTTTGAATTTCTCTATCTGTTTCTCCAAGACTTCATACACAAGGTCTATCGAGGAGTATAAATCCCTTGATGACTCTGACGCCTTCATTATCTCTCCATCGATGTTGAGCTTTACATCGGCTATATGTCTGAACTTTTCAACCTTAAGCACCACATCCGCCGTAACATGTCCATCTATCTTCCTTTCCAGTCTGCCAATTTTTTTCTCAACATAGTCTTTGATAGACTTCGTTAACTCTGTGTTCTTTGCACTAATTGTTATTTTCATAAAATACCTCCTTGTTTAATGGTGGTGATGCTCGTGCTCACACACCTCTTCGTATGTAACATCCAACCTATTATTTATAAAGTCCTCAACAAGTTTTCTGGCATTATCTGGCACTACATTTGTAATAACCCTTATTCCAAAACTCTCAAACATCTCAATTGCTTTGGGTCCTATACCCGCAACAATTACCACATCTGCTCCTTTGCTTTTTACCCATTGTGGAAAGCTTCCCTCAAAGTGCTCTGGGGCTGGTTCAATCTCAACGGCTAAAACCTTCCCGTTCTCTATCTCAAAAAAGCCAAATTTTTCAGCATGACCGAAATGTTCAGACAGTCTATCCCCGATCATCGGAACTACAACTCTAATCATTCTTAACCTTACCTCCCAAAAAACCTTTCTTTCCAGAAATTGTAGTAGTTATCAGTTTTGCTATCTATCGAGTACTCTCTTTCCAACTCCTCCATATCCTCATCGCTAACAGTATAAAATCGTGCACTTTCCACATCAAAATCCCTCTTCGTTAATATCATGTACGCTGTGTTGATGTCTTTAAAAAGCTCCTCTGTCTCTTTGTTTATGTCAGGGTGGTACTTTTTAGCAAGTTTCAGATAGTTATTTTTTATAATCCAATCTGGGTCTGTCTCGGAAACACCCAGAAGTTTCCGCGCCACTATTTCGTACCTTTTTATCTTGCTAAATCTCCTTTGAAAGGAGTAGTCGTATATCATATATAGACAATCTCCCTTGGATATTTTGTTAAAGATTCAACACCATCTTTCCTTACCAAAAATGTGTTTTCTACACCCACAGCGCCCTCTCCTTTGAACGCAACCTTTGGCTCAAAGGCAAAAGTCATACCCTCTTTCAGCTCAAAGTCAAGTCCCTTGGCTATAAAGGGATATTCATCTATCTCAAGCCCAACGCCATGACCAACGAAGGGAACCTGATTACCTTTTGCTCCCATGAAGCTATCTTCATATCCTCTCTTCTTTGCAAGCTCAATGCAGTGGTTGTAAATCTCCAAAGAAGATGCACCCTCTTTTGCTGTTTCTTCTAAGTAATTCATAACCTCACAACAAAAATCATAAGCTTTTTCAAATTTTTTATCAAGTTTTCCAACTACAAACAGCCTTGTCTCATCTGTCATATACCCATCGTAATTGCCCAAAAAATCCACAATTACAGGTGTATCCCTTTCAATTTTGTAAATGGATGCACCATCGGGGAAGCTTGGAGATATACCAATCCCCGTTGTAGGTTTTAAAAATCCAGACGGCGCAGTGCTTCTTGTTCCGCTGTGTACATGCCCCATCAACATCTCTCCGTTAAATCCACGCATCCTACACCTGCCTACATGTCCCCTCTTCCTTGCTCTAAACTCAAGCTCTGCGCTAATCTCTATCTCTTTTTTACCTTCCCTTACAAGTTCCTTCGCATCTTCCATAGTGCAGTCGAGTATTTGGGCTGAACGCCTTAATTTCTCAATCTCGTAAGGGCTTTTGATAGCCCTTTGACTTCTTATTAAATGTGAAACATCTTTGAAATTGGAGTTTTTGAATGTCTTTTGAAGCCTGAAGAACATATCTGTAGGTAGAACATCGGTTTCTATGCCTACAGTTTCATATTTGATATTGTAATCACTTAATATATCGGGTAGTTTGCTAAGCCCCGAAACCTTTATTATGTTTTCACCATCTATGGGCGATTCCTCTTTTGCCCTTTCATACCCCTTTCTTACGGCGAAGACCACCTTACCATCGTTGGATATAACTAAAACACCCGAAGGCATAGTTCCTGTATAGTAGTAAACATCGATGTTTTGCATTATTATCGCACTGTCTATGTTGTTTTCTCCTAAAAGTTGTGAGAGTTTCTTTATTCTGGATTTTATCTCCTCTCTCATACTGCCCTCCATAGATAGTTTTGTAAATTATACATAGAAAGTGAGGTAATTCAAAAACTATTTGACTGAGCCACAATAATAAGTAAATTTTAGTTATGGCAAAAAAAGTTTATGTCTGTAGAAACTGTGGTGCTGAGTTTGGTAAGTGGTATGGCAGGTGCCCAAACTGCGGTGAATGGGGTACAATTGAGGAACAAGCCACAGTTAAAAGAGGTGCCAAACTCAGTCTAAAACCACTTAAGGCAGTAAAAGTGTCTTCCATAAACACCGAAGCTGACACACTGCCGTTAAAGGGAGAGTTCTCCTCATTCTTTTCTTATGAACTTTCTAAAGGCGGTGTTTATTTAATTTCAGGAACACCCGGTGTTGGCAAGTCTACCTTACTGCTTCAACTTGCTGAGGATATCACCCAAAGTGGGTTCAAGACCATATATTTTACTGCTGAAGAGTCCTTAAGTCAGATTGGCTCAAGGGCGAGTAGATTAGGTGTAAAAGATGTTGATGTGGTTTCCGAAAGCAAGCTTGAGAACATAGTGGCATTTTTGGAGTTAAATGTGCCTCATTCGGCTATTTTGGACTCCATTCACACCATATTCAGCGAACAGATAGACTACATTCCAGGTGGTATCCAGCAGGTTAAGTATTGTGCTGAAAAGCTTATAGAGGTAGCAAAATCAAAGGGTATAACCCTTTTTATAGTGGCACATATAACGAAATCGGGTGCAATTGCAGGACCAAAAACCTTGGAGCATATGGTGGATGCTGTTTTGTTGCTTGAAGGGGATAGGAATAGCGATTTAAGGGTTTTGAGGTTTACGAAAAATAGGTTTGGCTCTGCTGAGGATGTGTTGATTCTTGAGATGACTAAAGAGGGGCTAAAAACCGTTCCAGACCCCACGCTAAAGTTTTTTGAGAAGAGAGAGTTCACGGATGGAATCTGCTACGGTGCTACGGTTGAAGGCAGATATCCCATTGTATTGGAAGTTCAAGCCCTATGCGTAAAAACACCCCTTGCTGTTCCAAGGAGGGTTAGCGTAGGGTTTGATATAAACAGGCTAAATATGCTCCTTGCCGTGCTTGAAAAAAGGCTCGGAATACCGTTTTTTAAGTACGATGTTTATGTAAATATTGCTGGTGGAATCAAGGTCAGCTCAACGGCTACAGATGCTGCAGTGGCTTCAGCACTTATATCTTCTATTAAAAAAAGCACCCTGCCCGATAACACAATCGCTTTCTCAGAAATAGACTTAACAGGACACCTTCGCCTATTTGACAGGGACAAGAGGGCGCTTGATAAGTTGGAGAAACTTGGGTTTAACCTTATTACGGCAAAGCAGGTTAAAAGTGTCAAACAGCTTTACGAAATTGTGTGATATTTGTTAACATACAACGATATGAGCACAAACCACTTTTTTATTGCTGGACCCTGCGTTATAGAGTCAGAAAAACTTATATTGGATGTTGCTGAGTTTCTAAAAAGGCTCTCAGAAAGGTACTCCATAGAGATAGTTTTCAAATCGTCTTTTGATAAGGCAAACAGGACATCTATAACCTCATTCAGAGGACCCGGTCTTGAAGAGGGTTTGAAGATTTTAAAAAAGGTAAAGGATGAGTTTGGCTTGAGGCTTACGACGGACATTCATATTCCTTCCCAGGCGAAACCCGTTTCTGAAGTTGTTGATATTGTTCAAATACCAGCGTTTTTATGCAGGCAGACAGACCTTGTGGTTGAGGCTGCAAAGACAGGAAAAACGGTAAACATTAAAAAGGGTCAATTCATGGCTCCATGGGATATGAAATACATAGTAGAAAAGGCTTACGCATCAGGGAATCAAGATGTTTACTTAACGGAGAGAGGTAGCTGTTTTGGGTATAACAACCTTATTGTCGATTTCAGGTCTATCAGGATAATGAGGGAGTTTTGTAAAGGTGTTATATACGATGTAACCCATTCAATGCAGATTCCATCAGCAGGTGGAAAGAGCGGCGGGACAAAGCAGTTTGCAAGGTGGCTTGCCTATGCTGCTGCAAGCACAGGTGCGAAAGCCCTATTTTTAGAGGTTCACCCAAAACCCGAAAGTGCCCTTTCTGACGCCTCTGTTATGCTCTCTTTAAAGGAGTTTGAACAGCTCATTCCACAGGTTTTAGAACACTGGGAAGTCACAGATAGGTATGAAGAAACTCCATAGGTATATAACGGAGAACTTCCTTTTTGTTTTTTTCACCGTTCTTGTCTTCACCACCTTTTTGTTTATCCTTTCGGACTTTTTCACAAAGCTTGGAGTTATCCTTAAATCCTCTGTACCTCTTAAGTATGTTTTTGAGTACTACCTATTTTATACGCCGTTTGTGGTCTATTTTAGTTTGCCCTTTATATTCGGACTCTCTGTGGTTATCAGTCTCGGTTATATGTCTTTTCGGAATGAGATAATTGTGATGCGCTCAAGTGGTTTGAGTATCTTTAAGATAGCACTCCCCGTTTTTATAATTGCGTTTTTGGTTGCTTTTGCTATGTTTCTCTCAAAAGAGCTCTTTGTTAACTATGGACTTGATAGGGCTTCCCTTATCAAGCAATACTATTTTAAAAAAGAAAAAAATAGTACTGTCTGGCTTAAGGTTGGAAATTTTTTCATTTCGGCAAAGGGTGTAGATGTGAATAAAAAGGTAATCTACGATGTTGAGGCATACAAGGTTGATAATGAATTCTCCAATTTCTTGAAGCTTTTGCATTCAAAAAAAGCCGAATTCCTAAATGATAAGCTTGTCTTTATAAACGGTTTCTGGAGTAGTGTGCCTTTAGGTGAAAAACACAGATTTAAGCAGTTTACAATAAAAAGTAAAAAACCGTTTGTTTCTCTTATTTCTATATCAAAGTTCAAGGAGCCATCGCTTCTTGCTCTGTTAGGTGGCTTAAGAAGTGCCAAAGACAAAAATTACTACCTATCCATGCTCCTTTTTAGGTTTTTCTACCCTCTATCTTGTGTTTTACTTACGCTGATTTCACTTGTGTTTGTGCTTAAGATAACGCCAAGGAAGAGTGGTTTTATAAGCAATGTTTTTTTGAGTGGCGTGGTTTTTTTAAGTTACATAGCCACCTTTCAGATTGTCATTACTATGGGTAAGTACTCAATGGTTGAGCCCATTTTTTCTCTTGTGATTTTTATGCTTTTCTGGATAGCTGTTTCTTTGTATAATTTAGCCAAGTTAGGGATTTGAGGTGAGAGATGGATGCAGAGCCGAAGTACATATACATAATTTCTGATGGAACAGGAGAGACCGCATCAAAGATTGCAAGGGCATTTCTGGTTCAGTTTAGATATCCAAATGTCGTTGAGAGGAAGTTCATAGAGGTAAGGGACAAAGAGCAGATAGATGAGATATTGGATAAAGCTATCTATGAAAAGCCGCTTGTTATAAGTACAATTGCTGATAAAGAGCTTAGGGATTATGCAAACGAGGTGTTTCAAAAGAACAACATTATGATTTTAGACCTGTTTGGTTATTACATTGATAAGTTTGAAAAGTTCTTTGGACAGAAGGCAAGAAACATATCAGGTCTTCTCCACAAGATAAGCGACCAGTATTTTGAGAAGGTAAAGGCGATTGAATATACTGTTGAGCACGACGACAACAGAAGCACAAGACATTTGGATGAGGCAGACATAGTTCTTGTAGGTCTTTCACGAACCAGCAAGACACCTTTGAGTATCTATCTTGCACAGGAGGGCGGTTATAAGGTTGCAAATTTTGCAATTGTAAAGGGTGAGAAACTGCCAGACTCACTGTTTAAGATTGATCAGAACAAGATTGTTGGTCTTACGATAGACCCCATGAGGCTTTATGAGATTAGGAAACAGAGGGCAAAGAAGCTGGGAATTGAGAACTCATCCTACGCCTCTTTGAGCAAGATTTATGAAGAGGTTGAGTATGCCAATTCCATTTTTAGAAAGCACCCTGAGTGGTTGATAATCGATGTTACAAACAGGTCTGTTGAGGAATCAGCAAGTGAGATAGTATCAAAACTGTTTGGAAAAAAATTGTAGAGGAGGTTTTATATGAACGAATTGGCTGGTGTTTCCCTGTTGGTCATTGCAATAGTGTATGCTATTTTTGCTATTGGTGCATTCATTGGGATTATAGTTCTAATTTCCCTTTATTCAAATCTGAAGAAAAAGCTTGATGACTTAAAGAAGCAGATTGAGCCTTATCAATCTAAGGTGGACTTTATGCTTTACAAAACACAGGAGATTGTTGAAATTGCTGAGCAGATAGCAAACGATGCCAAAGAGCTCTCGGGAGATGCGAAGGATACCGCTAAATCTGTACTTGAGAAAACAAAAGAAACAACCTTTGAAATCATGGACAGGACGAAGGAGTCTGTGATTGAGATTAATTCACTTGTGATAAACACAAAAACAAGGGTTGAGTCCCACGCAAATTATCTATTCGATAGGGTTAAAAGCATCGAGGAGAAGCTGGACGATATATATGCTTTCTTGATGGGCGTCTCGAAAGTTACAACCAAATTAATTAAGAAGGAGGATTAAGAAATGAAGAGGTTATTGATTTTAGGAGGGTTAGTTGGGGCTGGAGTTCTTGCATACTTTCTGGCCAAGGATTACATAGATGCAGAGAAGTTTGATGCAGTAAAAGAGAAACTGCCAAAGTTTGAGCTTGAGAGGATAAAGGGTTTGGTTGAGCAGAAAAGCGAGATAGAGGAGAAAATCACATCCCTTGCAACCACAATATCCGATACAGCAAAAGAGCTCGTCGAAAAGGGAAGTGAATATGCGCAGGAGAAGAAAGAAAAGCTTTTGAGCATCATTGAAGAGGCAAAAAAATCAATTCAGGAAGAGAAAGAGAAACTCAAAGAGATAAGGGAGAGGCTGGACAACCAAGATTCGGAGGTTGTATAGGTTGAACTCTCACCGTCACTCAGGTCTGTTTGAATATATTATTTTTCTTGTTCTTTTAGGAATAGGTATATACCTGTTGTTCTTTAAACTCACCTTTGTGACTATTGTTGTATTTCTCTCCTACATCATTGCCCAGATATCTTACCCTTTCGAGAACATGCTACTTAAATACCTGCCTCGCTGGATTACTGGGCTTTTTGTACTTTCATTTATAATGGGCGGAATGGCTCTATTGTTTGTTATTGCCGTTCCAGCCTTGATTACCCAGCTTGCAGGTCTTGAGAAGCAGATTCCAAGTTTTATAAACGGGATAAACGAGGAGTTTAATACGATATACAGCTATGTTGGTTCACGCTTTGGCCACAGTCAGCAGGTTTATACCCTGATAACAGGAGCACTGAACTCAATTAAAAGCTACATGGTCTCTTTTGCTGTCAATAGTATAACGGGCATTTTAAAGGGAGTTTCCGCCCTTTTTGCCTTCCTTTTGATTCCCATTATCTCTTTTTTTATGATTTTATACCGTGAAAAGTATAAGATTGTTGTGAAGGATGTAATCTTGACCATTCTTGGTGAAGACTATTTAGAGGTTTTTCAAGATATACACAATGTCTTAATAAGTTACCTTGTTGGTCTTTTAATCCTCATGCTCATTGTTTCTACCCTCAGTGTTGCGGGTCTTTATGTGGTAGGTATAGATTACGCCCTCCTTTTTGGAGTTTTTGGTGGAGTAATGTATGTTATACCGTATATTGGTGCTTTTTTAAGCTTTATCCCACCCATTATAGTGGCAATTGTTGTTCACCACAGCTTAATAATGGGAATAGAGGTTTTGGGTGTTCTACTTATAATCCACTTTATCTCTGGAAATATTATAGCACCCTATATATACTCAAGGCAGCTTGAGCTTGATCCACTCGCCGTGCTCCTTGCAATCCTGTTTTTTGGAAAGCTGCTTGGAATATGGGGTATAATTCTTTCTGTGCCGTTGCTTGGTATTATAGTTGTCAGCTATGATAAGCTTGTTCCCATAATGTCAAAAAGGAGAGCAGGTTGATAGATTACAAGGGTGCAGGCGTTGACATTGATAAGGGCAATAGGATAGCGGCAAAGATTAAGCAGATGGTTAAAGCTCTTCCCGATGATAATATCATAAGTTCCATAGGTGGTTTCGGAGCTTTAGTTAGTCTCAAGCGGCTGGGTTGTGATCTTGTTATTTCATCCACGACAGACGGTGTCGGCACAAAACTGCTTGTAGCGCAGAAAGCCGGTATACACAACACGGTTGGTATAGACCTTGTTGCCATGAATGTTAACGATATAATTGCTACTGGTAGTGAGCCGCTGTTCTTTTTGGATTACATCTCATACAGTAATCTTGGGGATACTGTCATTGAAGAGATAGTGCAGGGTGTTGTTGAGGGACTAAAACAGGCTGATTGTGCTCTTGTGGGTGGAGAAACAGCTCAGATGCCCGGAGTTTACGAGGATGGAGAGTATGACCTTGCGGGATTCTGCGTGGGTGTTTGCAAGAGGGAAGATTTGCTACCCAGACAGTTGACAGAGGGTATGGTTATTGTGGGTTTTGAGTCGAGCGGTTTTCATTCAAACGGTTATTCCCTTCTGAGAAGAGTCTTTTTTGATATGCACGGTTTCACTTTGGATAGCCCATTTTGTAATAAACCTTTAGGTGAGACACTTCTAAAGCCTACCAGGATATATGTTAATCTTTTCAAAAAAATCAAAGGTCTTGTTAGTGCGATTGCCCATATAACCGGTGGCGGCTTCTATGACAACATACCCCGTATATTGGGTGATGGGTTCAGCGCAGTTGTGTATAAAGATAGACTTCCAGAGATGTGCATATTCAGAGAATTTAAAAGGATTAGCGGCATTGACGATAGGGAGATGTTCAGGACATTCAACATGGGTATTGGTATGGTTGCAATCTGCGATAGGGGTAATTCGCATAAAATTGTAGAGCTTGCTAAAAATGAATCTATCGGGGCTTACGAGATAGGTTTCATAGAGAAAGGTAAAGGAGAGGTAATAGTTGTATAGACTTGCTGTTTTACTCTCTGGCAGAGGTTCCAATTTTGAGGCTATACAAAACGCAATTGAGAGCGGATTTATTAAAAATGGTAAAGTAGTTGTTGTGATAAGCAACAGGGCAGATGCCCGAGGTCTTGTTTTAGCAAAAAGAAGGGGATTAAATGCGCTCTTTCTTGATCCAGAAGGAAAGAGCCGCGAAGACTACGATAGGGAGATTGTTAAGCTTTTGAAAGCCAATGGAGTGGATTTTGTTCTCCTTGCCGGGTATATGAGAATTCTCTCCCCATATTTTGTAAAAAGCTTCAAGGACAGGATTTTAAACATTCATCCTTCGCTTCTGCCTTCGTTTCGTGGTTTACATGCACAGAGGCAGGCAGTTGAGAGTGGTGTAAAGTTTTCTGGAGCTACGGTGCATTTTGTTACAGACAGACTCGACGATGGACCAATAATAGTCCAGTCTGTCGTGCCTGTTTTTAGCAATGATGATGAGGATAGCTTGAGTGAAAGGATTTTAAAAACTGAGCACAAAATTTACCCTCTGGCTGTTAAGCTTTTAACGGAAGATAGAATAGAGATTAAAGACGGTAGGGTTATAATAGATTGGAAGGAGCCAGAGGAGTTTTTTATAACCAATCCAGAGCTTGGAGGATAAGATGGAGTATGAAGCGGTAATTGGTCTTGAGGTTCACATACAACTTCTAACAAAAACAAAGATTTTCTGTGGCTGTTCAACCGATTTCGGAGCACCCCCAAACACCCATGTTTGTCCTGTTTGTATGGGAATGCCCGGAGTTTTACCGGTTTTAAATAAAAAGGTTGTTGAGTATGCAATAAAACTTGGCTTGGCTTTGAACTGCCGCATAAATAAATTCTCCAGATTTGCAAGAAAAAACTACTTTTACCCCGATCTCCCCAAAGGGTACCAGATATCCCAATATGAACTGCCCATTCTTGAGGGCGGTGCGGTAGAGATATTTATCAATGGAGGGTATAAAAAAATTGCCCTTGAAAGGATTCACATGGAGGAGGATGCAGGCAAAACTGTACACAAGCCTGACGGTAGCTATGTGGATTTCAACAGGGCGGGTGTTCCACTACTTGAGATTGTATCAAAACCGGTTATGCACTCGCCTGAAGAGGCTGGTGAATACCTAAAATCCCTAAGAAGGATTGTTAGGTATTTAGGCATTTGCGATGGAAACATGGAGGAGGGTTCCCTGAGGTGTGATGCAAATGTTTCTGTTAGGATTAAAGGCGAAGATAAGCTTGGTACCAAAACAGAGCTCAAAAATATGAACTCATTTAAGCATGTTGAGAAGGCGTTGGAGTATGAGATAGAAAGGCAGATAGATGTGCTAAAAGAGGGCGGCAAGGTGATTCAACAAACAAGGCTATGGGATGAGAAAAGTGGCATCACCAAACCGATGCGCTCAAAAGAGGAATCGTTTGAATACAGGTATTTTCCTGATCCTGACCTTGTGCCCTTAATCATAGATGATAAGTGGATAGACGATGTAAGAAAAACACTACCAGAACTTCCAAAGGAGAAACTTGAGAGATTTATTGAGGAGTATGGGATTAAGCCTGAGGATGCAAGGGTTCTTGTAGAGGAGAGAGAGCTTGCCGAGTATTTTGAGAGGGCAGCCAAAGAAAGTAAAGAGCCTCAGAGTGTGGCCAACTGGATACTATCTGAGCTACTTGGATATTTAAACAGGGATGGCAAAGAGATTAAAGATACCCTGATTAAGCCTGAACAGATTGGCAAGCTCGTTGAACTTGTTGAGAAAGGTATAATAAGTGGCAAGATTGCCAAAACTGTTTTTAAAGAGATGTACAACTCTGGCGATGATCCAGAGAAAATAGTTAAAGAGAAAGGGCTTATCCAGATTACAGACAGGGGTGAGATTGAGAAGCTTGTTGAAGAGGTTTTAGAGTCTAACCCCAAAGCTGTAGAACAGTATAAGGCAGGCAAAAAGAACACAATAGGGTTCTTTGTTGGACAGATTATGAAAAAGACCAAGGGCAAAGCCAATCCAAAGATAGTTAATGAGCTTTTGGTTAAGAAACTGGAGGAGAAATGAGAAAAGTTATAAGAAACGCCTTTGTAATTGAGCCTTCAACCAACTTTGAAGGTTTTGCGGATATATCTATCGTTGATGATTTTATAGAGATTGTGGGAGATGTAAGCGGAGTTTCAATTGATGAGGAGATTGATGCAACAGGACTTATAGCTTCGCCTGGCTTTGTGGATATTCATGCTCACCTGAGAGACCCTGGATACACCCATAAGGAGACAATAGAAACTGGCTTAAGGGCTGCTGTAAAAGGTGGTTTTACAACGGTTTGTTGTATGCCTAACACAAACCCCACTATCGATAATGTGCAAACTGTGGAGTACATAAAAAGAAAAGCCCAGGAACTTTCAATTTGCGATCTCCACCCAATAGGCACAATTACCAAAGGTGAAAAGGGAGAGGAGCTCTCAGACTTTTTAAGCCTGAAAGAGGCAGGCTGTGTGGCATTTTCTGACGATGGAAGACCTGTAATGAATGCAGAGGTGCTGAGAAAGGCGTTAATATATGTCCAAGACCTGAATGTCCCTTTAAGCCTCCATGAGGAAGATTTAAACATCAGTGGAGATGGAGTTGTAAATGACGGAAGAATCGCATTCGAGCTTGGTTTGAAGGGAATCCCAAATGTTTCTGAATCGAGTATTATTGCAAGGGATATAGAGATTGCAAAAAGCGTGGGCACACATCTTCACATTTGCCATGTGAGCACAAAAGAGTCTATAGAGGTCTTAAAAAGGGCGAAGATGGACAATGTCAATGTAACTTTTGAGGTTACCCCACACCACCTCTCTTTGACAGAGGAAGAGATTGCAGAATACAACACATTCGCCAAGGTTAACCCACCACTGAGGAGCAAAACCGATGTCAATATTATACACGGTGCTCTCTCTTCAGGCATTGTGGATGCCATAGCAACAGACCATGCTCCACACGATGAAGAATCGAAACGCTGCACAATGCAAAAGGCAGCCTTCGGTATCAGTGGTTTTGAGACAGCTTTTTCAGTTGTTAACACCTATTTGGTTGATGCTGGAGTTATATCGCTTGCCGATGCTATAGCTCTTATGACTTTAAAGCCAGCTAAGGTTTTTGGTCTGGATGCAGGTGTTATAGAAGAGGGACGGTTTGCAAATATTGTTTTGCTTGATAAGGGTAGCCTGTGGGTGGTGGATAGAGAAAGGTTTGTCTCCAAGGGTAAGAATACGCCGTTCCACGGTAAGAGGCTTAAAGGTAGAGTTGTTAAAACATTCTATAGAGGAAAGGAAGTGTTTTCCGAAGGAGAATAGTATGGGTTTGTTTAGGAAGAAGAAAAAAGAGACAAATAAATGGGTTAAATGCAAGAGGTGTAATGAAACATTCTACATCGAGGAGCTTCAGCAGAATTACTGGATTTGCCCAAACTGCGGTAACTATTTCAGGGTTTCTGCCAAAGAGAGGATAAAACTTACAGCCGATGAGGGCACATTTAAAGAGTTCGACTCAAGGATTACAACAAAAGACCCGTTGAACTTTGTGGATTTGAAACCTTACAAAGATAGGATTAAAGACGCCATAGCCAAAACAGGCATAAAAGAGGCTGTGGTAAACGGCACATGCACCATAGATGGTGAGCCTTGCGTTTTGAGCGTAATGGATTTTTCATTTTTGGGCGGCTCAATGGGTTATGCTACGGGAGAAAAGCTCATTCGCGCCGTTGAGAGAGCAATGAGGCTCAGAATAGGGCTTGTTATCATCTCTGCATCTGGTGGAGCAAGGATGCAGGAGGGTATTTTATCACTGATGCAGATGGAGAGGGTTTCAGCGGCTTTGAGTTTGCTGGACAAGCAGGGTCTTCCCTATATTTCAGTGTTAACCGACCCCACAACAGGTGGTGTGGCTGCAAGCTTTGCAATGTTGGGAGATGTAATTATAGCTGAACCCAAGGCTCTCATAGGGTTCGCTGGCCCAAGGGTTATCGAGCAGACCATTGGTAAGGGCTTGCCAGAGGGATTTCAGAGGTCTGAGTTTTTGCTTGAAAAGGGCTTTATAGATGTTATTGTTGAGAGAAAGGATATACCTAAATACATCGGTAAATTTTTGAGGTACTTTTCAAACAATGTCAAGAAGTAGTAGATGGATGACGATAGGCTTGTTGTTCACAAAATATATAAAATGCCCTCTGTAAGGGCGGTTGATAGCTTTAGGCAGTTTAAAAGAAGTGCAAAAAGGGAGTTTAAGAAAAAGCATAAGAGGAAAGGTAGAAAAGAAAGTTTTAAGGATGATTTTTTAGAGCACTTTGGTCTTGATAAAGAGCAGTTTACGGTTAATTTAATAAAAACGGAAGATAGATGGTATGTTGAGATTTGCAATAAGAAAACGGGAAAATGTGTGAAGCATGACTACGATGTGGTGTGTGGCATAATGGATAGGAGTTATGGATTGCCAGATTCACTTACAGGTTTTAATGTGGATGTGGAGGTCTAATTAAAATGGATAAGGTTGTTATAACGAGAAAGATTCCTGAAAATGGTATTGAACTATTGAAAGGGGAGTTTGAGCTTGTAATAAACGAGGAGAGTAGAAATCTTAAAAAAGACGAGATTATGGAGCTTTCCAAAGATGCCTTTGGAATCATAAGCATGGTCTCTGACAAAATAGATAGTGAGGTTATCGAGAACTGTTCAAACTTGAAAATAATAGCCAATTACGGCGTGGGAATAAACAATGTGGATATAGAAGCAGCAACATCAAATGGGATATTTTTCACAAACACACCAGATGTGTTAACCCAGGCAACGGCAGAGCTTGGCTTTAGCCTCATCCTTGCTGTGAGCAGACACTTGATCCAAGCCGATAGTTTTACAAGGAGCGGAAAATTTACAGGTTTTGACCCTGTTCTGTTTCTTGGCAAGGAGTTATATGGAAAGACACTCGGTATTATTGGTATGGGTAGAATAGGGAGTTCAGTAGCCCGCATGGCGAGGTTTGGCTTCAACATGAGGGTTGTTTATTTCAACAGGGGGAAAAGTGATAGGGAGAGGCTTGTTGATGCAGAGAGGGTTGAGCTTAATCAACTGTTGAAAGAGAGTGATGTTGTAATTGTTTGTGCCCCTTTAAATGAAGATAGCAAATACCTTCTTGGTAGGGATGAGTTCTCTTTAATGAAAGATGATGCCGTTTTTGTTAACATTGGGAGGGGTGAGGTTGTTGATACAGAAGCGTTGATTGAGAAGGCAAAGAGTTCTGATAGGTTTGGCGTTGGGCTGGATGTCTATGAAAATGAACCGAATTTTGATAAGAGGTTGTTAGAGCTTAAAAACTGTGTCCTTTTGCCACACATAGGCTCAGCCACCTACAAAGCACGGATGAGAATGGCAGAGATAGTGGCTACCAATGTGTTGAAGGTTAAAAAAGGTATCTGCCCGGACTTTGCAGTTAATGGAGGAGAGCTATGCCGTGCAAAAGGCTGAAAATTACAGGCGTTGTTCAAGGTGTTGGCTACAGGGCGTGGGCGAAGCGGCTTGCAGATATGCTGAATGTAAGCGGGTATGTGAGGAATATGCCAGACGGTTCTGTGGAGATGGTTGTCTGTGCCGACGATAAAATTATAAATGTTATGATAAATGCCGCCAAAAAGGGTCCCGCGGCAAGTGTAGTGAAGGGTGTAGAGGTGTTTGATACAGATTTTAAGCCAGAAAAAGAGGGGTTTGAGATATGGATATGAAATCCAAAGAGGTCGAGGATATTTTGCAGTACGGTATAGAGAGTTTTCTTAAAAATAGGTTTGATAAGGCAAGAATGTTTTTCTCCATAGTGCTTGCAAAAGAGCCAGACAACAAGGTTGCAAGGTTTGGTGTTATGTGTATAGATGCCATTGAAGACGGGCTTGTGGAAGCCAAAGATATGTTTAGTGTCTTTATATTTGCAAATGAGGAGCAACAGAAGGCGATTATGGAGATTTTTGATAATTATACATCGTCTCCGTTCGGTGCTGACAGCGGACAGGACTATCTTTATGATGTGCTCTCTCTTTACAATGTAAAGGCTACAAGTCTGGGTGAGGATCTGTATCTTTCCAAGATTGAACCTGATCAGAGCCGAGGCATAAATACAAACAAGTTGCTTGGCAAGGTCTATGAAAAAATGGGCGATTACTCTAAAGCCATAGATTACCTTGCTAAGGCTGCAAGAATGAAACCATTTGATGAGGATTTGAGAAAGGAGCTAATCGACATAGTAAAAAAGAACAAGGATAATGGATAGCGTTTTAAAGGCAATCAAAAGAGCCATCAATATAGAGGCAAAAAGCGTCAGAGAGTTGGAAAAGAGAGTTGATGATAGATTTTTAGAGGCTGTTGAGCTAATAGATAGCTGTAAGGGTAGGGTGATATTCTCTGGCATGGGGAAGTCGGGACTTGTCGGTAAAAAAATTTCCTCAACCTTTTCAAGTATTGGTATTGCCTCAATGTTTGTCCATCCAGCAGAGGCTGCCCACGGCGATCTGGGTATGATTAGAAGGGAGGATGTGGCTATTCTTCTTTCTAACTCAGGGGCAACAAGGGAGGTTCTGTTTCTACTACCAATTTTAAAGAGGTTCAATATTCCCATAATCTCTATCGTTGGAAATATAAACTCAGAGCTTGCCAAAAGAAGTGATGTTGTTTTGGATGCTTCAGTTGAAGAGGAGGCGACATCTTTAAGTCTGGTTCCAACAAGCTCCACCACAGCTGCGCTTGTAATAGGTGATGCACTTGCAGCTGGGCTAATTGTTAAAAGAAACTTTAAAGAGGATGACTTTGCACTGTTTCATCCTGGTGGTGCTATAGGTAAGAAACTGCTCGTCAGGGTTTCAGATTTGATGCACACGGGAGATGAAGTTCCCGTTGTATATGAAGACTCAGATTTCAACAGCCTCGTTTATGAAATTTCGTCCAAGCGGCTCGGAATGACAACTGTGGTTAACTCAAACAGGGAACTTGTTGGTGTAATAACAGATGGGGATTTGAGAAGGGCGATAGAGAGGTATTCCTCCGAACTTTTTAAGATTAAAGCTAAGGATATTATGAGCAAAAACCCAAAAACCATAGACGAATTTTCTTTAGCCGCTAAAGCTGCTTCAATCATGGAGAGGTATTCGATAACGAGCCTTGTGGTAGTAAAGGACAGAGCAACAATTGTAGGTGTAATCCACCTTCACGATATATTGAAAGCTGGTGTTTTATGAATATAAAGTTGATTATTCTCGATGTGGATGGTGTATTAACAGACGGTAGAATAGTTCTTGATGACAACGGTGTTGAATATAAGTTTTTCGATGTTAAGGATGGTCATATTTTCCATATAGTGAGCGAGCTTGGTATTAGGTGTGCGGTGGTGTCTGGCAGGTACTCAAAGGTAACCGAGATCAGGGCTTCCCAGCTTGGCATAGAGGATGTTTATCAAGATCAGCATGTTAAGTTAGACGCATTCAAGGCATTGAGAGAGAAATACGATTTAGACAATGATAATATAGCCTACATTGGTGATGACCTTATCGATATACCACCTATGTTGCTGTCAGGTTTCTCAGCGTGCCCCTTAGACGCCCATGAAGAGGTTAAAAAGGTGGCAGACTATGTCTCACTCTTTGGAGGAGGCAGGGGCGCAGTGAGGGACATTGTCGAGTATATATTAAAAGCCCAGGGTTTGTGGAGCTCTGTTTTAGAAAAATACCTTTTTTTAGATAGATATGGTGAACTTTAAAACCATAACATACACGCTCGGTGTTTCCTCATTTATTCTTTTACTTGGTGTTTCTGCCTTTATTTTTTTTGGGTTTGTTGAAAAGGAGAGCATTCCTGTAAGTCATGTTAAATTCAGTGTAAAGGAGAAAGCCAAAGCTTTAGATGTCTGGGAGTATACAAGTAGCGGCAAGTATAGGGTTATAGCCAAAAAGATGGTAAAAGAGAAAAACGGTGTGATTTTGCTGTTTGATGGTGAGCTGTGGGTGTATAAAAAGGGTAAAACCCCTGTTTACATACGGTCTGACAGAGCCTACATATATCCCAATCACGATGTTATGGCTCTGGGTCATGTGTATTTGAAAAGGGGTGATTTGGTAATATACGGGAGTTCCGCCTTCTGGGATAACAGAAGAGGGATTATTTCAAGTGAACAGCCTTTTAAAGGTTATAATTCTAAATCCAGGTTCAGCGGCAGATCGTTTGTTTACTACAATTCAAAAGGTATGCTTATTGCAAGTGGGGTAGATATATGGCTAAAGTAAAGAGCTTAAGGGTTGCAAGTGATAAATCCATAACACATAGGGCTATTATGCTTTCATCCATAAGCAGGGGTGAGGTGAGCATAGTAAACCCTCTCTACTCAGATGACACATTGAGAACCCTGAAGGCTATGCAGGGTGCAGGTGCTTCGGTTGATGCGGAGGCTATAGGTTTAAAGATAAAAGGAAAGGGTAAAGGCTCTTTGAGGGAACCCTTAAATATTCTCGACCTCGGAAATTCTGGCACTTCCATGAGGCTTTTGAGTGGACTTTTTGGTGGAGAGGGAGTTTTTGCCGTTCTGACCGGTGATAGCTCTTTAAGAAAAAGACCCATGATGAGAATAATTAAGCCGCTTTCTAAAATGGGCGTTAACTTTCTTTATAGAGATGGAGGGCTTGCTCCGTTGGCTATAAAGGGTGGTAAAATAAAAGGTATAGAGCATACAACCAAGATAGCCTCAGCACAGGTAAAGTCTGCAATACTTTTGGCTGGTCTATATACAGACGATGAAGTATCTGTTTGGGAACCATTTAAGAGCAGGAATCACACAGAAAATATGCTCAAAGCCTTTGGAGTGGATGTCTTAGAAGAAGAAAACAGCGTTAAGCTTGGAAAGAATAGAGAGCTTGTAGGTGATTTCGAGATTAATGTTCCTGCAGATATATCCTCTGCTGCCTTTTTTATGGTTTTCTCAGCTCTAAAGAGAGGGGCTGAGTTGTTGCTCAGGGATGTCCTGTTAAATCAAACAAGGAGCGGAATACTTGATGTTTTTGATAGCGCTGGTGTTAAGTATTCAATTGAGGGTTATAGGGTTGAAGGTTTTGAAGCAGTTGGAGATGTTATGGTTAGACACTCTCCTGAGTTGAAACCCTTTAAAATTGACGGTTCTATCTTACCAAGACTCATCGATGAGATACCCATTTTATCCATATTGGCAGTTTTTTGTGATGGAAAGAGCGTCGTGAGGGAGGCGGGAGATTTAAGGAAAAAAGAGAGCGATAGGATTAAAGCCATTTGTGAAAACCTAAAAAGAGTAGGGGTTTCAGTGCATGAGTATGACGATGGCTTTGAGATTGAAGGAAACCCCAACTTTAGGCCAAAACCTGCAAAGATAGATACATTCGGCGACCACAGGATTGCCATGAGTTTCCTCATTTTGCAGGCTTTAACCGATGCTGATTTTAAGCTTACAGAAACTCAGTCCATTCTGACCTCGTATCCAAACTTCTTTGACCACTTAGACTATGTAAAGGGTTAGAAGTTCTTGTAATTCTTGATATTCATTAAAACACTCGCCTGCTCAGTGGGCATTATTACCATGTCTTCAACCGTTACATGGCTTGGTCGTGAAACGGCAAACCATACCGCTTCGGCTATATCATTGGCCGTCAGTGGGTTTATATTTTCGTAAACCTTTTTTGCTCTCTCCTTATCCCCATCAAACCTCACTATGCTGAACTCTGTTTCAACCATTCCTGGGTCGATAGATATCACTCTAACTCCCGTGCCCAGAAGATCCATTCTCATGGCTTTTGAAAGCTGAAGAACAAAGGCCTTGGTTGCACAGTAAACATTACCTCCAGGATAGGTTTCATGCCCTGCAATTGATGCTATATTTACTATTGTGCCCGAATTTCTCTCAACCATCTTAGGAAGTATTGCCTTTGTGACATATAGCAAGCCCTTTATGTTTGTGTCTATCATAACTTCCCAGTTTTCTACTTTTCCATCCTGAAGTTTTTCAAGACCCTTGCTCAACCCCGCATTGTTAACCAGTATATCTACCTCTTTCCACTTATCTGGCAGGTTGCCCAGATAGTCAAACACCTCATCCTTTTTCCTGACATCAAGCTTAAGGGGTAAAACCCTTGCGCCAAATCTCTCTTTAAGTTCCTTTTCAAGCTTAACCAACTTTTCAAGTCTTCTTGCAGATATAATCACATCTATACCGTTTTGAGCGAATACCCTCGCACACGCCTCTCCTATTCCACTTGACGCTCCAGTTATTAAAGCTATTTTTCCCATGGCTTTTTCCTCCTTTTTGATGAATTAGCCATTTTATATGTATTTTTCGGCTTTTAGTCAAGCAGCGGGAATGTTGTTTTTAAAGTAATATCCACTTTATTTAAAATTTATTGTTAAAAAGATTTATCTTTTGCATATTCTGCTATAAAATTTTACAAGCAATTAAGTTTATAAGAAATGTTTTTTTGCTTGACAAATGTATAATTAGGA
>WFQQ01000089.1 GCA_015486965.1 Desulfurellaceae bacterium
GTTTTCCCTAAAGCCTCTTTCGGGTTCTTACAGGAGGGCGTTTCAAAATCGACAATACCCTCACCAAGAACACCCCTTATTCCAATCTCAAGAGCAGCTTTTGCAACCTCCTCTTCATAAAAATACATATCAACAAAACAGCCCGATCCGCCCCTTATAAGCTCAAGCATAGAGAGTTTAGAGCACTTATAAACCATATCGGGGTTAACATAGCGTGCTTCCGCAGGAAATATATATTTGGTGAGCCACTCCATCAGTTCAAGATCGTCAGCCATACCCCTAAAAAGGCTCATGGCTAAATGTGTGTGTGCATTGCAAAAGGCTGGCATAACAAGACAATTTTTAGCATCTATCGTTAAATCGGCATTTCTCTCAATATTTCCTACCTCTTTTATAAGATTCCCATCTATATAAATATCAAAATAGCCCTCTATTTCCCCATCAACACAGTAGCCATTTTTTATCAAAATAGTCATAAAACCTCCCCAAAAAATCTATCCAAAACCCTGCTCAACCTCCCACTCGCCTTGCTCGCTGCCTCTATGACACTATCAATGGGTGCTGGTTCCATACAGTCTGGTCTGTTAACATTTGTGATAATAGAAACAGCTATGGGTTTAATGCCCATGTGATTCAACGCTATAACCTCTGGCACCGTTGACATGCCTATTGCATCTCCCCCTATGAGTCTGTAGAAACGGGTCTCAGCAGGCGTTTCCATAGAAGGTCCGCTAACGCTTACATAAACACCCTCTTTTAGCTCCACCCTTTCTTTTATAGCCGAATACTTGAGTTTTTCTATAAAGGCAAGATTGTAAGGCTCACTCATATCGGGAAACTTCTCTCCCAGCTCATCAATATTATCACCCTTCAATGGATTAGCACCCATCATGTTTATGTGGTCTTTGACAACCATAAGGTCTCCCTTTTTAAACATGGGATTTAAACCACCAGCAGCATTGGTTAGAATAAGAAGTTTAGCGCCCGTAAGGGCTAAAACGCGGGGTAAAAAAACAACCTCCTGCATGGTGTATCTTTCATAGTAATGAAAACGACCATAAGCCAGAACTATTTTCAATCCATTCTTTTTAATGCAGGAAAAGTAGCCCTTGTGCGACTTTGTGGATGGCAGAGGCATATTGGGAACATCGGAATAACCAAGCTCACCAATCTTTTCACCCTTTATATCGACATCAATGCCAGTTCCAGTTATAACTGCCACATCTACTCTCCCAAACCTACCTTTAATAAAATCAGCAGCTTCTTTAAGTGTCCTATACATAAAAACTCCTTTTTTGACTATTAGTATACCAAAACAGCCCTAACTTTCAACACTTCCCGTGTTGTGTCGGGTATAATGAGAAATTCCAGAAAATTAATTTTTTACCCATATTTAATTCAAAAATAATCTTGTAAAAATAATCTTGCTTTATATTTTTTAAACATGTATTATTAGACAAGACAGGCATTAAAAAATTACCTGCTGTATTAAGTTAAGGAGAGGTTTTGGAAGTTTCGAAATTTATCTCAAATATTATACATAAGACAACACTTAACCATACATATCTTGTCGGATTAAAAGTCGAGGGAAAGGAAAAATTTAAACCTTAAAATATTGATCTGAATAAGAGACACATCTTCACCAGAGCAAAGATTGAAAAAACCCGCTTGATAGAGCGGTGAAAGAGAAAGGGAATTCGCTCTGCTCATTCTTGTATATCGTGACTGAAGGTGTACGATTGGGAAAAGTTGGTTTAATGTACTACAATAAAAATGGGAGTAATAATAGTGGGAATTAGTGAAGAGATTTTTGAAGAATTCTTTCAAAAGCTTGGTGATGATGTGAATTTTCCTCGGCTAATCCTTGAAGAACTCAGAAAATTATGGGAAGGTGACGAGGTTATATCACAAGAAAAAATCTTTGATGCTTTAAAGAAGGATTGTGAAGATGTCAGTGAAGATCAAAAAGATTAACATCAAAGCCTTTCGTGGTATTCCAGATTTAGAGATGGAAATTGATGGGAAAAGCCTCCTTTTGCGAGGGGAAAATGGGACTGGGAAAAGCTCAATAGTAGATGCAATAGAATTTTTTTTTACTGGAAAGATATCCCATTTGGAGGGTGTAAGAAGTCTATCTTTAAATCGACATGGTCCTCATGTAAATTTCACTCCCGATGATGTAAGTGTAGAAATAACTTTTAACCCTGGCAATATATCTTTAGTTAGGACTTTTTCATCTGAGCCATCTCCTCCAGCTCAGTTTAGTGATTATTTTCAAGTAACTCAAAAAAGAACGTTCATCTTACGCAGGTCACAAATTCTTGAGTTTATTGTAAATCAACCCGCAGAACGTTTCAGAGCAATAGGAAGCATAATTGGTATTGAACCCTTAGATAATGTAGAGCTCGAGATGATGCGACTTCGAGATGAATTAAAGGGAAAAATAGATTCTAGAGAAAAATACATTAAAGAATTATTTAGATACCTTTCAGATGATATTACGAAGGACATTACCGATGTAGATGGCATTTTACCAGCATTAAATGAAATACTCCAAGAATCCAGATTACCACCAATTGAATCTTTAGAAAAAATTGATGAATATCTTGAGAAAATATTTAAAACAACGAAAATAGCTCAAAATACAGATAATATTGTTGAAGTAATTAACGAGATATTGGAGATTACCAGTACGCCCTTCATATCCCAAGAAATTATAGATGATATTCAAAACGTTAATGAGCGTATAAAACCACTTTTATCGGATAAGACAAGAATAGAGCTCCATGTTGCGGGTTTGCTTGAATCTGGCAGAAAAATTATAGAGCAAGATAAAATGGATATCTGTCCCTTATGTGAACAAAGAATCGACAGAGAAAGATTGCTCTTAAGAATAAAGGAACGTCTTAATACTTTTAAAGAGCTTTCAGATAAAGCTGCAGAAGTTAGAAGTAGTTCTGCTTCAATTATTGAGAGCCTGGAAAAAGCATTAAACAAACTTCAATCTATCACGTCAAAGATTGAATCACTCCCTGAGTTCTCCAAAGAAAAAGAAGTTTTATATTATAAATTAAAACTTTTGAGTGATTTTATAGAAAAGGTTAAATTAGCAAAGGATCTAAAAAATGAGATACCAACTCAAGATATAAGCCAACTAAAGGATGAGATTAACAAATTAGGAAGGTCTATATCGGAAAAATGTAGCCAGATATTAGACAAAATAGGGCTTACAGACGATGAAAAGAAAATATTAGAAGTTATTCGTTTA
>WFQQ01000090.1 GCA_015486965.1 Desulfurellaceae bacterium
GAAATTCTAAATAATCCACAAAAATACCCATATCGTTTAATCTGATACCTATATCTTCTCTTGAGTTTTTATCTCCAATTATCAGAACTTTTTTGTCCAAAAAGTCTTTAATTCTTTCGAATTCTGCCACATCACCGATGATGAACAGACCGGGGGGAATGTGTTTTTTGTTGTTTATATAAAACTCAACTTTCTTATAGATATCATCTAAATTCCCTCTTATTATTTTTTCTTTGCTATTTCCAATATTAAAAACCATTAGAGCTTTTGTTTTCTTATCCAATCCTTCGCTTATCAAATTCTTGCAAACCTGTTTTGCAACCCTGACACTCATGAAAAGTATGATTGGCAGTTTCTTTCTTTCCTGCCAATCAACTTCTTTGAATTCACCACCGTGTTTAATTGGTGAAATTACTGAAAATCCTCTATTTGTGCGCCTTTTTGTAAGTATTATGCCACTTGTTGATACGGTATTAATACAGCTCAAACCGGGTATTATGTCATAAGGAACATTATTTTTTCTTAGATACTCTACTTCTTCTGCCAATCTCCCAAATATTGATGGATCGCCGCTTTTTAAGCGCACAACTCTCAACCCTTTTTTTGAAAAATGTACCAACAGTTCATTTATTGTGGGCTGTTCTGCGGAGTGATTTTTGCATCTCTTTCCAACATTTATGATTTTTGCGTGATCAGGCAGGTAGTTCAAAATCCTTTTATCGATAAGTGAGTCGTGAAGACAGACATCAGCATGTTTTAGAATGCTAAATCCCTTTAATGTTATGTAATCGAAGTTACCTATACCAGCACCGATAAATCGTACGGGTTTTATAAAATAACGATAAAACTTTTCTATTTTTTTAAGATTTCTGTAATACAAATGGTATCGATAGTTGACATTGAAGAGAACACTTTTGCTAGTAAAGTCCGAACCTATTTTGAATCTCTTTATAACACCGTAAGTATCTTCAAAGAATTTTGAGATTCTTCCCGGCAAGGTAAGTATATCGTTTTTTGTATATTTGGATGGTTTTGTTAATAATTCAATTACGGGGGTAACAGACGCTTTCTCTATTCTGTAGTGTGATTGATAAAAATAATCCTCATACGATGTGAATGATATATTATCTATATTATCTATGCTTTTATCTTTGAATTCGGCACTTTCATCGGAAATCAGGGCATCAACAGCATTATTTTCTAAAAGATCAACAGCAATTTTTTTATTTTTGCATAGTGTAATTGTTGCTTCGGGATAAAACCTCTTTACTTCATGTTCTATGTAAAGTTTGTCTATTTCGTCTTTTGCGCACACTACAAAGTGCATCTGTTACCCCCTTATTTGGAGTTAGTTAGCGCTGCCCCATACAAATAGAGCAACTAACCATCCGACGATTGCACATAGAACCATTATTGCAACTACAATTTCGTTCATACTTACCTCCTTTTTCATTTATTTTTAAAATGGACCCCTCAATCCAGGTGGCATAGACCAGAGGATAGCTGGTATTGCAAATGTGTAGAGAGCTGCAAATGTAACTATGTAACCAACAGTTTTTTCCTTGCACTTACCCTGCATGAAGAAGCCAGCAAAGTTCATCGCAACGAACCACACAAATGCTATACTGAAGTGATAGATCCAAGTTCCGTGTCCTGTTGGAGTTGGCGCTGTTATGAAGAAAATTGCATATGCAAGTGTTAACCATCCTATCAAGATAAATACACCACCCAGTGATTTTTTGGGCCATTTGAGGATTTCAAGAACACCAAGTACAATGAATGCGAATGCATACATCCCGGCTAAACCTGTGACAAAATAGGTTAAGTGTCCCAAGCCGTGTACAGCGTTCATCGTGATTAAAAATGGCCACCACATAACACCTACAGTTAGTGTGATGACTCCAACCACCCTTTCGTCTGCTTTTCTCCTTTCGGGATCAAGATGCATTAGACCGTTAGCAAGTAGAGCAAATGCACCTAAATAGATGATTGGTGCTATCCATTTACCCACCATAGGTGCACTTCCAGCTGCAAAAGCGCTATTAGAGTTTAACAGTGTTAATACCAATGATGTAAATAAGACCATCAGACCATATCCACCGCCCTTCAGCCATTTGGCATTCATACACACCTCCTACACAAGAGAATTTTTAGCTTTCTTAATTATTCGTTATCAAAATAAGTTGAGTTTTTTTATAAGTCAAATTAGAAATGATTATGAAACTTATAAAACATTATTATATAAAAGAAACGGTAATCCTCGATTTTAGTGAAATCTGCTGAGAAAATTAGGATTTGTTTATGCTTATTATATTATTTATGTCTTTCTATTTTCTGAAGAATGCGGGAGTGATTATAACGAATACAGTATATATCTCAAGCCTGCCGGCAAGCATAGCTGTGCTTAAAATCCATTTTACTGTAGAGGGTAGCCACGCATAGTTGTTTACCGGTCCGACTTTTCCAAAACCCGGTCCAATGTTCCCGAGAGTTGCCGCAGAAGCTCCAAGTGATGTGAGGATATCAACGCCGAACATTGAGACAAGCAGGGCGACAATGAAAAATGTTGCCATATAGAGAAAGAAGAATCCTGAAATGGAAAATATAATATTTTTTCTTACTATTTGGCCGTTTATGGTTAATGTGAAAACACCTTTGGGGTGGATGTTATATTTAAGTTCGTTTATTGCCTGTTTAAAGAGTGTGTAGATTCTTATAACCTTAATGCTACCGCCTGTGGAGCCTGCACAGCCTCCGATAAACATGAGTATGAACAGAATTGTTTTTGCAAAGCCGTTCCATTTTGAGTAGTCGGCTGTAACAAAACCTGTGGTTGTCATAATGGATACGACCTGAAAGGCGCTATATCTAAGGGATTGAAATATATTTTTGTATATGCTTAGGTTGTCGAGGGTAACAAGAAGAACTGCAGCTAAAACAATCACGGCGTAAGCTTTCAACTCTTCATCGTTTAACGCTTTAAATTTTCCAGTCAGAACCCTGAAGTGAATGGAGAAGTTTGCTCCGGCTATGAACATAAAGATTATAATCACCCAGTCTATGTATGAGGAGTGGAAATATGCAACAGAGCTATTTTTTGGTGAGAAACCGCCAGTTGCCATCGTGCCAAATGTATGGGTTAGTGCGTCAAATAGGTTCATTCCCCCAAGAAGTAGCAAAACTGTCTCTAAGGCACTTAGAACTACATATGCAAGCCACAGGTATTTGGCTGTTTCGGCTATTCTTGGTGATATTTTTTCCATGCTTGGGCCTGGGGCTTCAGCCTTTATTAACTTTATACCACCTATACCTAACATGGGTAGTATAGCGACGGTCAGGACAATTATTCCCATGCCCCCAAGCCAGTGTGTTAGGGATCTCCAGAACAGGAGAGATTTGGGTAGAGCCTCTATGTTTGCTAGAATGGATGCCCCTGTTGTGGTGAATCCAGACATCGTTTCGAAAAATGCGTCTGTGAAGCTTAAATGTGCGATCAGGATATAAGGTAGGCTCCCAAACGCTGAAATGACGATCCAGCTTAAGCTGACGAGTAAAAAACCATCTTTTCTGTTTAGCCTGTTTGGAGCGTCTTTTCCTACGACTAAGCCCAGCATACCAGCCGTTATACCCAAAATTATAATGATAACAAATTGAGGGATGGTTTTTTCGGAGTAGTACAGTGCAAAGGGTATCGAGCTTGCCATAAAGAGGCTTGTAATTGCAATCAAAATGGAGATAAATTTTACGATAAACTTGTAGTTCATCAGATCATCTTTTCAACGGCTGGTATGTTCTCTTTTTTTGTAAAGATCACCATCTTATCGTTTTTCTTTATAACGAAACTACCGTCGGGGATTATGTTTTCTCCATTTCTTTCAACTGCCACAATAAGGCTTCCTTCAGGTAGCTTCGCATCTTTTATAGCCTTGTTTACAAGTTTTGACGATTCGGAAACTACGAACTCTAAAGCCTCTGCATCTCCACTGAAGATTGAATAGACTCCTATAATTTTTCCCTTTCTGATAAATCTCAAAATGCTGTTAACAGTTGTTAACTTTGGGCTCACAACGGCATCAACATCAAGTCTGTTTGCCATCATTATGTAGTTGTATTTATCGAGCATTGCAATGGCTCTTTTTGTGCCGATGTTTTTTGAATATAGGGCGCTTAACAGGTTTATTTCCTCGTTGTCTGTTGCTGTTACCACAACATCGAAGTTTGCAATCTCCTCCTCTTCAAATAGTTCAGCATCGTTTGCATCTCCGTGTATAACGGTGATATTTTTTAATATGCTTGAGACCTTTTTACACTTTTCATAGTCTTTATCTATTATTTTGATGTTTCTTTTCTTCCCCGCCAATCCCGATGCAGCCATGACACCAATATTACCAGCTCCAAAAATGGCAATGTTTTTAATCCTTATTGAGGATTTTCCTGAGTATTCGACTATGTCGTTTATGGTGTCGTATTTTGCTATGATGTAAATATAGTCTCCTTTTTTTACCTGCGTAAAGCCAGAAGGAATAATGAACTCTCCATTTTCTCTCTTAATACCTGAGATTATGAAGTTTTTGTTGAGCTCTTTTTTTATTTCAAAGATGTTTTTGTCTTTAAAGGGAGATTTATCGTCTATCTGAAATCCCCTCATCTGCAGGTCAATTCCGAATATGATAACATCCGTTGATGCACCAAAATTTACAGTATTAATTATGGATTTTGCTGCCTCTACTTCTGGGTTGATTATATAGTCTATGCCAATATTTTTTAAAGAGAAGTAGTTCTCTTTTGAATACTGGATATTCCTGAGTCTTACGATTTTTTTCGGTATATTGAAGTGCTGGGCTACAATAAAGCAACTGACCATATTGACTTCATCTGAGTTTGTTACAGCAATAAACATATCTGCCTTATCACAGCCAGCCATTTTTAGTGTTTCTAAGTCTGTTGCCTCTCCCTGAATGACCAGACAGTCTAAGTTATCTTGGGCAAATAGTGCTTTATCGAGGTCTTTTTCTATCACCGATATGTTTTTTTTCTCTTCACTGAGCTGTTTTGCCAGGTGATACCCCACTCCCCCGGCACCGGCAATAACAATATTCATTATCCGTATTTTTCCCTAAATTCTAAGTACTTTTCCACCTCATATTTTGAGCCTATGATTAATGGAATTCTCTGGTGGAGGCTTTCTGGTTTTATATCGAGAATTTTCTCTTTTCCATCAGTTGCCATTCCCCCAGCTTTTTCTATGATAAAAGCCATAGGGTTAGCTTCGTAAACCAATCTCAATTTCCCATTTTTGTTCTTTGAGTCCTCAGGATACAGGAATACTCCGCCCTTTAACAGGTTTCTGTGAAAATCAGCCACCAGGGTTCCAACCCACCTCAAGGTGTACTGTCTCTCTGGGTGTTGTTTGATGAAATTTACATACTCCTGAATGCCCTTAGTCCAGCGGTAGTAATTTGATTCGTTTATGCTGTATATTTTGCCGTAATGGGGTATTTTTATATTTGGATGTGATAGGAAATACTCCCCAATACTTTTATCAAGCGTGAAACCGTTGACAGAGTTTCCCGTTGTGTAAACGAACATGGTGCTTGAACCGTAAATCACATAGCCAGCACATATAAGCTTATTTCCCCTCTCCAACAGGGATTCAGCACCGCTTGATGTTTTTTTGTATATACCAAAGATAGTTCCTACGCTAACATTGACATCGATGTTGCTTGAGCCGTCTAAGGGATCAAAAACCAAGGTGTAATC